>DEIM01000157.1 GCA_002352485.1 Candidatus Dadabacteria bacterium UBA2774
CTAACAAGAAACGTTCCAACTCTCAGCGAATGGAGTCTAATCTCCATGGCAACTCTTCTTGGAATAGTAGGATTAATGGCTATCCGAAGAAGTAAAGTAACTGCTTAAAATCTAACAACACTTCAAATTAATAACTTAAGGGGAGCTTCGGCTCCCTTATGAATAATGATGTCCAACTCCGTTCCTCGGCTCCAGTAATTCAAATAGCTCACAAGGGCTTCAACCTGTAATACTAGCACCTATCTCCAGCCTTAAACTAGCTGTACATTCATTTGCTATTATTGTATAATGCTGATTAATTGATAGCTATAAAGGAGGAAGGTACTATGGTTAGTACAAACAATAAACTAGTATATATCTTTACGTTTATTGCTACAATTCTGATTTTACTTACTTTTACACTATCAGGTAACGCACAGACATTATATTCTTGTGAGGTACCATTTGATGATTTCGAACATCGCTTGTTTACAATTGACCAGAATACAGGAGCCACACTCAGTGAAGTAGTTATAACTCTCCCAGGTAGGAATGTAAGGGGATGTAACGGAATGGCAAAAGACCCTACTACTGGGGTCTGTTATGTGGTATTAAATGTAACAGAACCAGAAACAACTAACCCCAGAATATTAGCAGTGGTTAATCCCTTTACGGGTCAAGCTCGTGAGATAGGTAATACCGGAGATGCTTTTTCGTCAATAGCCTTTGACTCATCGGGCACACTATATGGAGTTACCGGAAACGGGGGCTCGAACCCCGAAACTCTTTTCACAATCAATAAGAATACTGGTGTACCCACATTTTTTCAGACACTAGGTAATGGGGGCGATGGTGAGGTTATTGCGTTTAATCCTGTTGATGGTCTCATGTATCATAATTCTGGAGATGTTTTTGAGTCTATAAACCTTAGCACCGGAGTTATTACACCAATATTAGATGATTATGGTGAGCGTACAGCGATGGTACATCAGAGTGGTAATGTGTTTCTTGTTGCTAATTTTGCTGCTTTTGAGTCTATTACAACTACTGGTGTTCAGCAAAATATTGGAGATTTTGATATAGACATGAAAGGTTTAGCATTTGATTGCGGCATCCCTACAGGATTAGCAAGACCGATACCAACGCTCTCCGAATGGGGCCTTATTGCAATGGCGGGAGTCCTGGGATTAGTCGGGTTCTTTGCTATCCGCAGAAGAAAAGTAACCGCCTAATCGGCAACCAACTTATACAATATAATTTAACTTTAAAAAGGGAGCTTCGGCTCCCTTTTTTATATCTTTTACACAGAGATAAATCCCAGAGCTCTACCCTCTTAAAGTATCTCTAACCAGACCATGTGTCAGACATTCATACATCGTACACGCCAGTTGCAAGCAATTACCTTGTAATTATTAGATTTATCTATGGCATTGTATTTGCCATTATATATGTGGATATCATACTACTAGTACAATGGAAAACTCGACCACTTGCTCCATACAGAAACCTGAAGAGCTTCTGAAAGCTCAATGTTGCGACCATTGCGGGGACACACTCACAGCCTCAAACACTGTCGAGTCGGAAGGCAGGTATTTTTGCTGCACCGGCTGCTCGTCTGTTTACCAGCTTCTGCACAATCTCGGTCTTGATGATTTCTACAAGATCAGGGACGCTCAATTCACAGGCAAAATAGAAACCCCATTCGATACCGATTCGGGAGAATCATACGAATATCTCAATACAGACAGTTTTAAAGAGCTATACACCAGAGAAGACGACCCCCTCACCATGAATTTCTACATCGAGGGCATACACTGTGCCGCGTGTCTCTGGCTCCTTGAAAAAATCCCCGAATTTGCACCCGGCATCTCCTCTGTCTCACTCAACATGTCTGACAACACGGCTTGTGTAAAATTTAAAGAAACTGGTCATTATTCCTTATTCCCGGCGACGGTAAAAAAGCTCGGTTACAAAGCGCATCCCATAAAAATCGACGGTGACGAGAGAGTACGCGAGTTCAAAAAAAGAGAGAGCAGAACCGCACTCATAAGAATAGCCGTAGCAGCGGTATGTGCCGGTAACATCATGCTCTTGTCGGCAGCGATTTATTCAGGCGCAGGAGGAGCGTTCAAAGACTATTTCGGCCTTCTCAACCTCTTGCTTACGCTGCCTGTAGTAACGTACTGCACCTACCCTTTTTATAAAAGCGTCTGGAGCTCCTTAAGGATCAAGCGTGCCACAGTAGACATACCGGTAGTGTTTGTAATTCTCGCAGGCTTTTTACTCAGCGCATACAGCTATTTTAAAGGCACAGGAGAGGTCTACTTTGACTCAATCACGGCCTTCGTATTTTTACTTCTTGCAAGCCGCTATTTTCTTAAAATAGTCCAGGACCGGGCAGCCGGCACAGAGCCCTTAAGCAGGAGTCTATTTTCCTCTAACAGGGTGCTTATACGGGACGATCAAACAAAAGAATATGCCCTTATGCCGATTGAGCGCCTGGAATCCGGACAAGTAATCAAGCTATTAAAAGGCGAGCGCATGCCCGTAGACGGAGAGCTTCTTTCTAAATCTTCAGAGCTCAGCCTAAGTGTTCTCACGGGTGAGAACATACCCGTAAAAGTGCTTAAGGGGAGCCAAGTGTATGCGGGCTCCGTGCTCGAATCAGAAGAGGCTGTAGTAAGGGTGAACAAGACCGGGAAATACACTCGCATAGGTGAAATACTCGATTCGGTTAACAGAAACTACCAAAACAAATTCAGCTTCACCACAAAGAGCGACAAATTCGCAACCGTGTTCACTCTAGTCGTCGGCGTTTTGGCTATAGTATCATTTTTCGCAATCTCATCGCTTTACACTCCGGGTGAGGCGTTAAGGCGAGTGATCGCGTTTGTGCTCATAGCATGCCCCTGCGCATTTGTTTTTGCGCTTCCACTATCACTTGGCCTGTCTATCAAATCCGGGATGAAAAAAGGCTATCTCGTAAAAGATACTTCTATATTCGATAAGCTCCCGAATATTAAAAACGTGTTCTTCGACAAGACAGGCACCTTGACAAAGGGCGTATTCAAAATCCTTAAATGGGATACTGACGCGCTGACTACTCAAGACAAAGCCGTTATATTGGCAATAGAGAGAAAGTCGACCCACCCTGTGGCCCGAGCGGTAGTCGGTTTTCTCGGCGACCAAGAGCTTCCGGACCTGAAGGTTAATAAATTCAGAGTGGTTCCCTCAAAAGGGGTAGAAGCAAGCGTAAACGGCAGCTCTTACTCGCTTATTTCAGAGGGTATCGATCAGCACAGCGATATAAACGCAATAATCTCGACCAAAATAGTTATTAGTGAGGACGGAGATCCGATATCCGAAATATTCCTTGGCGACTCACTCAAAGAAGACGCGAAATACGTAGTCGATGAGCTTGAACACAGGGGTAAGAACGTATTTGTACTCTCCGGAGACAGAGAGAGCAGCGTCAAGCTCACAGGCAAGAGGCTCGGAATTGCCGAGGACAGGGTTTTCTGGGAGAAAACTCCTGAGGAAAAAGCCCGAATAATATCCGAGACTAAAGACGGATACTCCATGATGATAGGCGATGGATTCAATGATGCCGGCGCTCTAACATCGGCAGACGTTGGCATAGCTATTCAGGGAAGCGTCGAGGAAAGCATGAAGGTATCTGACGCCTATATACTTAATAACGACCTTTTCTCGGTTCTTGAGCTAATAAATCAAAGCGGGTCTGTTAAAGATACGCTGCACAGAAATACTATCTTCTCCATACTCTACAACGTAGCCGCCGGATCGTTTGCGCTTCTCGGGTTTATAAGCCCATTAATAGCGGCCGTCCTCATGCCTCTAAGCTCGCTACTGCTTATTGGATCGTCTCTATACGGACAACAAAATCCGAGGTTTAAGGAGCTAAAAACAAAATTATGAACATAATATTTCTTACACTCGGTGTATCTATAGCAATTGCAATCTCATTTCTTTTCGCATTTATCTGGGCCGCGCGTAAAGGGCAGTATGACGATCTTGAAACACCCGGGCATAGGATGTTGCTCGATGACTATGAAACAGAGAATACGAATAAAAATAAAACGGAGGATACAGACTCATGAGCGGAGTTAACCAAGCTGGGGCTGGGATGTTGGATAGAGTCGTTTACGACGACGACATAGTTGTTAAATTTTTATACGCCACGTTATTCTGGGGGGCTGCAGCTTTTCTGGTCGGTTTGCTAGCAGCTCTCCAGCTTGCTTTCTGGCCGGCAAATATGGAGCTCGAATGGCTGACATTCGGGAGAATCAGACCCCTGCATACAAATGCAGCAATATTCGCGTTCGGTGGAAATATAATATTCGCGGGCATCTACCACTCGACACAGAGGCTTTGTAAGACAAGGAACTTCTCTGACATGTTGAGCAATATTCACTTCTGGGGATGGCAGCTCATAATTGTGGGAGCCCTCATAACCCTTCCGCTCGGCTATACGATGAGTAAAGAGTACGCCGAGCTCGAATGGCCGCTTGACATAGGGATCGCCGTAATATGGGTAGTCTTTGCCGTCAATTTCTTCGGCACGTTAGCCATCAGAAGAGTTAAGCACCTATACGTCGCGATATGGTTCTATATAGCAACGATTATCACTGTAGCGATGCTTCACATAGTGAACTCGATCGAAATACCCGTTGCGATCTTAAAGAGCTATCCGGTATACTCAGGCGTCCAGGACGCTCTGGTTCAGTGGTGGTACGGTCACAACGCTGTGGCATTTTTCCTTACCACTCCTTTTCTGGGACTCATGTACTACTACGTCCCCAAAGCTGCGAACAGACCTATCTACAGTTACAAACTTTCGATCGTTCATTTCTGGTCCCTGGTTTTCATTTACATCTGGGCCGGGCCGCATCATCTTTTAAACACCGCTCTTCCCGACTGGGCACAGACCATAGGTATGGTATTCAGCCTCATGCTCTGGGCACCTAGCTGGGGCGGTATGATTAACGGCTTGCTAACGCTCCGCGGCGCATGGCATAAGCTCCGCACAGACCCGATAATCAAATTTTTAGCTGTTGCCGTAACATTCTACGGAATGTCCACGTTCGAGGGACCGCTGCTGTCTATAAAGTCGGTAAGCTCTCTGGCTCACTACACTGACTGGATTATCGGACACGTTCACGGAGGCACGTTGGGCTGGAACGGTTTCCTGACATTCGGAATCATCTACTATCTGGTACCCAAGCTCTGGAAGACCAAAATTTACAGCGTCAAGCTTGAGAACTGGCATTTCTGGGTAGGATTCTTAGGGATATTGCTCTATTACATCTCTATGTGGGCAAGCGGTATAACACAGGGACTCATGTGGCAGGCCATAGGCGAGAACGGGCAGCTCGTTTACCCGGACTTCGTCGAGACTGTAATGAG
>DEIM01000180.1 GCA_002352485.1 Candidatus Dadabacteria bacterium UBA2774
TCGGGTCTAATTTTTCCGTCTTCCATTCTCTATTACTTTCCGTATAGATATTTGAGCGGGGACTGCCTGTTATATTGTTTTATCAGGTTATCCGTATACTCTGTTTCTCCCCTTAAATAATCCTCAATCGCAGTAGAGGCTCCTTCGTGAAATATATAATGCGAGCTGTATGTTGGCACCGCTCCAAAACCCCTTAAAAATTTATGCTCACCCTGCGCTCCGGCTTCAAAAACCTGTACCCCCCTATCTATAGAATAATCTATTAATTTGTAGAAACAACATTCAAAATGGAGATTTTTGTAGTTGTATGCAGCTCCCCAATACCGCCCGAAAAGACTCTCATTCTTCACTATATTAAAGGTTCCGCCCACCCAGATATTCCCGTCCTTTGCCATTACGAGGACAATCCGGTGACGGAAATTCTCATACATCAAATCAAAAAATTCTCTGTTTAAATAAGCGCTTCCCCACTTTCTTGAGTGGGTGTCCATATAGAACTCCCATATAGCGTCCATATGCTCTTCAGTGATTTCATCTTTCTCTACGATCTTTATCTCAAGCCCTGACTCTTGTAAGTACTTTCTTTCTTTCCGTATCTGTTTCTTCCTGCCCGATCGCATGTCACACAGAAAATCGTCAAAACTCTTATACCCTTTGTTTTTCCAGTGGTACTGGTGAGTTTTTCTGGTCAGAAATCCCATATTTTCCAGGAAGCCTTTTTCCTTATCGGTCAGGAATAAGAAGTGTATCGAGGAGCAGTTTTCCTCAATTGAAACATCAATAAGGCGTTTTACAAGATATTCTGCGCACTCTTCAAACGAGTACTCCGGGTGGACGAGTATCCGGACCCCTGTTGCAGGAGTAAACGGAATCGCCACAACCATTTTCGGATAATAGCTCAGTCCCGAGCTCTCAAAAGCGCGCGCCCACTCCCAGTCGAAAATATACTCACCGTAAGAATCAAGTCTTATATATGAAGTAAGGGCGCCTACTATCTTGCCCCCTTCTTCTAGTACAATATAACGGGGGTTCCAGGTAGTTCTCGGACCAACACAGCCCGATTTCTCGAGAGCCTCTACAAACTCATATTCGAGAAATGGGTTTTGGGGGTCTACAATAGCGTTATACTGCTCTTTGTCTATTGCCGAGATTGAATTATGTACTTTTGTCTGAATATCTTTATCCATTATTAACCCGGCTGTATGTGAATCAAATTTGCACGTGGGCACCAACATAAATTAGTATAGCACCTACGGCGGAGTGTAAATAAAAAAATGGTGATTTTGATTGCTCAGCACATAGGGTAAATTTCAGAGTAACAATTTTCTATTCCGGCTATGGGAGTAATGAGCACAGGATGAATAAAGCTTCAAGGACATTAAACATAAGTATCAAACTAGCGGTAACGTGTTTTTATATCTTTTTTATTACAGGAGCGGGAATCTCAGGGGCACAAACCCAAAGCGAAGAAATACAAAATGAGGAAGTGATATTTGATGTTTTATTCGACTCAGATAATAACGATATAAGCTCCGATACTAAAGACGGTCTTAACCGGCATGCAGATACTCTTATAAATAATCCCGAAACGATAGCGGTGCTTGAAGGATATTCAGACTCTACCGGAGATGACGACTATAACTTAGAGTTATCAGGGCAAAGGGCTCAGTCCGTAAAGGATTACCTTATTAACAGAGGCGTTCCATCGGAAAACTTAAGCGTAGCTCCCAAGGGAGGAACCGACCGCTTTTCGTCGGGCGAGACTCAGGAAGCCCTTGCTAGTAACAGAAGAGTGCGTGTCATATACGAGCTTCCAGTTGTCATCGAAGAGGAGAGCCTGCCCGAGACTCAGACTCTTGAGGAGAACGAGGATACCGAGCCTAATCTCCCAAAATCTCTTGAGGAAGAGACTACAGACACGGACGAGATTGACCCAGAATTAGTTACAGTCGAAGCCCCCCTGCCTGCAGCTACCCCAAAGCCCGTGCCGCCCACGCCGCCGCCCTCACTGCTTAACTCGATCGGCAGCGAAATTAATAACAGCGCCCCAGGCGAAATCGTTTTTGAGCCGCCTAAGAATATGCAGCTCCAGGGTACCTATCTTGTCGAAGCTCTGGTAAGCAAAAACTTTATAGACGGGCTTATTTCAGCTCTCCAAAAGCAATCGCAAGTAGAGAGCCTGAAACTGAGCCAGGACTTGCTTGTATTACTTTCGGGAAAAGGTTTTGAAGTACAGCCGGTGGAGGATTCGTTCAACTCCCGGGACCTCTTTCCGGATGACCACGGCGCCAGGTCCGAAACCGTTGCTCCGGCTGAAGACATCAAATGGCAGTGGTATGTGACACCTGTAAAAGCTGGGTACCAGCCCCTTCTTTTATCCGTAATAGTTGATATTGAAGAGCCTATATATGATCAGACCAGCACCGAATATGATACGTACACAAAAATAGTCAATGTTAGAGAGGGTTTTCTGCGCTCCCTACTTGGGAGCTACTGGCTTACCTCTTTAGTAGTATTACTCGTTATCGCGGTAGCAAGCTGGGTTATCTTGGGTAAATTCAATATGATATAGCGTCTCTATATGTTCAGGACCGGAGGTCAGAATGGAATGGCTTCGAAAACTTAAAGGCAAGGGCGGCATGATTAAACAAATAGACCACGCCGCTATAGTCGTGAGCGATATGGACAGGGCATTTGAGTTCTATTCGGGTGTTCTGGGACTGGACGTCATACTAGATGGCCGGGAGAGCGGGGAACAGAAAAAATCTTTCCTCGGAAATAAGAAACAAGTGCTTATAGCTTTAACAGAGGATAAGAATCGCGCGGCAGGCGACACGGCAGATGTTGAGGGTGTAAACCATATAGCATTTTTAGTTGGAGATTTGGAGAAATCAAGCCGGCTGTTAAAAGAAAAGGGAATCCGCTTTATTGAAGAGAAGAGAGATGAGAGCGGGAAAATCACTGCTTACCACTTTTTAGACCCAGACGGGCTCGAGCTTGAAATCTGTACGGCTTCAGAAAATGAAGTGCCTCAATATTAGAGCTGCAATGTTTTCTTATTGATAACTCATACTCCCAGAAAATAAAAACCTTTAAAAATCCTGATTTATGTATATATTCTAGGTATAAGAATAGTTGGGATATTCATATTATTTTAATAATAGGCGGATAGAATAATGAGCATGGTAGATACCGAAAAGTACAGCCTGCCGGTCAGATACGGCACAGATATGCGCATACTCATAGTAGGCGGCGGTATAGCAGGACTAACGCTTGCGGGGTTATTGCAGCAAAGAGGGTTCAGACCTACGGTGGCAGAGCGTATTCCAGAGTACGGCAACGTGGGTTATATAATAGTGCTTTGGCCTGCCGGAAGCCGCATCTTAAAAGGCTTAGGGGTCTATGAAGATTTACTTGAAGCGGGGCTTCCGTTCTCAGATTATAATGTGTGGGACGAGAGCGGAGAAATGCTTCAATCCTATTCGGTGCTTCCTGTAACAGAGAAGTACGGTCCAATGATAAGCATCTACAGGCCCGAGTTAATTAACGTTCTCAGAAAAGCAGTTGATCCCGAATTTATCCGCATGGATACTCGGGTTCAGAATATGGAACAGACAAATGACGAGGTGTTTGTTACTTTCAGTGACGGTTCCGAGGAAACATACGACCTGGTGCTTGGCTGTGATGGAGTGAATTCTGAGACCCGGAGACAAGTTTTCGGGGAAGTCCAGCCTACATTCGGCGGAATGACGGGCTGGAATTTTTGGGTTAAATCCGGGATTTTAGAGCCAACCCAAATCGCGGAGTACTGGGGAACAGGCAAGTTTCTTGGCATATGGCCCACTAAAGGTCGCCTGTCCGTATTCACAAGCATCAGAAGCCCTGAAGGTATTCCCGACCCGATTGATGGGAGGATTGACAGAATAAACGAGAATTTTCAAGGGTTTAACGGAATAGTGCCTGAAATACTTTCCCATTTAGATGATCCGAATGAGATTTATCATAGTGATTATTACGATCTCCAGATAGACAAGTGGTATAAGGGTAGAGTCGGCCTCATAGGGGATTCTGCGCACGCTGTTCTTCCAACAGCAGGCGGTGGAGTATCGATGGCCATGGAATCCGCTGCAGTTATGGCGGATGAGCTCTGTAGAGCCGATTCAAAATATATCAGTCATGCTCTTGAGGCGCACATGACCAGGAGGCGCTCCCGCGTAGATAAAATACAAAACCAGTCTCGCATGATGGGCAAATTCGCATATGCCAACAGTAAAGCGGTTTCTTCTCTCAGAAATCTCGTGCTGAAGCTATTTTCGAAAAAAATTCATTTCAACTATTGGGACAGTATGCTTAAAGAACCCATATAGTTCCTCTAATATCCACATATCACCGACCCCATCCCGCTCAATTCTCGGCATGAATATTTTCTTCAAGATAGGGAATCATCAGTTATAATTTTATTCATACTTTTTACAGATACGTGTGTGCGAGCGTATTGATTATTTATATATGATGGGAGCGGTATTTAATTTAACCACTATAAATTAATCAATAATAATGTTAGTCGGAGGTATTAAAGCCATGCCGAAATTGGCAAGAATTCTCATATTAATCATGGTGTTATGTGTAGGTTTTTCAGGAGCTCATATGGAAGCTATAGCCCAGAGCGGCGAGTATCAATCCCTTTCGCCCCTTGTTAAACAACTGAGTCCTTCGGTTGTAAACATCAGTACGACGAGCGTTAGCAAAGGAAGAAGCTTCTCATATCAATCACCATTCGGCGGAGAGGAGCAGGGAGACCCGTTTCAAGACTTTTTTAAGCGTTACTTCGGCGACGCCCCTGAGCAGGAATTCAAGAGAAAGGGCCTCGGCTCGGGTTTCATATTCAGTGAAGACGGCTACATCATTACCAATAACCATGTAGTGGAAAGAGCAACCGATATAAAAGTAATAATGCAAAACGGGGACAGTTATCAGGCGGAGACCATAGGAACAGACCCTAAAACGGATTTAGCACTGCTTAAAATAGAACCCGAGACTAAGCTGCCCGCAGTGAAGTTCGGAAACTCTCAAGGGCTTGAGATAGGCGACTGGGTTTTAGCAATCGGGAATCCGTTTGGTCTCGGACATACTGTAACGGCCGGAATAATAAGCGCCAAGGGAAGATCCCTCGGGCTCGGCTCATATGACGATTTCCTACAGACGGACGCGGCAATTAACCCCGGCAACAGCGGCGGACCTCTATTTAATTTCGACGGTGAAGTAATAGGTGTTAATACCGCTATCATAGCAGGCGGACAGGGGATTGGGTTTGCCATACCTATCAATATGGCAAAGGACGTAGTGGCGCAGCTCCGTAACTCTGGAAAAGTAGTCCGGGGATGGATCGGTGTGTACGTACAAGAGGTTACGCCCGAGATATCCGAGGGGCTTAATTTAAACGGTGAGAAGGGCGCACTTGTAGCTGACGTCAGCCCCGATGGCCCGGCAGACAAAGCGGGTTTGAAGAGAGGGGACGTAATAGTCGAATTCAACGGGACAACGATAGAAGAAATGCCCGATCTGCCTAAAACGGTAGCTTCTTATGCGCCAGGGACTAAAACCAAGATGAAGGTAATAAGGGGCGGAAAAGAGAAGACTTTGAAAATAAAGCTCGGCGAGCTTCCGGATGAGGTCGCTCAGAGCTCGAGACGTACCCCGGGAAAGGCGGTTGAGCAGAACCTGGGACTCGTCGTTCAAGAGATTACCCCTCGTGTAAAGAAGCGCTTTGGCGTTGAGCATTCCATGGGTGTGATTATTACAGATGTGCAAAGTGGCAGCATAGCGGCTGTTGCAGGGCTCAGACCGGGAGATGTAATCCTTGAGATAAACAAAGACCGGATCGCTAATCTTGATAATTACAGAAACACAATGGACTCCACTGAATCCGGACAAAATGTGCTCTTTTTAATTCAGCGAGGAACCAGCACTATCTACGTAGCACTTAAGACGGATGCCGATGACAATAAAGGCTGAGGAGCGCTTAGCGGATTTTGGGATCGAGGTCCCCGAGGTCCAGACACCTTTAGGTGCGTATGTGCCCGCAGTTATTTCAGGACAATTGATATTTATATCTGGTCAGCTCCCCATGGTAAAAGGGGAGCTGACCAGAAAGGGTAAAGTAGGCTCTGAAGTGTCTTTGGAGCAGGGCATGGAAGCTGCACGCAGAGCTTCTGTGAACGCTATAGCTGTGCTAAAGAATGAGCTTGGCGACTTAGACCGGGTCGAGAGGATCGTAAAAATAACGGGATATGTAGCAAGCGCCCCGGGATTTAACCAGCAGGCCAACGTGATGAACGGGGCGTCTGAGTTGTTCTTTCAAATTTTTGGTGAAGCTGGACGCCACGCGAGGGTGGCAGTAGGTGTTTCAGAGCTTCCCCTAGATGCGCCCGTTGAAATAGAAGTTATAGCTAAAATTTCAGATTAAATCTTTGCACTATCAGCACCATCTATACATCTTAAATGAGCCGTCCCATAAAAACTTTTATTTATTCCGACTACCCGTCCGGATCACTCAATATCTCTGCAATACGGGAATATCTTGCAAGATACGGATTCCAAACAGAGGACCGCGGCAATGTCATTAGTTTCCTTGAGCTATCCAATGATAGTCTTACTTCTATTGCCGAGATACTCTCTGGCGCTGTGGTAGACGATATATCATCAGATATAACGAAACTATCCGTCCCGAACAGTGCTCAAGTAAATTCCGAAATGAATAGACTCTTAGGGAGGGAAAATACTGAAGGGGTTCTCTATGACGGATATTGGCTTGAAAGAATATTCCACAGAGCACTGTCTGAGAGAGTTCTTCTTGAGCTCGGAGATGATTATCTACACCTCATATTCACCTCCAGGCTTTTCGGGACTTTTGAAGACAGAAGATATCACGCTCGCGTAGTGCTCACGGGGGTTCCCTCTTTGATATCCACCTCGGGATTAATCGAGGCTCCGGCTAAGCCCAGGGAATATTACTTTATAAAAGGTGGTTTGATTCAAAGCGGTAAGGAGGTAGGCGTGCTGGATGAAATGTACAAGGGAAGATTTGTAGAATACGACGACCCTAAAATTTCCTCCATACTGTGTTCATACGCGCTTCAAGCTGTCTTCTACCATATGAGCGGAAAAGCTTTTTGTGATAATAAGGCGTGCTGTCTTTATAACTCACACTGGCAGGAGGACGTACTCAGAGTACAATACGAGGGAATGCCGTGTGATGAATGCCTGGAATTGATTAAATAGGGTAGGAAAAAGAGGAGACTCATGCTTATTGAGCCTCCTCGGATTGTAGTTATGTGTTTACGCTCTTGCTTGTTCTTGTTCCTTTCCTTCGAGTATGTCTATTGCCACCTGTGCGGCTTTCTTTCCTGAAAGCAGCATACCGCCGAACGTAGGTCCCATTCTCGGGAGTCCGTATGTAGTATTAACCGACATACCGCAAGCGATCAGCCCTGGGTGTACAAGCCCCGTATACTCAACAAGAGCCTGCTCCGATTTCTCGACCCACATGGAGCCGTGACCCGGAAGTTTTTTATAGAGACCCTGCTGAGATAGTCTGTTGACACAATATGCGTCGTGCCCTGTGGCGTCGATTACGAGCTTTGACTCAATCGCAATCGGGTCAAGACAAGTGATCTCCTTAGGCATATTCGCAATAGGCGTCCAGTTTATAACAATTCCTGCTACTCGTCCGTTCTCTCTGTATACGAGGTCGTCGAACATAGTCATGTTTCTAATCTTAGCTCCAGCCTCACATGTCATCGCTATAAGCTTTGAGCACGCGTAAGGTCCGTCAGCTACGTATAGTCCCTTTTCGACTTCCTCATAGGGCACTTCAATCTCGTCCAGCACTTCGTGTCCGGGATCTCTTACAGTGACCTTGTTCATCAGATATCCGCCAATCCAAAACCCGCCGCCGAGATAGTTCATTCTCTCAACCAAAAGCACTTTATATTTCTTTTTCGCAATATCCTTTGCCGCTACAAGACCGCTCGGACCGGCCCCGACAACAATTACATCGCTTGAAATATATTCGGTGAATTCTTTAGCGAAGCCCTCGACTATAGCCTTGGTTACCTCTTTCTCTCCGATCGGTGCAAAATTACTTTTTATCTCTGCCATGAATTACTACCTCCGTAAAATATCTCGTTTAACCGTTTTACTCTATCATAGATAGAGACTGGGTCAATAGAGACATTCTAACTAGCTATTTTTGATGTTTTTATTTATTAATTGTTGGCTAATGCCGTAAACTTAGGTTATCTTATTTGTACCTTAATAACGGTCATTACCGCCTATTTCCCGGAGGGACGTTACATGTTAAGTAACATCAATAAAACAGCATTTTTTATAATTTCATCCATTTTTTTTGTTATATTCCTAGTTTTTATTACATCCTTGGCCCTGTCCAATGAAGCGTATGCAGGCCTTATAATGGAGCAGGTTGTCTATGAAGAAGGCTCTTCGAACAAGCAGCAGTCCACTCTCTACGTTCAGGACAATAAGCTTAAGCAGGTAGATAAAGGGGATAGAAACCAACCCACGGTTATATTTGATTTGGGAGCAAGCAATATAACTCTTGTGAACAACGAAAATAAGGTTTATATACACCTTACGATGGAAGAGCATTTAAAATCGTTTGAAGCTATGATGCAGCAAACAAAAGAAGGGGAACAGGCAGCGAAAAAGCTGACACTTGAAAAGTCCGACGAAACTATCAAGATCGCAGGATACAACACAACGAAATATTCTATATTTGAAAACGGCAAACTAGCCACAGAATATTGGGTTAGCAATGAGCCTGGGTTTAATAACGAGATCAATTTCGAGAAGATGGCAAAGCTCATGAACGATGTAAAAAACATAAGCCAGACTGTCGGAGGCTCGGCTTCAATTTCCGATCAAGAGTATCAGATATTCAGGGAAATTTATCAGAACGGCTACCCGCTTAAAACTATTTATCACACTGAAGACGACAGCCCTGTCGTCATAGAAGAAATCCTGAGCGTCAAGAGTAAAGATCTGCCGGCAAGCGAGTTTCAGCCTCCGGCAGGTTACCAAAAGATTACGTATCAGGATATTTTAAATCAGCAGGGACAGTAACGAACCTAAAAGGGTATTGTTTATAAGTGATTTTTGTTTAGTTCTCTTAGTCTTTTTCTTCAGGACTTTCCGTATTCTCTTCTTCGGTCTGCTCAGCCACTTCTTCCGTCTCTTCCACTACCTCTTGCTCCTGGGACTCTTCTTGTGCGGCCGTTTCCTGTTCTTCTGATACCAGCTCCTCAATAACTTCTTCCTCTACATCCTCTTCAATGGGTACCGGATTTTCCTCGTCCACAACATGGACTAAAATGCTCGGAGCAACTTCGTGATAGAGTTTTATCTTGATATCGTAATTACCCAAAGACTTTATCGGACTGTCAAGCACAATATGCTTCTTATCTATTTCAAGCCCCTGCTTGGCAAGCTCATCCGCAATATTCTGTGAGGTTACGGAGCCAAAAAGCTTTTCCTCTTCCCCTACTTTTACGGGGATGAGTAATGTGACTCCCTCAAGTTTTTGGGCTATACCCTCAGCCTCACCCTGTTGCTGGTCCTGTTTTTTCTTAATTATTCCGCCTTTTTGCTCCCAGATTTTAAGATTCCCCGGGGTTGCTCTAACGGCAAGCTTTTTGGGCAGGAGAAAGTTTCTGGCAAGCCCGTTCTTAACCTCTTTTATATCGCCCTCTCTACCTAAAGAGTCGACATCAGTAGTCAATATTACTTTCATTTTTTGACAACCTCCCGATAATTCTGGTTATTACTTTTCTCTTAAATAGTATCATTAAATCACTCGCATCAACTGCCTAACATTTGCCCGTTTAATGAAGCACTGTGTAGGGCAAAAGAGCCATGTAGCGTGTTCTCTTTATGGCTATAGCGAGCTGTCTCTGATGAAACGCGCAGAGCCCTGAATTTCTTCTCGGTACTATCTTCTTTCTATCCGAGATGAATCTCGACATCAGATCTACGTTCTTATAGTCTATCTCAAGAGGCTCTGTGCAGAACCTGCATACTTTCTTTTTAGCGAAGTATCTTCTATTTCTTGGAGATTCCATTACTCTTTTCCTCCTTCTTCTTCTGCGGTTTCGGGCGCGCTTTGCACCTCGGTTTCAGCTTCAGCTGCCTGCGGCTCTGTCGGCTCCTCTATAGGAGTCTCTTGTTCTTGTGGCTGTGCCGCTGTCTCCTCAGGTGTTACCTCCTGTGGAGTTTCCGGCTGATCTGCCGCTGTCTCAACTGTTTCAGATTTTGGCTCCTCGGTCGGCGCCGGTTCTGCAGGGGCCTCTGGGGCCTTCGCTGTCTCGGCGGCCGGAGGTGTCTCCGCGACTTCGGACTCAGCAGCGCTACTTTCAGCAGCGTTCTTTTCCCTTACGGCTACTTCCTCAGTAATCTTTACAGTCATAAATCTGAGTACATCGGTATTATAAAACCGAAGATGTTTTTCAATGTCTCTTGTAACAGTGGGGAGAGCTTTGAATATTAAAATATAAAAGACTCCCCTTTTATGGTCCAATATTTCATAAGCCAGTGACCTTTCGGCCCACTTATCGGATTTCATTACTTCGCCTTCATGGGCTTCTATGAATTCCGGTAGTTTTGATTGGATCTTGCTGAGTTCGTCTTCTTTGAGGTCAGGTCTGACCACATAGAGAGTTTCGTAGTAATTAGGCTTTAAAGCCATGTTTAATACCTCCTGTCTTGGACTTTAGGGTTCTGCACGCTACCTTCGGGGTAAGCACAGAACGACAGATTATGTCAAAAGCTTTTATATATTACCAGTAATTTACTATTTGTTAATAGGTAATTAAGGATGCGGCTTTTTGCATGTAAGCCGCATCCCTTTATTTTCTTTATTCGTTTGTCAGATCAATAGCGGCGCAATAACGAGCGAAACAATTGACATGAGCTTAATTAATATGTTCATAGCGGGTCCTGATGTGTCTTTAAACGGGTCGCCGATCGTATCACCTACGACAGCGGCTTTATGAGCATCAGATCCTTTGCCGCCCAAGTTGCCTTCTTCAATATATTTCTTTGCGTTATCCCAGGCTCCACCCGAGTTTGCCATCATAAGAGCGAGCATAACACCCGATACGATAGCTCCCGCAAGGAATCCGCCCAGGCCTTCTGCGTCTAGAATAAGGCCAATTACTATAGGAGCTACAACTGCGATCACTCCGGGAATTACCATTTCCCTAAGCGAGGCATCCGTGCTTATAGCAACGCATTTTGCGTGGTCGGGTTTAGCTTCGCCTTCCAAGAGCCCCGGTATTTCTTTGAACTGTCTTCTAACTTCCTCTACCATTTTCTGTGCCGTTCTTCCTACAGCGCCCATCGTGAGTGCGCCGAGCAAGAATGGTAGTGTTCCGCCGAGAAGCAATCCGACTACCACGTTACTGTGCGTGAGGTCGATCGAATCAAGCCCCACGGCTCTTGTGTAAGCTGCGAAAAGCGCAAGAGCTGCAAGTGCAGCAGAGCCGATTGCAAAGCCTTTTCCGATTGCCGCTGTTGTATTTCCGAGCGAGTCCAGCTTGTCTGTGATTTTTCTTACGTCGTCTCCGAGCTCAGACATCTCCGTAATACCTCCGGCGTTGTCTGCTACAGGACCGTAAGCGTCAACCGACATCGTAATACCGATAGTTGCAAGCATACTTACTGCAGCTATTCCGATTCCATATAGACCAGCAAATGTATATGATAGTCCGATTGCAATCGCTATCGTTATAACAGGGAGAGTTGTGCTTACCATACCCACTGAAAGCCCTTCGATGATGTTTGTTGCAACACCTGTCTGAGATGCTTCAGCAATTTTCCTTACAGGCGCACCTGAAGTGTAGTACTCTGTCAGAAGTCCTATTGCGATACCTGCCAGTAATCCCAATACCGCTGATAGCCATATCCACATTATGTAGCCGCCTATACCGTCTACGAGGCCTACTATAAGGAGGATTATAAGAGAAAGCGCAAGGTATATACCGCCGGCATAGAATGTAGCGCGTCTCAGCACTAACTGCGGCTCGATGTCCTTCATCCACTCAACGCTCTTTGAGCCTATTATAGAAGAGAAGCTTCCGATAGCAATAAGAATAATCGGTATGGACATGAGTGCGATTTCATTGCTGCCCCAGCCTGCTGCGATAACAATGGTGGCGATTACGGCGCCTACGTAGGATTCAAAAAGGTCAGCTCCCATTCCCGCCACGTCTCCGACGTTGTCTCCAACATTATCGGCGATAGTTGCAGGATTTCTCGGGTCGTCTTCCGGGATTCCGGCTTCAACCTTTCCTACGAGGTCA
The DNA here is from genome assembly GCA_002352485.1 of Candidatus Dadabacteria bacterium UBA2774. Taxonomy (GTDB): domain Bacteria; phylum Desulfobacterota_D; class UBA1144; order Nemesobacterales; family UBA2774; genus UBA2774. The sequence goes on from DEIM01000180.1 coordinate 12,375, forward strand.
GCGCCAACGTCGGCACCCTTCGTAAATATACCGCCTCCGATCCTGGCAAACAGCGCCACTGAGCTTGCGCCCATTGCGAATCCGCCGATTATCTCGCCGAATTGCTGAGCAAAACCGGCAAGTCCGGCAGCGTCCTCAGGATTGTCGGGAAGTCCTATACCAAAGGTAAATGCCACTGAAAGACCCAAGAGACCAAGTCCTGCGACTGAAAGTCCCATAACGTTTCCGCCTTTAAATGCGACGGCGAGCGCTCTACCCTGTCCTTCCGTAGCCGCTGCCTGAGCAGTTCTTACATTTGCCTTAGTTGCGGATTTCATTCCGAAAAAGCCCGCCAGTACAGAGCAGACTGCGCCGCCAACATAAGCTACAGCCGTTCTCCAGTCGATAAATAATCCTAATAAGATAAATACGACCAGTACGAAAATTCCGATAATTCTGTATTCCCTGTTCAGGAACACCATCGCGCCCTCTTCAATAGAGGCGGCGATTCCTTTCATTTTATCATTGCCTTCGGGCAAGGACTTTACTTCGCGGTAAACGATAAAGGCATAGCCTAAAACGATTACACCTAAAATTAGCCCGAAAAGAGCAGCTATTACTTCTCCCATTTGATTAAACCTCCTTTTTTAATGAGAATCTACTTCCTCACTATTCTGTATTTGTTTATTTTTTGTGTTGTATTCATTCATTGCTCTTTCTAATCCCTCTTCGATAATTGCAAAAACGGCGTCTGCCGCCCGCTTTATCGAATCTTTAACTATCTCACCCTCTTCTTTCCTGAACCCGCTAAGCACATGGCCCGCTCCCGAATCTTTTACGAGCGGCTTTCCAATCCCTACCCTGACCCTAGTGAACTCATCTGAGCCAAGTGAGGAGATTATCGATTTTATGCCGTTGTGCCCGGCGCTACCGCCCCCAGATTTTATCTTGATATTTCCAAGGGGCAAGTCCATCTCATCGTATACCACTATGATATTGTCTGTCGGAATGTCGTAGAAGTTCTTTATACTTGAAACAGATTCCCCGCTCAGATTCATATAGGTTTCGGGTTTTAACAGCACAAGCTTGCTGCCGCCTGTGAACCCTTCCCCGAAAACGCCCTTAAACTTATTCTTTGTTAACTCTATTCCGACCCTTTTGCCTATCTCGTCCACAACTAAAAAACCAATGTTGTGCTTCGTATTATTATATTTTTTACCTGGGTTACCCAGGCCTGCTACCAATATCATTTTGCTGACTACTCTTCACTGCTCTCTTCTTGAGATTCATCNNCTCTTCACCCTCTTCACCCTCTTCGCCTTCAATTTCTTCTTCGGTTTCTATTACCTCTACTCTAGGTGCCTGAACCGTGACGATTGTATCATCATCTTCGTGTAGTATGTCAACTCCTTCCGTTACCTCTAAAGTGTTTACGTGAATTGAGTGTCCGATCTCAAGCTCGGTCACGTCTACTTCGAATGAATTAGGAATATTTGTTGGCAGACATTCTACTGATATCTCTCTTAGTATTTCCTCGAGTATGCCGCCTTCTATTACCCCTTTGGATCTACCGGTTATCACTACAGGGACACTTACGGTAATTTTCTTACTTACATCAAGTGTCTGAAAATCGAAGTGAATAGGCTTACTCGTTATATAATCGTATTGTATTTCTCTTAGAAGCGAGAGTTTCTTTATTTTTTCATCGTCGTTATCAACGACTATTTCTAAAAGCGTGTTCTCTCCGGCCTCTGTTGACAGGGCTTGTTTCAAATCGCCGGGGTTGATGACGAGCGCTAAAGTCTCTTCACCTTTTCCATACAGGACAGCCGGGACATTGCCTTCATTTCTGATGGCTCTCGCCCCGCTTTTCCCCATTCTAACTCTCTTTAATACATTTAATGTGTTTTGTGCCATTGTTCTTACTCCTTCTATATATCTAGCGCCACTTTAGTTAAAAAGCGTGCTAATAGATTCTCCCTTTGTTATTCTTTTTATTGCCTCGCCCAGCAGATTTGCAATGCTGAGCACTTTGATTCGATCAGAAGCCGCCGCCTTTTCACTTGGTGGTATGGTGTCCGTTATTATGACTTCTTTGATTACAGAATCATGTATATTTTCAATAGCTTTTCCTGAGAGCACACCGTGTGTGCAGCAAAGACTGACGCTCTTAGCCCCTTCTCTTACCAGAGCCTTCCCCGCTTGAACAGCAGTTCCCGCTGTATCAACAAGGTCATCTACAACAATAACGTTTTTCCCCTCAACGTCACCGATTACGTTCATTATCTCGGCTACATTGGGGTTCGGACGCCTCTTATCCGTCATGGCGAGCCCGGCGTTAAGTATCTTGGCATACTGCCTCGCTCTTTCCATACCCCCGGCGTCGGGTGATACAATAACTGTATCGTCACCGTTCATTTTATTCTTGATGTAGTCAATAAAAACGGGTGTCGCATAAATATGATCGACAGGAATATTAAAAAATCCCTGTATCTGCCCTGCATGAAGATCTACCGTAACGACTCTGCTTATCCCCGCTGTTGAAATAAGATCAGCTACCAATTTGGCCGAGATAGGAGCCCTGGGTTTTACTTTCCGGTCCTGTCTGGCATAACCGTAGTATGGTATGACCGCGGTAATCTCTCTGGCCGAAGCTCTTTTAAGCGCGTCCGATAAAATTAATAACTCCATTATGTGTTCGTTTGTAGGCGGGCAGGTGGATTGAATTACAAAGATGTGCGAACCCCGTACACTTTCTGAGATTTCGGCCGAAAGCTCCCCGTCACTGAATCTTCGGATCTCAGCTTTCCCAAGGGATATGTCTAAATATTTACATATTGCCGTAGCTAGTGGGATGTTTGAGGTCCCGCAAAAAACCTTTGCATTATCCATGAAATTTCACTCTTAAATAATTCCCGGGCATCGCTGTACTAATTATTATTCCTGCTCTCGCTCACATACTTCGTTCGCTCGCGGCCCCCAGCCTCTGTCCCCAAATATGAATAACAGCACAACCCCCATAAAATAAAACAAGGTATTATAAAGTAGATATTAGATAATTCAAGATGATAACAGAACGCGGAGGAAAATTAGTTTGATTGTAGAGCCGAGCAGAAAACAAAGGGAAATCTTAGAGTCAGCCAGAGTTGCCAGAATGGCTACTGTGGACGAAGCCGGAAAGCCCCATATAGTCCCTATCTGTTATGCATTTGTTTCAGGGTTGATTTATACTCCGATCGATAAAAAACCAAAGAGCGTATCGGCAGATACTCTCAAGCGGATTAATAATATACGCTCAAATCCTTACATATCTTTTATAGTTGATAAGTACTACGAGGACTGGAGCAGGCTCTATTTTCTTAAACTCTCGGGTCTCGCGAGCTTAATAGAGAAGGGTGATGAGTATGAAAATTCCCTATTGAGTCTTTGTGAAAAATATTCCCAGTACAGGGATATGGATCTTTTGAATCTCGGGCTTCCTTTAATAAAGATCTCCCCGCAACGCATAGTTTCCTGGGGAGATATTACTTCTGGTTAAAAGGACAGGTAAGCTCTATTGTCCGTTTCGCGGATGAGTGTAATTTAGATCGCTTTACATATCGGTATTGATAGAGTTTCGTTATTGTCTATACAGATGTAGATATTAAATTAAAACGGATTGGGTAATTGAATTGTCATGATTAAAGCAGGTGTAGGAAGCTCCAGCATAGAAAACAGCATTCAAGCTGCGCGTGATGCGGCCCAGAAGGCAATGCAGCAAGCTGCCATCAATAAATGTGATTGGGCAATGGTGTTCTGCACATTCCCGCACAGGGCAAACTATGAAGAAATACTTAAGTGCGTTTGTGAAATAACCAAAACCAAGAACCTCAGCGGGTGCAGCGCTCTCGGCGTGCTTTCAAACGCGGGCGAGATTGAGGCTCAGCCCGGGATTGTAGTTCTAGCTGTTTCTTCAGATGAAATTAATGCTAAGCCATTCATAGTGCACCAATTAGGAGCAGGAGGGCTAAAGGCAGGAGAGGAAATCGGCAACACCCTCAAATCTATTGCAGATAAAGCCTCACTTCTCACTCTTCTTCCGGATCCTTTTCATATACATCCGGACCTCATGTTTTTAGGTATTAAGTCAAGGATCGGGGATATTCCGATTGTGGGAGCGTCCGCATCCGAAGATCCCAGGATTAACGATACTTTTGAATTTTACAGAGACACCGTAGCCTCGGGGGCGGCTTCAGGCTTCTTATTCAGCGGAGAATTTTCCTATAAGATAGATATAACCCAGGGTTGTAAGCTTGTAGGTAAGACTTGTGTGATTACGAAATGTAATAAGAACGTGATCTCGGAACTCAACGGAGAGCCCGCACTTGATGTGCTCAAAAAAGTAATTCCCGATACCCTTATATCTGACCCGCTCAATATTATGCGCCTAATTTACGTTGCGTTTCCACCTGCCCGAGGAGGCACTGAAATCTTAGGAAGCGATTATTTAGTCAGAAACCTTATAGGTCTTGACCCTGAAACAGGCGCTATTGCCGTTTCTGAAAATGTGGAAGAGGGACAAATCATCTCATTCACTACAAGAAATCCCGAAGCAGCGCGCGAAGACCTAAAGCAGATGCTCGAGCGTATAAACGCTTCCCGAGAGTCCGAGAATCCCTTTAGATTCGGACTCTATTTTAACTGCTGTGCCAGAGGCAATTCGCTTTACGGCATAGAGGGCATAGATACCGCATATATAAATAACGCACTTGGGGATGTACCCATAGCCGGATTCTTCGGAAACGCCGAGTTTGCCCCTCTTAGCGGTAAAAATCATCTGTTTACATACACCGGAGTACTTGTTCTCTTTTCCGAAAAGTAAATATTTTACTCCTGAAGTCTCGTATAACTTCTGCCATATAGATTGCCTGCAGCTTTTTGATCAGTTCGCAATACTAGCCACTAGCGAGCCCTTTCCAAGTGTGATAATATAAGCAGCGGGTAATGGGTTTAGTTAAGCCAACGCCGAAGTGGCGGAACATGGTAGACGCGCTGGATTCAGGTTCCAGTGGGCATTAGCTCGTGGGGGTTCAAATCCCCCCTTCGGCACCAATAGAGGTTAATCAAATCTCAATTTTACAGCGTTATGTTTGAGATATTAATATTTAGGATATAGTCGAGGATTTTTATGGCGGAGTTAAAACCTAGACTTATAATTACAAGCTCGGGCAAGAAGAGGCGGGGATTCGGTACTTTTATAATGGTGCTGCTTATATTTGCAGCAGGTTTTTATACAGGTACGAAATACGGTGATTACCTGTTCGGAGCCGGACCGCTCGATGAAACTGCCCAAAAGGAAGAACCCGTTAGTACTTTTGAAGAACAAACTATATCGGGTGAGCAGGAAATCCCGGAAAGTGAAAATAGAGATATAGTATATAGTGGTGAAACACAAGTTGCGGGAGTCCAAAAGAGTTTGGCCGATGAAGAGCTCTTTGGTGACAAAGTACTAGAAGACACCGCTAGTTCACAGAGTGACGATCCGGACGGAGTAGGTCAAATGTTGATTATGGGTGATACAGATAATGCTCCCCAAGAGGTTTTGGCGTCTAATAATGTTACGGATGAACCGGACAACGAATATGATACTGTGATAGAGACTGCTCCTAAGCAAGGGAGCTCATACACTCTTCAGGTCGGCGCATTTTCGACATCTGATGAGGCTCGGGCTGTTGCAGATGGGTACAAATCTAAAGGCTATAAAGCCTATATTGTGCCTATTGAGAATTCGAGGGGGGAAAAGTGGAACCTGGTTAAAATAGGCAAGTTTAATACGATTGATCAGGCATGGAGCTATGCATCTTATTTTAAAAATAGAGAAGGCCAGGACGCGTATGTTGAAACAGTTGAGCAGGGAACAGTATTTAACGAATCATGGAGTCAGCAGGAGATATCTGATCAGCAGTAATGCTCAAAGTGTGCAAAATCTTGTATTTTATGTCGTCTAGCGCATAAATATGCATTGCCTGCTTCACTTTATCGCCTGTAATCATTGCAAATTTTTAAAAAACCAAATTTCTTTGCAATTGCGAACAAAAGTGCTTGACTTTTTGGTGGGTAAGCCTTATAGTAATAAGGTTGTTCTGCAGATTTTGCTTTTTTATGATGGGTATGAGCTTATTTAATACATAATTCGAAAAATTGCAGTACAATTAATCTCAATAAAACTATTCTATATTCTATGGAATTAAAAGGTGCGAGAATGAAATCAGGAAAATACAGAAACGTTCAGCAGGGAAGCTCCGATATGGAGACTATGGAGAATTTCGATTCACAGGATAACGAGTCCTATTCGTCAATTGGTTTGGGTGGTAATGTGATGGTTGATAGTGACGATTCCGATTTCGGCTTTGAGATCGAACCCAATTTGCCTAAAGAAACTAACAAGGAAGAGGAATGGACGCCTGATGAGCAGTTCAGACTTCTTTATGTGTATTTTAAGGACATGGCTATCGAGTCTCTGTTGACTGCGAAGGAAGAGGTGGAAGTCTCTGCTCAGATAAAGAAATGCGAGGCAAAGTCTTTTGCGTTTATCGTAAATGTAGACAAATTGAATAAGAGAAGAGAGAGCCTTATAAAAAGGAATAAAAACGGAAATGTTAAAAACCGCGTCAGTGAAAAAGACTTAACAAAAAGAATAGACAGCCTGAGCACTTTTATAAGTGTATTTTCCAGGCGTGCTGCAGAGCTTAAAGAAAGATTTGTAAAAGCCAATCTAAGACTCGTAGTGAGTATATCGAAACGCTACATGGGCCGCGGCCTTCCGTTAACGGATCTAATCCAGGAAGGGAATGTCGGTCTTATGAGAGCTGTCGAAAGGTTCGATCATACTAAGGGCTACAAGTTTTCCACTTATGCCTCCTGGTGGATACATCAGGCGATTTCAAGAGCGCTATTGGATCAGACACGCACCATTCGAGTTCCTGTGTATGTTCTCGAGCAGGCAAGCAAGGTCTACAGAATAAGCTCTTTACTTCATAAAGAAATGGGAAGGAAACCCCTGCCGGATGAAGTGGCCGAGGTTGCAGGTATTTCAGTTGAGGGAGTGAAGAGAATACTTGAGTCGACCAACGACGCCGCCAGGCTCGATACGCCTATTTTAGACGGTGAGAAGACAACTCTTCTGGATTTCATTTCGGATGATAGCTCACCTGCGCCCGATTCGGTTATGGCCACAACTGCGCTTACACACGAAATCAGGGATGCTCTGAATGTGCTTACCCCGAGAGAGGAAGAGATTATCAGACTCCGCTTCGGTATAGACCAGGACAGCACATACACTCTCGATGAGATTGGAAGAAGGTTTGACCTCACAAGAGAGCGTATTAGGCAGATAGAAAAGAGGGCTCTCGAGAAACTTGCTGCATCCGATATGGGTGACGTACTAAGAAGTTTCTTAGCCAGATAAAGGGGCATTTAACACTCTAGAGCTGTTTAGCTACCTTAGCTTCAATAACCTCGATACTTATAGCATATCAATCTTGTTCTGGAGCTTTGCCATAATCGGCATTGTCATTCCTAACTATATAGTGTAATTTCAGTTTAAAGCTATGAAGTCTCAATCTCCCCTCATCATAATCGGAATGAGCCGTTCCGGCACAAGTATGCTCACAAGGATGCTTGAGTCTCTGGGACTGTTCTGCGGAAGTAGATTAACGGATAACCATGAAGCCCTGTTCTTCCGAGAGATAAACGATTGGCTGCTCGCACAGTGCAGCGGAGGCCTGGAAAACCCCGGCACAATTAAATATCTGCTTCAGGACAGTGAAGCGCGAAAGCTCTTCACAGAATTCATCACTTTCGCAATGAAAACTCACCGGGTGATTTCGTATTTGGGTTTGGTTAAGTATTTAAACGCCAAGACTCCGGCCAACCTCGATATACCCTGGGGATGGAAAGACCCCCGGAACACCTATACCTTGCCTCTGTGGCTGGATATTTTCCCGGATGCAAAGGTAATACATATATACCGTCACCCCATGGACATCGTAAATAGTCTCAGCACACGCAGAAAAAAAGGACTCCTGCGCTTAAGTGAAAAACACAGGAGCTGGAAAGGTCTTTACTGGTACTACCTGATGCAGAAATTCATTCCGGACAAGAGAGTCTTCGTAGATTTGAGGGGCACTTCGCCTGAAGAAGGTCTCATTATGTGGGAGGAGTACATGAAAGAAGCACGAACACATCTTAAGAGCCTTGGCAAGCGAGCAATTGAGATAAAATATGAGGATTTTCTGGATGAGCCCTCTGCTACTCTCGAGACATTATCCGAATTTGCGGGTCTCGAAGCAAGTGTAGATCGTATAAAAGAACTTACGCGAGATATAAATAAAAGCCGCGCATACGCCTATCGTAATGAGCCTGAGCTAAAGGAATTTGCCGAAAAATTCAGAGACCGTCTGAATGAATATGAATATTGATTTATCAAACCTGATTGAATAATAAGACTCCATATTAAAGAAGACTTTTTGTAAATCTTCTCTTTTGATCTGTTTATTTGATATTAGTTTTATTGTGTCTCGTTTTTTTGCTTTATGAAACAAGTCCTTTATACTCTAATATTCCTACCTTGTAATTAACAAGAAAGCCGAACAAGTCATAGTCAAAGAGTAATACTCTACAACAGTTATAAGTAACTCTAAAGTCTACTATTTTAAAGAGCTTGTCTCAATTTTAATTATATGTTCTGTTATTCAATACGGATTTGTAGGCAATGTAGCACAATATTGCCGTTGTATGTATTTTGTCATTTCTTTAGATAAATACACTGAATTATTTCTTGAATTACAACATAGCATCATTAAGCTATATTATGATGCGGGATAATTGCAGAATGACTAAACAAGAATTAATAAACTTTATCGATTCTCATCCGAAATGGTACCAAAAGATTGAATTGCCTGGAAATATTAGCACGCCTGGTAGAGACAGGTCGAAGACTGTAAACAGTATATTCCCGAAAGACCTCACAGGTAAAACAGTACTTGATGTCGGCTGCGCTGAAGGGTTTTTTAGTATAGAAGCCAAAAAAAGGAATGCTCTGAACGTAGTAGGTATTGATTTCGATGACGACAAGCTGAAAGCAGCTAAAAAGTTCTCCGAAATTCAAGGCTTAGAAATAGAATTCAGAAATATTGGCCTTGACCAATTTACGAATTTAGATAACTTCGACTACGTAGTGTGTTTGAATGTGTTGCACCACGTAACGGACCCATTGTCTATTATAAATAAGCTCGTAAGCATAACAAATGAAAGACTTATACTCGAAGTCGCAAATGTTAATACAGTGTTTTCTGACATTGGAAAATCAAAGAAAAATAAAGCTCTACTTGGATTTTGGGGAATAATTTTCAAATACTTACCAGAATCTTTAGGGCCCGGCATCTTAGCAGTGGATTCACGGGCCAGGTTCTTAATTAATAGGAAGTGGATTAAGAATTTAATAGAGACTCAGTATTTGGATATAGAAAAACTGAACTTTCTGGATTCTGAGCTCAAGCACAGATATATAGTCAACACTAAGATGAGACACATTAACGACCTGGCAATAATTTCAGGTCCGACCGATATAGGTAAGTCTTCTATGATTAAACTGCTCAAATCAAAAAGTGTCAGCACGTTTGATCTATTGGGAATAGACGCTCAGAAGAATTGGTCGATTATGACTGCTTCGGCACTTCAGAAAAGCCCGGAAAAGGAGCTAGAGAACCTTATTCTGGAATACGATCTTTGCAGAACTGTACTAAGAAGGTACGGGGTTTTCGAGCAGGATCCTATCTTAAGAATACTCAGGACTTCAGATAACAAAAACGTATATACGTTAGTTTGTAATCGTGAGGACAATTTAAATAGAGTTAAGGAGACCCTAGATAAACTCACTTGGCCTAAGAAAAAAGACAAAAAGAAAGCCCAGAGGATCGCAGACGAGTTTTCACAGCCCCATAAATATGTAAGCATTTACGAAGATTGGATAAAATTCTGTAAAGCAAATAATTGTAATCTTACATTTATCGATATGTGCCAAAGGGAAGGTAGGATCGTAAATGAAGAAGAAGCTTTGAGAATTATAAAATCGTAGTACATAACTAAGTTATACTCTAAAAGCTTATCGATGAATCAACCCGTATTTACTAAAAATATCTAAAGTGATGCACTTCTAAAATTCTTAAAACTCATAGCCGAAAAATTCAATATCCCGTGCAAACCTTTCGGTAATGAGCTTTCTATTTCCCTCATTATAATAGGAGCCGTAGTTAACATGACATCTCAATTGATTAAGCGAAATATATCAACAATCTTGTTTTAGTTGTCGGTTTCGATCGGTTTGCGCTTATCTAAAATAGACTGGCTCTTAAGGTCTTCATAGATCGAATCTGCAAATATCTTGTGTGCTCCGGCATTGGGATGAAAATCCACACGGTATATTGTGAAATCGTTAAAATTCTTGTCTTTAAATGAAGGGATTGTATTTGCAAAGCAGAGATCATTATTTTCCACCGCTGTCTTAATCTCATTACCAAGCTCCAGATGCAAATAGTCATGGTCGAGCACTACAACACAGATAGCTACGCCGTGGTCTTTACTAATTTGGGTTAATGTACTCAGAGTTTCATCAAGCGCGCTTAACTGCTCAAGATGATTCTGAGTAAACTCCGATTCTCTTTTATCTTTGGATTTAAATATCTTATTCTTCGATATCAGTTTGTATATGTAGCTTGTGAAAAAATGATTTTTGGTAGGTTTAGGTACAAAATCCTTAAACTTTTTGTCAGTAAACTGTGAGCCGTCAAGTACAAATAGTATCAAGTCGGGGTCATAATTCAGTGCTTTGTAATTTATAGTTGCCAGTTTGTTCCTTGTTGTATAACCACCTACTCCGAAGTTGATAAATTCATACCGTAAATCACCGGTTTCCTTATTTAGCCTGTCTTCAAGTATTGAATGGTAAGTGTCCTCAATCTCTACCCCCGACCCAAACGTAAATGACGACCCTACGACAGCTACTCTGAATGTTTCGGGAGGTTTTCTTAGAGAATATTCCTTATCTCTTAGTCCCCTGGAGTTAGTCTTAAATTCCACGAGCTTTAAGCGTGAATCGATATTGGGCTTATGTTCATAGACGAGCGGCTCTATGCTTGCCGCTTTTATAAATCCCGAATGTCCAATGGATTTTATACTCTGCATTTGCTTATAGCTGAAAGAATCAAATCCAAAAATGTAAAATCTTATAGTTTGTTCAACTAGTAAGGTTGTTACGATAACTAATATTGAAATAACAAGTATATCTTTACCATTTCTTTTAATAAAATTGTTATTATCAC
>DEIM01000215.1 GCA_002352485.1 Candidatus Dadabacteria bacterium UBA2774
CGCCCGGGAGAAGAAGGGTTTAACGTGCAAATAGTACTAAGCTTTACTAAGGAGGTTTAATTACAATATGGGTAGATATACCGGGCCAACTGATAAGCTCTCGAGAAGAGAGGGAGTTAACCTTTTCCTAAAAGGGGAGAGGAGCTATAATGGAAAAACGGCCATTGAAAGAAGACCAGACCAAGTGCCTGGAGAACACGGCAAGTTTAGAAGTAGGTTCTCTGAGTATGGGGTGAGGCTTAGAGAAAAACAAAAAGTAAAGAGAATGTATGGTCTCAGAGAGAAGCAGTTTGCAAAATATTTTAAGAAAGCATCTCATATAAAAGGTGTTACTGGCTCTATTTTGATATCGCTTCTTGAGAGCAGACTTGATAACGTAGTGTTCAGACTCTGTCTCGGCAGCTCTAGAAATGACGCCAGGCAGCTTGTGAGTCACAAACACATAATGGTGAACGGCCAGACATTAAATATCCCCTCTTATCAGGTTAAAGATGGCGATAAGATTCAAATCAGGGATAAGAGCAAAAAGCTTCAGAGAATAAACGAAGCGCTTCAATTTCGCGCCCGTAGGGGTGTACCGGAATGGCTTGAGCTGGACGAAGAGAGCTACTCGGGCACAGTTCTTAGAGCGCCTGAGCGTGATGACGTAACGTTTCCGATCGACGAGCAGATGGTCGTTGAGTTTTATTCAAGGGTGTAATAGTTATTTTAAGTTATTGCAAAAGGATTCATAGGGGCAACAATGTCAGATTTCTTTAATACGGAGGGATCAAGGTGAAGGATTTTCAAAAAAATTGGCAAGATCTTATTAAGCCTAAAAGAATAGAAAGAGAAGAGAAGAGTGCAACTCCACTTTACTCGAAATTTGTTTGCGAGCCGCTTGAGCGCGGATATGGAGTTACGCTCGGAAACGCACTTAGAAGAGTGCTCCTTTCCTCCATTCAGGGACCTGCTGTGACCTCCATAAAGATAGACGGTGTGCTACACGAGTTTTCTTCTATTCCTGGGGTAAAAGAGGATGTTACTGAAATTATACTTAACTTAAAGGGTCTTGAGCTTAAGATGCATACCTACGAGCCGCAGATCATCACAGTAAGTGCTGAGGGTGAATGCGATATTAAGGCAGGCGATATAACGTTAGGGCATAACGTAGAGATACTGAACCCGGATCATCATATAGCCACTTTGGCGGAAGGCTCAAAGCTTGAGATGGAAATGACAGTGGAAATGGGCAGGGGATACGAGCCTGTTGAGAGAAGAGGGGAGCTTCAGACTACAATTGGGGTGATCCCTATTGACGCTCTTTTTTCGTCTGTTCGAAAAGTTAACTATGCAGTAACCAACGCGCGTGTAGGGAGACGCACGGACTACCAGAAACTCACGCTTGAAATATGGACAAACGGAACGATACTCCCTGAAGATGCGTTGGCATATGCTGCTAAGATTGTGAAGTACCAACTGTCTGTATTCATCAATTTTGATGAGTCTGAAGTTGACGAAGTACCTGAAAGTGAAGAAACACAGGAAATTAAAGGAACTGAAGAGATACTATTCAATACGATCGAGGAGATGGACCTGTCTGCCCGCTCACTAAACTGTTTAAGAAAAGCAGGGATCGAGTACTCGGGTGATTTGGTCCAAAAATCGGAGGAAGATCTTCTGAATTTAGAGAATTTCGGCAAACGTTCGTTATATGAGATCAAGGAGAGGCTTGAGGAAATGGGGCTTGACTTGGGGCTTAAGATAGATCAGGAAGTGTTTGATGCCGAGAAATTAAAAAGAAGCGAGAGAATGGTTTCTCAGTAAGGGAACAGAACTGAATCGGAGAAAGAGATATGAGACATAAAAGAATAGGACGAAAACTCGGTGTTACAACTAAACATAGAAAAGCTATGCTCCGAAATATGGTTACGGATCTGTTTCGTTATGATAGATTGAGGACAACCGATACGAGGGCAAAAGAGCTGAGAAGAGTTGCTGAGAAACTTATAACGCTGGCAAAGGACGGGAGTCTTCATAAAAGAAGACAGGCCGGCGCATATATTAGAGACAACGAAGTGCTTAAAAAGCTCTTTGCTGAGATTGCGGAAAAGTTCAAAGACCGCCCCGGGGGATATACGAGGATTATTAAGCTCGGGTTCAGAAAAGGTGACAACAGTCCGATTTCTCTAATTGAACTGGTCGAAGAAGAATTTAAACCTAAGAAGAAGAAAAAGAAGAAGGCGCCTACCAAAGCAGCAAAACCGAAGGCTCCGAAAGATACAGCAAAGAGCTCGAAGAAGGAATCTGCTGAAGAGCTTGGACTGATAGAGGAAGGGGGAGCAAAAGCTGCAGCCGTTGCTGCAGAAGCTGCTAATACCGCTGAAGCGCAAGTGGAAGAAACTCCTGAAGCGAAGGTTGAGGAAGAGGCACAAGGCACACCTGAAGCTGAAACTCAGGCTGAAGCGCCAGAGGCTAAAGAGGAGGCTCCAGCGGAAGATGCTGCAGAAGAGCCTGAGGTAAAAGCAGAAGAAACTCCTGCAGAGTCTGAGCAAGCTCCAGAGCCTGAAGCTCAGAGTGCTGAAGATGTATCAACCGAAGAAACAGCTGCAGAACCGGAGGCTAAAGCAGAAGATGCTCCGGATGCTTCAGATGAGACTGAAAAGAAAGAGGACTAAAGGGTTTAAGTCTTATCTGAATTACGAGAGAAACATTTAAAACCAAGAGAAAAGTTTAAATTTAAGTTATCCTAAAGGCGACCCGAAAGGTCGCCTTTTTTTATGTCAAAAGGAAGGTCTTATACGTGAAGCCCGTAGGATTAATATTGGACGGAAATCGAATATCGGATATTGTCTCCTTAGCAAAAGAGGCAGAGGACGCAGGGTTTGAATCTGTCTGGGCAACCGAGCTTTACCGCACTTCATTCCAGCAGCTGGCTGCAGTCGCAGCCGAGACTCAGAGCATAAAGCTCGGCACAGCCGTAGCGCTTGCGTTCGTACGCTCTCCTTTAATTACATCACTCACTGCGCTTGATCTCGATGAAGTATCGCGGGGCAGGCTTATACTGGGGCTTGGCTCGGGAGCCAAACGCACAAATGAGCTATGGCACGGACTTACCCACGGTAAGCCCGTAACTAGGATGAGGGAGTGTATAGAGGTGATAAGACATATAATAGGCGCTTCTCACCTTGCAGGGCCGATTAGCTATGAAGGGGAATATTACAATATTAGCACCAGGGGATACCACAGAGCCTTTAAGCCGGTGCGGGATAGTATCCCGATATACCTTGCCGGGGTAGGGGCCACAATGACTCAGGCTGCGGGAGAGGTTGCCGACGGGTATATAGGGCACGTTGTATGCTCACTCCGTTATATTAAGGATGTGGTCTCAAAAAGCCTCAAGAAGGGAATGAAAAGTGGAAACAAGGACCCGAATAATTTTACTACTGCTTCAATAATTACGTGCGCCGTGTCTCAAGATAAGAAGCGGGCGAGACAGGCTGCCCGGGCTACAATCGCGTTCTATTCTACCGTAAGAACATATGAGCCTCCGTTTAAACTTCACGGCTTTGAGAAGGAAACGGTTAAGATCAGAGAGGCTTTCTTTAATCGAGACGTTGAGGCTATGATTGAAAACGTATCGGATGATATGGTTGATACCTTTGCTATTGTGGGAACCCCAGAAGAATGCAGAAAGAGGGTAAAGGAATATCTGGATTATATAGATTTACCTATACTCAGTGCCCCCCACTACTATCTTGACTTTGAAGAGGTCAGTGAATATCAAAAAGCGATTTTAGACACATTCTCCACCTGAATTAGCATAACTACACTAAACGCCTCCATATGCTATCCTTATTCCCGAATTTACTGAGTCGTGACAATTTATGAATATACTAATCACCGGGCCTACGGGTCTTGTAGGAAGCGCATTAATAGCGAAGATTCAAAAGAGCGGGGATACTTTCACCGGTCTTACACGATCAAGCTCTTCCATATTTAAGAGCCAGGCCCACTGGGACCCTGATAAAGGGGAAATAGATTTGGATTCACTTGAAGGTCACGACGCGGTAGTTCATCTAGCGGGAGAGACTATTACAGGTAGGTGGACCCCCGAAAAGAAGAATAGAATCCAGAGCAGTCGCCTTCTAAGTACCAAGCTACTTGCAGAGTCTGTTCTTAAACTAAAAGCTAAACCCGCTGTTGTTGTGGCGGCCTCAGCAGTGGGTTATTACGGAGACCGCGGCAATGAGGTGCTGACTGAAGAGTCTGGCCCAGGCGAGGGGTTTTTCTCCAATCTCTGCGTAAAGTGGGAGGCTTCGCTAGAGCCGCTTACTAAAGCCGGTATAAGGGTTGTAAATTTGAGAATAGGTGTCGTGCTCAGTAAGGACGGAGGGGCACTTAAGGAGATGCTCACACCTTTCAAATTGGGATTGGGTGGAAGAATAGGAGACGGCCGGCAGTACTGGAGCTGGATCGCTATTGAAGACATCATAGGGGCGATATTTCATTGTATCGAAAATGAGAAAGTTAAAGGGCCTGTAAATACGGTAGCCCCGGGATGTGTAACAAATAGTAAATTTACAAATGATCTGGGCGAAGTGCTGAGACGTCCAACGGTCTTGCCACTGCCTGCATTCGCAGCCCGCGCTCTATTTGGCGAGATGGCCGATGAGGCCCTTCTGTCGAGTGTAAG
The DNA here is from genome assembly GCA_002352485.1 of Candidatus Dadabacteria bacterium UBA2774. Classification (GTDB taxonomy): domain Bacteria; phylum Desulfobacterota_D; class UBA1144; order Nemesobacterales; family UBA2774; genus UBA2774. Next base: position 4,676 of record DEIM01000215.1, read on the forward strand.
GGTGGAGCCGAAGAAGCTTTTGGATACAGGTTATGAGTTTAAGTATGTAAGATTAAATGACGCACTAGAGGATATGCTTTAGTAGGACCACAGGTAATAACTATGAATAAGAACTACCAAAACGACCAGTATGAACTTTACGAGCTTAGAGAGGAAGATCTTGACGAAAGCCCCTTTGTCCAGTTTGAGAAATGGTTTGAAACAGCTCAAAATGAAGACCTGGTTCATCCGAATGCTTTTACTCTCGCCACTTCGGGCAAAGACAAAAGACCTTCAGCCAGGATTCTTCTCATGAAAGGTTTTGATGAGAAAGGGTTTGTCTTCTATACGAACTCAGAGAGTAAAAAGGGGAATGATTTTAGTGATAACAAAAACGCTTCTATTTGTTTTTGGTGGGGAAAGCTCGAGCGTCAGGTTCGTATTGAAGGAGAAGTAGAGCTTACGGATGATAGTGACGCAGATGCATATTTTGCGAGCAGGCCGAGGGGCAGTCAGATAGGGGCATGGGCATCCCATCAGAGCAGTGTAATCGATAACAGGGATACTCTCGAGAACCGCTACCGTGAGATAGAAAAACAATATGAGGGCAAAGATATTCCCAGACCTTCCTATTGGCAAGGTTATATATTGGTCCCGAGGACGATTGAATTCTGGCAGGGAAGACCAGATAGGCTTCATGACAGGTTCAGGTATAAATTAGAAGTTCCGGGGAATTGGGTAATAGAGCGTCTTGCTCCCTAAAGGCTACACATTAACTTTCCGTGTCATTCACACCAACGTAAATAATTACAATTCCAAGCATAAGCTCGACTTTTTTATCCACTCTTAAACCCGACTTCTCCATCAGCTCTATAAATCTCTCTCTTTGCGGAAAAGCTGAAGTTGAGTCTGAGAGGTATTTGTACTCATTCTTATTTCCGAATACTGACGCCACAAGAGGCAGTATGTTTTTGAAATAGAAAAGATAAAGAGGCTTAAAGAGTCTGTTCTCGGGAATCGCGAATTCCATAATACCGGCTCTGCCCCCGGGTCTAAGTACCCTTCTCATTTCTGAAAGAGACTTTATCGGGTCCTGAGTATTCCTGATTCCGAATGCTATAGATACTGCGTCAAAGCTTTCGTCACTGAAAGGAAGGTTTTCTGCCGAGCCTTGTATTAAAGATATATTTTTGCTTATTCCGGGCACGTTGATTTTATTTTGTGCCAACTCCAGCATTCCGGCACTCGGGTCAAGTCCGGTAACTTTAACGCCGCTCAAATTTTTTACCATTTGAATGGCTACTTCTCCCGTGCCAGTGGCAACATCGAGAATAGAGCTTGCGCCGTTTAACTCCAGAGCCAGCTTTTTTCTCCATAGTGTGTCCATTCCCAGACTGAAGAACGTGTTCAGGGAGTCGTAGTGCTTTGCAACCTTATTAAATAGTGAAACTGTCTGTGGCATAAGAGTTTAATGAAATATTATTGATTAAGGTTTGTTTAGAGCGTATTTATCTGAATTCTGTTTATAGCTTCCTACTCCCAGGGACTGAATTATCTCTTTCATGTGTTCAGACTTATTTAACACATAAAAGTGGAGACCGGGAACTCCTGAATCAAGCAGCTCACTTGCCTGTTTGATACATTGGGATATTCCTATATTACGTTCCTTACAGTCATCACCCTCTACTTCATCAAGTTTATTTTTGAGCTCATCGGGAATAGATGAGCCGCACATAGAGGTAATGCGCTCTATCTGTTTTGCAGATAAAATGGGCATAAGTCCCGGTATTATAGGTACGGTAATTCCTTTGCGCCTAACCCTATCTACGAAATCGAAATAGTATGAATTGTCAAAAAATAACTGAGTCTTAACTATGTCAGCACCAGCCTCGATCTTGAGCTTGAGGTTTTCGATGTCGGTCTCAATATCACTTGCTTCAAGATGTTTTTCGGGATAACCTCCGACTGCGATTCCGAAATACCCTTTCAACTGCCTGCCTGCCTCAAATGCTCTTATATGCTCTACTAGCTCACTCCCGTATTTGTAACCGTCCTCGGGAGGGATGAAAGTGCTTTCTCCTGAAGGGGGGTCTCCCCTTATGGCAACGATATTTCTTATTCCCGCATCGTAGATGAGTGAGAGTATGGTGTCGAGCTCACTTCTAGATGATCCTACGCATGTAAGGTGACATGCTGAATCGACTCCGAATTTATCTTTAATAAGAGTCGCAATCTCAAGTGTCTTATCGCGAGTAGAGCCCATGGCGCCGTAGGTTACGGTTATGTAGTCGGGGCCAAGCTGTGCCAGGTCACTTATGACATTATAGAGATTTTCCATTCCTTTTGTAGTGTTGGGCGGGAAAATCTCGAATGAGATCACAGGTCTTTCTTTACTGTATTTTGAGTATTCAGAAAAAATCACAATTTCACCTGGTTATGTTATCAAAGCTAATCTAAATAAAGAATAACCAATAAATTTTTTCACCAGAATTACCCTTTGTCAAATATCCTGGTTTTATATTTGCAGCGCAAGGCGTTTATTTGACTTCATTTTTTTCTTAACTATATTTGGTTGTAGCAACTATGTACACAAAAAGGGAATATATAGGATGTGACCACATAATGACCAAATCTAGATGTTTAAAGTACCTCAGTTTAAACACAATTGCTATCATATTGCTATTAATTATTACGGCAGGATGTGCTCAAGTAGAGCAGATACCCGAGCAGGTTCCCGAAGATCTTCCAAACCCGGTTAGTGATTTTACTGAGAAGGATAAATTTAAGATCGGTCTCAGGTGGTATCAGCAGGGGAGCTTTGATATAGCTAAGAAGTTCTGGAAGCCGCTAGCAGAAGAGGGTGACTGTGATGCCCAGTACTCGATGGGTCTGCTTTATTATTCGGGTGCGGGCGTGAGGCGAAACTACGAGGAGGCTGTCATACTGTGGAGAGAAGCTGCAGATCAGGGGCAGGGGCAGGCACAGATCGCATTAGGTGCGGCTTATTCCCACACGGGAATTTCGTATGTATCAATAAACTGCAAAAAGGGATGTAGCGTCGAAAAGGATCTCACCAGGGGTTATATGTGGTTTGGGCTCGCGGGCAAATCAGGTTCTCCCAAAGAGGTGAGCATTGCACAGAAATCAATTGAGCGAATCAGTACTCAGATGACATCTGAGCAAATTGAGGAAGCACAAAGCGAGATAAACAATTGGAAGCCCAATCCTTCAAAGTGTAAATCAAGAAGTCTTTTTATAGCAGCTCCTTCAGCAACCAGAGCCTTCTACTAAATTCCGAATATTTATTCCATCCGATTATATAGCAAGCGCTAAATTAAGAGACTGAATATTCTTGACCGGAAGAAATCTCTTGACAAACGAGTATGTGTCTGGCATATCGATAATGAGAATGAATATCAATATATTGTTGTACTGAAATAATTGTATTGAAATAAATGTTCGGAGGATCGTCATGGGTTTAATATACGATACAGATAGACCGTCGGTGCTTTCTTCTTCCAACATCGGGAGCATCACAAAGTGTGAGTGCTGCGATTCATATAATCTGAGTCTTGGCTCTGTAACGCTGAGACTTGAGCATAAGTGCTTGCTTGCATTGACTCAGATGATCATAGAAGCGCTTGAAGTGAATTCGGCTAGAGAACAGGGGTATGAAATAAGAAAGCATTCTTAAATAATTACAGCATATTAACTTGCAAACTTAATATCATGAGGAAGGGCGGCATTTTTTAATGCCAAGCAGTCCTATTACCTTAGCTTGCCGCCTTTCTTCATACCAATATAAACAAATAGGGAGGTAGGGCATGTTTAGATATTCTCATTTCTCAGATATTCGACCTTCCTTGCTCTGCTTCCCGATTTACTCTTTTTTAACCGGTTATTACTAATAATGAGAATGATTATCATTAATTGACAATGGTCTGTGTCCTGGTATGATGATAATGATAACGAAATTCATAATAGAAAAAGGGGGGTTTTTGAGTATGGTTAAGTTTGGTTCAATGATTGGTTTATTGGCTGCTCGCAGTGTTGTTTTTGCACTCTTGCTCTTGATACTTCCGACAATAGGCAGTAACTCAAAAGAGCTTGGTGAGAATCAGAAAGTATTCGCGGATGACTTGGCTCAGATACAAATTAATAGAGCCAAGCAAATACATAAACAAGCTGAGAGGCGGAATCAGGATAAAAATATTATTGTTGCTCAGAGGCTGAGTGATGATGAAACGGAGACTCAGGACGAAAGGATTGAGCAGCTTGAGAAAAAGCTTGAGAGCGTTACGAATGAGCTTAGAGAGCTTAAAGCGGAGGGCACGCCTGATGATAGATTAGTGTCCATAGAGGAAAAGTTAAACATACTTGCAGAAGAAATAGACAATATCAAGCAGTCATCTATTGTAGATGAACCCACTTATGAGGCTGTTTACGGCGCCGGCCCTGCGGCTTCAAAGGTCTATTTAAAAGACAGGGGGCTTTCTATCGGGGGTTACGGAGAATTAGTAGTTGGGCAGGTAAGAGAAGGTGAGGATAATATAGTCGATGCTCAAAGAGTTGTCCTTTACTTCGGCTACAAATTTACCGAGAGGATTATCTTTAACTCCGAAATTGAATTTGAGCACGGAACTACTTCATCCAATCAGGATGGTAGATCGGGGTCGGTCTCAGCAGAGTTCGCGCTCCTTGATTTTTTACTGCTACCCGAGATTAATTTAAGAGGCGGTTTGTTGCTTGCACCCTTCGGGATCGTAAACGAAGTTCACGAGCCTACTACGTTTTTCGGAGTATTCAGGCCCTCAGTCGAAAGGGTTATCATTCCTACGACCTGGCGAGAAAACGGTCTAGGTATTTTCGGAGACATAGATCTCCAGAGTGCGGGCTCTATAAATTACAGGGCATATGTCATGAACAGTTTTGACGCACGGGGCTTCAGGGCATCTAATAACCGTAGTCTCAGGATTAAAGGTAACAGAGCTCTATTTAATAATGTCGCATTCGTAAGTAGGGTAGAGTACGAGCCTCTACCTTATGTTACTGTAGGGGGCTCAATATTTCTCGGCAACACTGGGCAAGACCAGGTGATTGAAAATGAAGAGTCTCCGTTTAACGGAGACAAATTCAAAGGCTTCTTCCAAATGTATGAGGGAGACGTGCAGCTTCAGTACAGAGGGTTTGAGGGTAGGGCGCTGGTTGTTTATACCTCCTTGGATGATGCCGAGAGGATTAACGCTCTCAATGATCTTACTGGGGACGACTCGGTAGGTGAGAATCAGTGGGGGTATTATCTGGTGGGTGGATATAACCTTCTCACGCTTGCAAATTTTACCAGTCAGTACGCACAGTACTTGGCCCCGTTTGTGAGATGGGAACAGTATGATTCTCAATCGAGCGTACCTTCGGGATTTGAGCGCAACCCGGCAAATGACAGGAGTGACCTTACTATAGGGCTTAATTATAAACCGATTCCAAACGTCGTTGTTAAGGTTGAGTACCAGTGGCTTGATAATCAGGCTAACGACTCACAGAACCAATTTAACTTCGGACTTGGATATGTGTTTTAAACCTGGTTAAATATACATGCTCAGAGGGGGCTTAGAGCGCTATGTTCTATTCCCCCTCTGTTTTCTATTTACGGTAATTGATATGATTAAAATATTGTTAACATTGGTGTTGATCTTGCTTCCATTAAGCTTTGCGCCTGATTCAGAAGCCAAGGTGTTTATGAAAAGGGACGAGGCTTTAAAGACAGCTTTCCCCAATGCCGATAGTATTGAGAAGAATAAGATCTTTTTGAATAATGAGCAGGTGGAGGAGATTGAGTCTCTCTCTAAAGCTAAGCTCGATTCAAGGCTATATGTAATTTATGAAGGCAAGAAGGGGAGTGAGTCTCTGGGTTATGCTATAATAGATACTCATCATTTGAGAACTAAGTCTGAGACTGTGATGTTTGTTATTAATCCGGACGGGACATTAAGACAGGCAGAGATTCTTGCGTTTTTTGAACCGCCCGAGTATATGGCAGGAGATAAGTGGATGGATTTATTTGATGATAAGGGAATTGAGAATAATTCACTTAAGCTTGGAAAAGACATACCTAACATTACTGGGGCTACTATAACAGCTAACTCACTGACAAGCTCAATAAGGAGAGTGCTTGCTGTATTTAATGTAGCTACGGATAACGGTCTCCTATTTAGCGAAGCGGGTAATTAAGTTGCGGTTCTTCATATCACCAGACATCTCAAAAAACAGCCTTTTAAAGATTATTATAGTTTTTACCGTTCTTTTCTTTGTGTTCCTCTGGATTACCAATTTACTTCTTTACCTCCAGGTCGGTTTCAGCTATGAGTCTGTTGTAGAGTACTACAGGGGATCTGAGGAAAGCTTCAGACAGCCAAGAAGCTATCTTGGTATGCTTGAAGAGGCTCATTTTCACTTTTTCTCTATGGCGATTATTTTGGTTACTCTAAACCACCTTATTCTATTTACGCCTATAAGCGGCTTTTGGAAGCTGGTACTGATTGTCAGCTCTTTTGCTTCAGCGTTTGGCGATATAGCCGGAGGCTGGCTTGTACGTTATGTTAGCCCCGAGTTTGCCTACTTTAAGATCGCTTCACTTCTTGTTCTACAAATTTCTCTTGCTGCATTGATGGTAATTGTAGTTTGGTACCTGTACAGCAAGCAGAAGAGTACTTACCGTTAAACAGACTTGTCTATCTCTTGTGGATGTTAACCCTTAACTCCATTTAAAAATATACTCCACAATGCCAGAAAGTGTCACATTGTAATAGCAAATGACGTATAATGTCTATAGATAGTGCAATTTGGCACTCCATGTGCATTATTTGGCACACTTTGACATTTTCTTGTATTCTCTGTTTGGCTCAATAATTCTTCATAATAAGGGACTTACACAGAAAACCTTAAGTAGCTTCTATAATTCTATATAGTTGGTATACATTTTGCACTATATATATGTAGATTAGATAGATTAGCGTTTATTTAAGCTTAATCCTAATCGAAAAGGCAAACCATTCGAAAGTATGGGACGCAAAGCCTTTGACCTAAGTGCTCGGAGTAAAGCATATGGTGGACGGGTTGCCGAAATTAGGACGATGAATTCAAAGTTTTATCTTCCTATATCGATTACCCCATATTACATACCCACCAGGTCTTTGTCTAAGCCTTCACTTTCGAGGATGGAAAGGTACTTAAAGGAGGCACAAAATGAGATACAACTTTCAGGCAGCCAAACTCATCTTAGGATTCTTTTTGTTTTGTATATTTATGTTTACCTCTACATTGGCTTTTTCAGAAGTAATTGAGTTATCACCTTCTCTGGATACTTTTGTAAGCAGTAAAAGAGTAAGAAGCAATTATGAGTCAAATAAATATGTGGTGCTTAGCGAGAGCAAGAGAACTGATAGGTACGGTCTCATTAAATTCGGTATAGATGAAATCCCTCAGGGCTCAAATATACAAAGCGCTAAATTATTAGTTTTCGTTACTTCTAGGCGTAACTACAATAACATCTTAACTGTTTCTGAAGCACTAGAAGATTGGAATGAATCCACAACATGGTCTAATAGACCGGATATATCGTCACTAAGCGAAGACAGTATCTCTATTAATTCTGACCGGGATTACTATGAATTAGATGTTACGGAGATTGTTCAAGATTGGGTTGACGGTACAATCGACAATAACGGTTTGTATTTAACAATAAGTCATGGGTACGTTTATATATACAGCAGTGATAATAGTTCCAATCAGCCGATATTAAATGTTATCTATGACTCCTCTGGTTCATCATCTGCACCAGAGCCTCAGCCGGAGCCTGCGCCTCCGACACCAACACCTGCACCACAGCCTCAGCCGGAGCCTACACCAGCGCCTCCGGCACCGACGCCCCCACCACCGGGAGGAGCTGTACTTTCCCAATTTGATCCGGGCAATTCAGGTAAAAATAGAATACATGTAACCGGAGCTCCTCCGGACGCTCTTGTGAGGCTTGAGTACGCATTCTCAGACGGTACGAAAGTCATTTCCGGCTCTGTATGCGATGGCGAGGTACTTAACTTGGGTTCTAGCCAGAGTTTAGGTAAGGTAAGAGCGGATGGGTCGGGAAATGCGACATTTAGCGTATACCTGCGAAGCAGAAGCTTCTCGGGAAAGACCATGCACGTACAGGCGCGGGTGGAGAGCAGTGTATGTGATATTACGAATAAAGTGGTACAGGTTATAGACGGGCAGAGTGATCCGAGTCCGACGCCTCCACAGCCAACACCGGCACCTACACCAACACCTCAGCCTGAGCCTACACCCCAACCAAGTCCCGTTGAGGTACAGCCGGACACGGGAGTTTCTGACGCTCCGCTTTCCCCGGCTAATAAGAGGGTGATCGTCGTATCAATAGATGGTGATGGTGACTACAGAACTATAAGTGATGCAATCGATTCTACCGTCCCAGGTGACACCATACTGGTAAAAGACGGTATATATGTTGAGCGCGTGAATTTAAATACGAGCGGTACAAGAGAGCTCCCGATTGCCCTAATGAATTATCCTGGTCATAGTCCGGTTATAGATCCGGGCGGCGGGGAATATCCTTCCAATTGCTGTCCTTCAGGAGGTACTCAGAGGGTTGAAGTAAATGCGGAATGGCTGATTATTGAGGGATTTGAGATACGCTACGGCTGGGAAGGAATCAAAATCTACAAAGGCCACAACACGATTCGCGGTAACTGGATACATCATAATAGTTACGGAGGTATTCTTGTAGTATCTACGAGTGATGTATTTATCAGTAAGAACACTATAGAGAAAAACGGTATTGAGGAGGGGTCCTGCATAAATCCATCTACTGGACAGAGGAATTCCAAGAACTGCCACGCTATATATCTGAGCGAATTCTTTTGTAATGGTATGGCAAATAACACAATCAGTGGCAACTTAATAAGCAATCACGGTGGTATCGGTATACAGTGGAATGCTTCTGAGTGCGGTTCGGGGGGTGTTATAAGGAACACGCTTGTGGAAAACAACATACTTGAAAACAATTCATGGGGTATGGCTTTGTATTATAATACCGAGGACAGCCTCATCGTGAATAATACTTTTGTGATTGAGAATTATCCATCTACAAACGCTAGCGACCATACATTTGTAGGTATATACGGTAGCGTGAACAACATTTTTATGAACAATATATTCCAGAGCTCAAGAGACGACGTTATGGGGTTAGTGGTTTATGACTCTGAGTCTAAGCAGAATACCTATGATCACAATCTTTGGAATGTGGAATACGAATGGTGGGTATGGGAAGGTAACTGGAGAAGTGATTTTCAGAATTACCAGAATGTGAGCGGCTGGGATGATAACGGAATTACAAACGCCAATCCTGGATTCTTCGACCTGGGTGGTGATTATCATATAACCTCTAACTCGCAAGCTAAGAACAGCGGAAATAACAAAAACTGTGCACTCGGTGATATAGATGATGAGAAAAGAAAAGCTTCGGCTGAGGACGTTTGCGACATAGGAGCAGACGAAAACTATTAGAAATAGGTATTAAAAATCTAGAGTAATATTTTGATGTTAATTAGAACGCTTGGCATATAATACTGTGCCCTGGTAAAGAAAAGCGTATAAAAGATGTGACTTAAGAGAGTAAAAGGGTTATGTTCTTTCGGCGAGGATTGATAATTAAGAACGCTAGTCAGAAGAACTGTTGTAAGTGTCTTAGCTATTCGATGCTCTCTTTAATTAAGTTTGCGAGATCTTTGCAGCTGTTTTGAATATTGTATTCGTTATTAACACGCTGAAAACCGCTTGTCCGTAATGATTCTCTTAAACTCTTATCGGTTAATACATTCATAATAGCTTTTGATAGCTCTTCAGGATCTTTTTGCTCCACCATAATACCACAGTCTTGTCCCAGCAGTTCACTAATATCACCTGTATTCGTAGATATTACGGGTATCTTGTAGCTCATTGCTTCTATTAAAGCAACAGGGATTCCTTCACTGTAACCATTTTGCATGGCGATGCTTGGTAATATTACAATGTCGATATTTTCATTTTGCATCATGCTCATAAGTTTACTATGAGGGTAGTAACCTTCTAAAAAAACATCATCTTCTAAGCCCTTCTCTGTAATTAAAGATTTTAATTTAGGAATATCAGGGCCGTCACCAATGATCAAGCACTTTAATGAAAGACCTGTAGATTTTGATAAAGCGCAGGCTTGGATTAAATACTTCTGACCCTTAATCTCCTCAACGTTGGCAGGGCACACAATTACTTCTCGTGATTTTTTTTTGTGATTTGTTTTGTTGCTTACTATTGGGATTGTAACTCCCATGTGAATTATATGAATTTTCTGATTTAATTCATACAGGCCGGTTAACTCAATAATTTGATTTTTTGCATTTTGAGAGATGGTACGTACAAAAGATGATTCTGAAACTTTTTGTCTGAGCATATTATTTTCATCTATATCATAACTATGTGCGGTAAAACTGAACCCTACGCCTAAATTCTTTGCAACTATTGATCCAAAAGTAGTCTGAATACATGACCAGTGGCAATGTATATGGCTGATATTCAAATCTTTCAATGTATTTGTAACATAAAATGCTTTTGGTACTACACAAAGGTTTCTGAGTAGTACTCTTAGTGATCTGCTTTCGGCAAAAATATTAATGATGGTTTTAAACATTTGAACCGGATTTGAGAAGATAGAAAATAAAAAGTGAATAAATATCCTAAAATTGAATAACGGTATTATTATACTGTCATCCAAAAGCATTTTTGCATCCTCGTATTGGGGAGTTCCACGAGGTCGCAATGGTAAAATTACGACATCAAAATATTTTCTGATTGTGTTGAGCTCATTAATTATGAATGTCTCACCTTTACCGCAAGGCGCTGAATGTGTTATGTAGCATACTCTCATGTTTATATCGCCCGATAATAAATCAGATACATAAAATATATATACACTTGAACTGTTTGAGTATTGGTATGATTAACTTGGCATCCATTTCTCTTTCCACATCTGAAACATCAGAATACACCATATGGAGTTTGCATTTATAGTCGCGCCTTTCATAAAATCGTTGACGTTACGTGAAATAGTTTCGGGATTGAATATGCCATCCTTATCGATTTTTTCATAGCTCAAATGATCTCTTACAAGTTCTGCAAGATCTTCTCTGAGCCAACTATAAAGTGGAACCGCAAATCCACGTTTGGGTCTTTCTAATAACTTTTTAGGGACATATTTGTATAATATCCTTCTTAGTAGGTGTTTACTCTGTCCGTTCTTGTAATGCATATTAGAAGGGATCCTAGCAGCGTATTCTATTAGCCTGTGATCTAGAAATGGATCACGTCCCTCCAAGCTAACGCTCATGGATGCTCTATCCAGTTTGGTCAGTATGTCATCTACTAAGTAGTATTTAAAGTCAGTGGCCATCATTTGAGTGAGTAGACCTTTCCCCTGTAATTTTGAGAATGTGTCCGCAATAAATGAGTCGTAAGGAGAATTACCGGGATTCAGCATTATGTTGTTTAGCTCTTCTGTGGTCCAATATCCTATAGCGGTTTTATACATTTCGACGTAGTCACCACGATGGATGTTAGAAATCATATTTCTGAGTTTTATATATTTGTGACGAAAGTCATGTACATGGGGAAGAGCAAATCCTAATTTCTTGTAAGTCCAGTCAACTAATTCCGGACTAAGTAAATCGAGCCCATTGGTGATGGCGTCCCCGAGCAATCCGGGCATCTTGGTATGTTTTTGATAAATATTCTCAGAGTATAGATATCTATTGTATCCGCAAAAAAGCTCATCACCTCCATCAGCAGAAAGAGCGACCTTCGCGCTTTCTCTAGTGAGCTTGGATACAAGGTAAGTAGGTATTCCGGAATTGTCGGCGAAGGGCTCATCATAGATCTCGGGAAGCTTAGGCACTATGTCGAGTGCCTCACTTGCGGATATGTAGTATTCTGTGTGGTCTGTGCCGATGTAATCGGCAATCTTTTTAGCCCACTCGGCCTCATTGAAGCTGTCATCATAGAAGCCGATAGAGTATGTTTTTAATTGGCTGCTGACGTTACTCTGAAGTAGCGCACAAAGGGTAGTAGAGTCTATGCCGCCGCTTAAAAATACTCCTATCGGCACATCTGCAACAAGCCTGTATTTAAACGAGTCTAAAAGCAAACTCTCAAGCTCTTCCAGTATCTCATCTTCAGACTGATCTAGGGGCTTTTGTAAATAATAGTCGGTTACGTCCCAGTACTTAATCTCCTTTATATTGTCTGAGTCGGATAAGCAGAGGTAATGTCCGGGCTTTAGTTTGTATGTATTTTGAAAGATTGTATGAGGGGCGGGTATGTAACCGTGTCTGACATAAACAGCTAGTGAATCGTAATCTATATCTTTTTTATATTCCGGATGTTGCATGAGCGCTTTTAGCTCTGAGCCGAACATAAATAGTCCGTTATTGCTGTAATAGTAAAGGGGTTTTACGCCTGCTCTGTCTCTTAAAAGGTAGAGCTTTCTACTTCTCTTATCCCAGATTCCGAGTGCAAACATTCCTATAAATTTATGTACGCATTCTATACCCCACTCTTCATATGATTTAAGAACGACCTCTGTATCGGTATTGCTTTTGAATCTGTGGCCTTTTTGGATAAGTTCATTCCTAATATTTTTAAAGTTATAGACTTCTCCGTTGTACGTAATCCAGATAGATCCATCATCGTTTGACATCGGCTGGTGCCCGAGCGGCGAGAGGTCAACTATTGAAAGTCTCCTGTGGGCAAACCCTATGTTACTCCTTTCGTCTATATAGCTTCCGGAATCGTCCGGTCCCCTGTGGGCGAGCGCTTCCGCCATGGAGTCTAATATTGCCCCACTGATTTCTTTTCCTGAGCTCCAGATTCCTACTATTCCACACATATTGGTCCTTAAATTCTAACATACTGCTAAAAAAGTAATTCTCGGGAGTCAATAACCCAATACTGATCGGTGAAATTCACAGGACTTGAAATCACTCTTCAGATGTGTTTTGACAGCACTTCTTCGTATAGACTTTCAATCTTGTTCATCATAGACTCTTCTGAAAACTTTTCACTTACAGTTTTAAACCCGTTTTTTCCCAATGAGCAGGCTAAGGTTTTATTTTCGGATACGCGCTCTATTGTTGCAGCCAACGTATTGAAATCACCAGGTGGGACTAGTAGCCCGTTCTTGCCATCTTCTATGATTTCATGCACGCCCTGTATGTCACTTGAGATAACCGGCTTTGATGCCGCCATATATTCTAGGACTACCAAGGGCATACCTTCATAGAGTGAGCAAAGAATACCGATGTCGATTATTGAGAGTATATCCGGTATATCCTTCCGTAAACCGGTAAAAATACAATTATTCATTATTCCTAAATTTAACGCTCTGCGCTCAACTTGACCTCTCAAAACACCATCACCAACAAGTAAAAAAGTGACATTTGGGTTTCTATCTAAAATCTCCCTTGCAGCAAGAAGAAACATCTCATGGTTTTTCTCTTCCCTAAACGCAGCCACGATTCCGACTACCGTGGTATCGGAGTTTATTCCTAATTTCGCTTTTAGATCTAAGTTGGGCTTTACCTCATAATCCTTAATTTTTATACCATTATGAATCGTTACAATTTTTGAAGGGTTTATTCCTTGTTCACGTATGAGTTCTTGTCTTACAAATTCTGAAATACAGATGATTTTGGCGGACATTGTCCTTATTATTTTACTTATTATCGATCCCCCGATTCTCCCTAATTCTTCAGGGTGAGTGTGTAGGTGTGAAATTACAGGTATCCCGAATAGTTTTCCCATTATCCCGGCCCAGAAATTCGATCCCGGATTATGGGCATGGATTAATTTTATATTCTCTTCCTCGATGATTTTTTTTATTCCATAAAATTTATGGAGCTCATAGCGGTGGAGCCTGCCCAGAATCACGTATTTGATATTGTTTTCATTTAACTTGTATTCCAATTCACCCCCGGTTCGTGTTAAGCATATGAGCGGATGATAGATATTTGTTTTCTCTAGATTGATAGCTATATTCGCCGCGAGATTTTCGGCTCCACCCAAGTCTAGTGTATCAAGTAGTATCAGAACCCCAATTTTCATATGGGTTTACCCAAAAGAATTGATAATATGTCGAAGTAGAGTTGAATGAATGGTACTCCGGTTAAGAAGTTTATAGTAAAGATGCCAGCTTTAAACTAATTGTATAGCCTCTCCCTGTTTTTATCAAGCAGATCGGTTGGATACGAGAATTCAGATATTCTTCTCTTTTTACTACAGAGGGTTTTTTAAAACTGCTACTTATTTTATCGCTCTTTTTTTTCAATCAAGTTTTCTAAAAGCTCTATATAATCATTAGCCTTCTTCTTTCTTGAAAAGCTTTTAGTAACGAGCTTTCTGCCGTTATCTCCCAGTTTTTTTCTGAGTTTTGGGTCGTTATATAGCTTGCTTATACACTTGATTAGTCCTTTGGTATCTTCGGGTTCAAATGATAATCCGGCATTTCCCTGATCCACAACTACATTTTTAGTCTCGCCCAGGGCTCCTACTATGATCGGTTTTCCACAGGCCATGGGTTCAAAGACTTTTGCGAATATGGTTTTCTCTAAAAGCTCGCTTTTTTTGGATAGAACAAGCGAGATATCGGAGCCGTTAATGATATCGGGAATCTTAGATCTTTGCCGCTTGCCTAGGAACAAAACATTGTCCAAGCCTTTACTCTTTGCACGGGCTTCCAGCCTGTTTTTTTCAAAACCGTCTCCTACTAGGAGAAAAACCATGTCGGGAATTTTCGATTTTAGCTCCTCAGCCGCATTAATAACTACGTCCACACCATGTGTGAGTCCTATGGTTCCAACGTATGAGATGATGAATTTACTCTCCAATCCTAATTCTTGAAAAGCACTTTTATCCATTTTTACGGGTTTGAAAAGCTCTGTGTCGACGGCGTTTTCTATAACTTTAACCTTCTCTTCCTCGATGCCTCTAGTATTTACGATGGAGTCTTTAAAAGACTCAGTCAGGGCAACGATGAGGTCGCTGTGTTTATATGAAAAATCGACTATGCTCTCGATAATTCTATAGGAAATGCTATTGGAGCTGCCCGCTCCCACAGCACTAATAACCTCGGGCCAGAGGTCTCTGACTTCGAATACGACCGGTATAGATTTAAAGTATTTAAGTGTAAGTGTTGTAAGGCCGATAAAAGGCGGAGGAGAAGTTGCAATCACAACATCCGGCCGCTTTAGGATCGAGGCTGTGAGTGAAAACGATAGGAGTGAAGATAGATAATTTGTGCCTCTTCTTAAGGCGCTTCTAAGATGAGTGGGGTATGCCCATACGCGTATTACGTTTATTCCATTGAACTCTTCACGAACATAAAGTTTTTTAACTTTGTCTTTATAGTTCTCATAGATAATTCCATCAGGATAATTCGGAAAGCATGTGAGTACCGTGACCTCATGTCCCATCTCCACCCAGTATCTGGATAACTCTGAGACCCTGGCCGAGGGGGCGCCCATTTCTGGCGGAAAGTATTGCGAAATATATAGTATTCTCATGGATTTGATATGTCTCTTCAAACTGCTCGATAAAGTCGTTCTCGTACTGAGCTTGCTAACTATAAGAAGATTGTGATAGGTTGCGCTCAGATAAAATTTGATTTCGAAGTATATTTGCCATTACGGTACTTAGCGTAATACTGAGCCATAGTATTTTGTTTAAATCCAGAGATATAAACATTCCGGCCACTAATAGAGATATAAAACCAAACTCAAGCGCAGTTGAATAGTAGTATAATAATTTTAACTCATTAATATGTATAGAGGTAAACTGTGTTGCTTTTACCTCTCTCCAAGTAAGGTATAAGATCACTAAGAAAGGTATGAACCCCAGAAGTCCCATACCTATTAATATCTCAATATAAGTGTTGTGAGCTACTTGCTTCAGATAAGTATTGTAATGAATGAAACCTCCCGGACCGACTCCGAATATTGGATTGTTGAAGAATATCTCGGGAGCTACTTCGAAGTAATATATATATCTAAGCTTTATGGATCCATCTACCGCTGCTGACTCATTATTTTGAATGGCTCTTAGAGTTTCGACTCTGGAAATATACTCATCTGCGATAGTATTATAGAACACAGCGCTAAGTACTATGACGGCGGGTATAAAGATAGCGAGAATTTTTACTCTATGCTTACTTTTTATAATTCTATAGGACGCAAGTAGGAAGAGTACTAAGAATGCTACGAAACCGCCTCTGGAATAAGTAAGAAAGAATCCGATCAGGATAACCATAAAGCTCGCGCCATACAGCATCTTCATGATTTTTTTTCTTTCATATTGGTAAAGCATTAGGCTGAAGGGGATGATTACCAGCAATATCGCCGCAAATTCATTCTGGTCACCCCAGAGACCACCGTATCGTTGCAAGTCAATCCCCCCGGTGCTTCCTGTGCCGAGAATTAGAGGACTCAAAACAGATAATGCAGCACCAGCTACTAATGCCTGTAAACAATATGTGAGAGTTTTTATGTCTCTTATCATTACAATAAGTACAATGTATAAAGCTGTAAAAATAAAAAGTCTCAGAAGATTTTCAAATAGAGCCGATGCGATATCAGAAAAGAGAGTCGAGATTAAAGCGGCAAGCAGGAACCCGATTATCCAGAGCGTTTTTTTGTGTCTAAATACCTCGGATATATATTTAAGTCTCCCACAAATTAACATCAGGAATATCAAGTAGGCGCCTATCAATTTACTACCTGTTGCGCTTAGTTCTCCTTCCAAAACAAAGAGATTCTCAAGCGGTACTAAAAGAAAAAAGGCCGAGAGGGCAATCCAGGGTTTGTTTACCGTTATGAGCAAAAAAATCAGCGCTAAAGGTACCGCCACAATGAGCGGTGAAAAACCGTATATAGCTATTAATATGCCGGTCAGAGCGCCCAGCGCTACTAATGCAATTAATAAGATTGTATTAAAGGCAGGTGTTTGAGAATTTGTGCCGAGCATATTGTTCCATATAAATCTTTAAGCTTTATGTTCGTCCGCTGCTAGGTTAATTATACAAACAGAAACACTATATACGTAACATTATAACTCGAATTCTTTGTGAACAAGAGCCCCTCACTACCGAGTTTCGGGTTGAAGTCCTAGTTCATCTTCGTAAATTCTAATTTCATTTGCGACTCTTTTGTTGAGATCAAAAAGATTCTCAGCCCTTTTTCTTCCCTGAATGCCCATTTGAGCGGTTTTTTCGGGACTATCCAAAAGCGTAATAATAGCCTCAGATAGAGATTTCGAGTCTTTGGGCGGTACTAGTAAACCTGTAATCCCGTGCTCAACTACCTCGGGAATGCCTTCAACATCACATGCCACAACTGCTTTTTCCATTGCCATCGCTTCGAGCACCGCAAGTCCTTGGGCTTCAACTAATGAGGGCAGTGCAAAAATATACGAGCAGTTCAGTAGCTCCGGTATGTCGTCTCTTGCGCCTAAAAAATGTATATTTGAACTCACTCCCAGGTCTTTTCCTAACTGAATCAAGTTATTTTCCATGGGGCCACCACCGCAAAATATAAAATGTACTTTCGGTTGAGCTTTAATTATGCTAGGGACTGCTTCTATAAGATAATTCAATCCTTTTTCGGGTCTGGCATGAGCAACAGTCAAAATTATTTTCTCACTTTTGGATATACCTATCTCACTGTGAAGAGAAAAATCATTTCTTTTGGGACAATACCGTTTGAGGTTTACTCCGTTATAAAGAACCCGAATTTTTTTTGCAGGCACGTGCAGATTAGCGATTAAATCTTTCTTAACAGCATTAGATACCGCAAATGTGGATTTAGATAAAAACGAGCTAATATTGGCCTTGACTATGCTTGAGTACTTTAATCGTCTTATAGAGCTGAATGAGGTTGTGTGAATAGTTCTATATGCGGGTCTTCCCGTCAAAAAACCCGCCATAACTGCCAGGTGGTCGTGGGGATGAAATTGCCCCTGAACGATATCCGGACGGGTATTCAATATCAATCTGAGCAGTCTGTAAAACATGGAGACCATGCCAAGTGCGTTTTGCGGTATCTCTTCAATGTAGTAAGTGGTATTAGACTCGTTTAGTTTTTCTTTAATGTGCGGATGCGGCTCTCCCCCAAAAACAAAAATTACATTGTGTCCGCGCTTGTTCATCTCTTTGGTAAAGCTTAGAGAATATTCCTCAAAACTACCGATTTTATAAGGATGAAGTGCTATTACTTGAAGAACGGTCATTTTATTTTTCTCGATTATTAATTTTCCTCGGGAGTCTAAAGAGTATAATTAAACATAAGTTAAGCTTTTAAGAGCATTGCTCAAACTAGAACGATGTATTTTTATTTTCATAAACGCCCGTGCTCCGAGCATGGAAAGAGCAAAATTATAATAGTGCTTTATGTTAAAGGGATTTAACTTTATAGCCTCTATGAAGGTCTTTCTTCCCTTTCGAGTATCTTTGTTGTAGCAATAGAATATCCCTAATCCGAGAGTATAGTCGCTGAATGCCTTTTTATTTAGTGAAAACAGTCCCTTGTGTTTGGATAGCAATAATTCAAGCCCGGATATCACTTTCTGGTAATTTAGTGTGATCTTTGACTCGTGGATCGCATATTTTACTAAAGGCTCTTTTATGAAATCAAATTTATAGTAGCTTGCGATTCTGATCCACATGTCGAAATCTTCGCCGAATTGGAATCTCTCGTCGAATAATCCTGCTTTTTCAAAGCATGATTTCCTTAGTAATAGGGATGAGGTGACGAGGAAATTCTCAGGGAGAATTTCATTTAGTATATTACCTCTTATGTGCGGGTCTGAGACGGAGGTTATTTCTCCGAGTTCTAAATCCAGGTATGAAACACCTGTGTATATACCGCCGATATCTGAAGGACTTTTCTCTATTTTTTCAACCTGAAATGAGAGTTTTTCAGGTAACCATTCATCATCGTCATCGAGAAACGCGATATAGTCTCCTCTTGAAATTTTAAGAGCGCTGTTCCTCGTGGCAGCTACACCCCGGTTAGTTTTATTACATACATACACGACTCTCGGATCGGATATGCTCTCTACATATTGCTTTGTACGATCCGTTGAAGCATCATCTGATATTATGAGCTCGTAGTCCTCAAATGTCTGTTTCAGAACACTGTTTACGCAGCTGCTTAAAAAATCTGCGCGGTTGTAAGTGGGTATAATTACACTGACCTTAGGCATATCTTTATAAGTATAAATCTCCCCGTTATAGATTGATATAAGTTATTTTAAGCTGTTCGAGATGTGCGTTTTTACTGAGTTTACAACATTTTTCCGGTCATAGAGCTCTTTAGCCTTCTTTCTTGCTGCAAGACCGATTTTCTCACTAAGCTCAAAGTTTTTGAGTAACTCTACACATGCTCCTGAAATCGATTCAGGTGTATCATGAATCAGGATCTCGTTTGGATCAGAAAGCTCTATGCCTTCGGCTCCCAGAGAAGTGGAAACCGTGGGTTTGCCGTACATTGCAGATTCTACAATCTTAAAGCGCGTTCCGCCGCCGACAAGCATGGGAACTATCGTTAACCTGGTTTGTTTGTATAATGAATCTAAATCCTCGACGAACCCGGGCAGCTCGAGTCCCGGGATATCACTTTGATTGAAATTGAACTTATCAGGGTCTATGCCTGCTATTATTAATTTTGCAATTGGAACTTTGTTAATCACGCTTGGCCAAATCTCTTGGATTAAAAACTCCGCAGCCTGAACATTCGGATCGTAATCTGACGCTAGGAACAACATGTTCGGCTCTTTTGTCAGAGGCTCTAATTTGGGGATGTTAATAGAGTTTGGTACGACTACAATTCCCGGGAGTTTAAATTTTTCTGTTAGGTACTGTCGGTCATACTCTGAGCAGACAAATGTTTTTGTAGCTAACTTAACTGCTTCATACTCTCCTTTAGTTAAAGACGGAAGCAGGAGATTTAGTAAATTACTGCGTAAATTCTTCCTGTTTTTTATATAGCGTTTAAAAACTACATGCTCAATATCATCCAAATCGAAAAATACGGGCGGTAGTGATTTTTCTGTGAGCAGAAGCGGGCACATTGCCGATAATCTATGCGCGAATATAGCGCAGTGGTCTCTGTCTAAGCATTTCTCTAGAGCCTCTAATTGCTCACTGCCGCTGTATTCAATCCTCCCTCTTTGTTTGTAGAAGCTAAATATTCCTGCACCCAAAGAAAGCCATTTTCTAATTTCATCCTCTTCTTTAAATTCAGCTCGGGGGCAAAGATATAGATTGATTTCTGTATCCCAGTGTTTTGAGAACTCTTTTTGATAATCTTTTTCGGCTCCAGGTTTATAATTTTCAGGATCGATAAAGAACAGCATGTCGATTTCAGCTATTTCCTTTATAGCGTCAATGAACATACTCATTCGTTTATAAACGCCATGGATGCTTGTACTTAAATTGTCCGGGAAATAACTTGAGATGAATAGAATGCGCATTGTGCCGACCTTTTTAATACTTAATCCCCATTTTAATCAGTTCCTCGTATAATGTGGATATAGCTTTGAGCATTTTCTTGTCGGAGAATTCTTTTTTAACCCGAATATTCCCCGCCTGGGCTACTTTTTGTGCTATTTCGGGGTTTGATATACAAGTTTTTATAACTGATGCTAGTGCCTCAGGGTCTTTGGGAGGCACTAAAAACCCTGTCTTGCCGTCTGTAATAATCTCATCTATACCACTGATATTTGAAGCTATCACTGCTTTTCCCGCAGCCATCGCCTCAAGTATAGTTAGCGGCAGCCCTTCAAATAGTGAAGGAAGTACGAATAGATCACAACTATGTAGAAGCGAGGGGATATCTTCCCTATACCCTAGAAATAAGACTCGATCTTTTATATCTTGTTCTTTCACCTTTCGTTCAAGGTTTTTTCTCTCGGGGCCCTCTCCAGCCAGTACAAAATTAGCCTGAGGTATGAGAGCGGCGGCAGATATCAGATCTTCGTACCCTTTGTATTTATCCATGCGTGCAATCATTAGAATGGTTGTGGACCTTTTTTCAGCTTTCATCGAGCTGAGTGGGTCATCCATGTTGGTCTTGCTAAATTTATCAATACAAATCCCATTGTGAATTACTAAGACATTGCCATCAAAAGGTGTTACTTTTTTGAATTGTTTTGCAATACCTTGCGAAACAGCAATATAACGGTCTACTAATATTGATAATAATTTTTGGATGATGAGTTCTTTTCGTCCTATATTTTCTTGATAAGCATGAAGAGTCGCTACGATTGCAGGAATACGGGCAAAAAAAGCACATAGAATACCGAATGTGCAGCGCAGATGCCATGGTAAGTGTGCATGGAATACTGAAGGATTAATATGCCTTAGCTTCCTAATAAATCTGATAAATCCGGAGATATCTCTCCAGTTTTTTATTTCCGGCAGGCAAACTATGCTCACATCAAGCTCGTTAACTTTTTCTATAAAGCGAGACAAACCAACATGCGGATGGTAAATCAATACGATTTTCCATTTATCGCGGTCCATTCCTTTTAATATAGAAAAGACCATTTGCTCGGCTCCACCGAATTCTTTACTGTCAATGTAATGTACGACTGTGTGCTTCATTGTTATCGTGTCTCATATAAAAATTATAATGTATTGCTAAAACATGGAGACGGGTATTAATTGAGTTATAATGCTTAGCATTCATAGG
>DEIM01000102.1:0-5818 GCA_002352485.1 Candidatus Dadabacteria bacterium UBA2774
CCGAGGGCGTCCTCATAGCACTCCGCCGCACTCTTCTCGTGAGATTCTTTTTCTTTGAGCGAGCTTATGAACATATGGGCATCACCCATTGCGGCTCGTATAATTCCGTATTGATTATTATGATCGGCACTAAATCCGCTTTGAGCCTCCTCAAATATTTGAAGAGCCTTCTCTGAAAGGGATACGCATTCCTCACCGGTTTTAGCAAACTCACACTGAAGCATGAGCAAGATAGCGATATTCCTTCTGGTTGTCGTATACTCAGCCACAAATTCTTCTTTCGTATAAACGTGGAGAGACTCCTCGTAAGCATCCACAGCGGAGGCATAATCTCCCTCGCGGTTATCCATTAAAGCCCTACGCGTATACGCGCGGCCTATATTTGTTTTAATTTGTGCGTACCTATGCGGCTGCTCCCCTGCCTGTGTGAGAGAAATGGCGTCGCTAAAGCAGGCGAGCGCCTTTTCTACGCTCGACCCACTTTCCCCATGCTCAGAGAATGACAGATAGGCATTTCCAAGATTGTTATTCACAACCGCGCTTTCAACTCCGGCTCTGTGTGAATATACGTCGAGAGCGTCTTTGTATGACTCAATTGCATGTGAGTAATTCTTTTTGCCCTCTTCCGCCGCTGCAAGCTTAAAGTAGGAGCTTCCGAGATTATTTTTTAATCGCGCATACTCAAGCGGGTTTATTTCAAGCGTAATTACACAAAGCGCCTCTTGTAGTAATTCAATAGATTTTCTGAGATTACTCCCGGGATCGTCCGTATGAGAGTTTTTATTGTGAATAGCCCCCAGATTCCCAAGGGTTTTTGAATAGAGCGCCCGGGCATCGTCCCCCTGAGCACTAAAGGTCTTAAGATTTAAAGCCGCGTCTTCAAATTCAGCAAATGCGAGCTCCATATAGTTATCGCCATTACCAGACTGCTGTAGCTGCCCATAGGCAGTACCCAAATTGTTCTTAATAAGAGCATGATGAAGAGGCTGCTCTTCAGGACTCACGTGCTCAAGCGCCTTAGAAAACGCCTCGACGGCTTTTTCGCAATGCTCCCTTGAGTCCTTAATAATCGACATGTCGACACGGCACTGCCCTATTTTATTATTAACCTGTACAAACGTCTCTTTAGAATCAATAGAACTGCAAACATGTAAAGCCGATTCATACTGTTTAAGCGCATTCTCCAAGTTCTGATATCTATCGTCTATACCCGAGAGACCGGCGTAAGCGTCCCCTTTAAAGAGCTTGAGCTTTACATACTCTTGTGGGAATTCCTCCTTATTGAATACGGAGAGTGCATCGCCAAAGGCTTCAAAAACTCTTCCAAAACCCCCGGGATTCCCTTCATGGAGAGCCGCCCCTGAAAAAAGCCGCCCTTTGTTCATCTTTATCCTTGCGTATTCTATCGGATACTCTTCTTTACTATAACTCTTAAGCGCACGCTCGTATGAAGAGGCAGATTCATTTGCGTACTCCGTACCCCCTTCAAGCTCTGAAAGGCTAAAAAGCGCATCACCCAGTTTTTTATGTATTATTGTAGAATTTAAAGGATTCTCCCCTTCGGTATATACTTTAAGGGCTTCCAGATACCCCTTGACCGCCTGTTTCAAATTCGGGGTCGTATCCTGCACCTCGGATAATAACAAGTACGCATCGGCTAGATTATTAGATATCATAGCGCGCTCTAATGAGTGCTCGGAGGTGCTGTATACATTAAGGGCCTCAGAATAAGCTCTCACGGCGTTTAAGCTATTCTCTTCCCTATCCTTAATCTCAGCAAGCGTGCTGTAAATCACGCCCAGATTATTCTGTGTCATTGCGTACTCACACGGGTCCCGCTCAAGAGTCCTAACCTTAAGTGATTCTGTGTAGCAAAGTAGTGCTTTTTCGCAGTTTTGAGCTTTATTTTCAAGCTCTGCAAGAGTGCCGTACGCGTTTGCGATGTTGTTTTGTGTTGTAGAAAACTGGTCAGGATAGTCGTTAATCGAATAGAACTTCAAAGCTTCCTCAAAGCTTTCAATAGCACAGCGGCAGCTCTCTGAGCTCTCTTCTATTTGAGCAAGCATATCGTAAGAAGCGCCGAGGTTGTTGTATACAAGCGCAGACTCAAGCTCAAAACCCCCACCCGAGTAAACCTGAAGCGCTCTCTCGTATGCTTCTATGGCCAATATGCAGCTCTCGGCAGATACTTCAATCTCCGCCTGTGTGCGGTATGCATTACCAAGGTTTATATGAGCCTCGGCATATGCCTCAGCTGAGCGCTCGGGTGTAATGAACCTGAGCGACTCCTTTAAGGCATCAATCGCCTCGGCAATCCCCTCACTGCTGTTATCGAATTCACCCAGAGCGCTGAGTACCCGCCCCTGCAAATTCATAAGAATAGAATATTCCGATTGAAACTCAGAGGGCTCATATACCTCAAGCGCGCTCTTTATATAAGTAAGCGATTTCTTGTAGCTTACTTCTTTCTCCTGCTGAGTCTCATTTAGCCCGGCTAATACGTTATAGGCTTCCCCGAGGATTTGATTTAAAAAAGCGAAGATTAGAGCGTCCTTATCTTTACCAAAATAATTGAGCCCCTCTTTAAATAGCTTAAGGGCCTTTTCAATATTATCTTTATCCTCACTATCAAGTAGGGACAATAAGAGCATTTCACCCTGTCTTACCTTAAAGCACGAAGAGAGCGCAGTATCCATATCATCCGAAGATATGCTCTCATATATTTGTGCGGCTTTGTTATAACACTCATTCTTCTCCGAATCGTTATCATCATCGGCTTTTTTAGCGTAAAGCGCCGCAAGCATTGCAAGAATTTGAAACGGAGTACTTCGCCCCGAACTCTTTTCCCATTGTGCAAGCAAATCGCAGGACTTATCCAAATCGCTTATCTCATGCTCTTGTGTATTTGTGTAATAATTCGATATTTCCTGGGCCAGCTCCCTGAGATTGGAATACGGCTCGGGACCTAAGGAACTGTAGGTCTTGGTCAGCTCCGAGATATAGCTTTCTAAAACAGCCGGAATGAAAGATTCAAATTCATCCCTGATTTTATGAGCCGGCATCTCAGACGAAGTGCCCACTGAAGAGCTATCTACCCAGATTTCATTAAGAGCATTTAAGCTTGAATTAGTTGCTAATTGATCCGACTGGTTTTCCCCGGACGGCTCAGGCGAGGTGCCTTGCTCTTCTCTGGTTTCACCGACAAGGTCGCGAATGGTTAGAACAAATTTCCCTTTTCCATTCAAGTAACCGTAAGAGTACTGCAGACCCGGCCCCGGCCCGCTTAGTATAAGCAAACCAAGCGCACAGTCCCTTGCCACATTCTCTAAATCCCCGCTTTGTGACGACTCTTCGGATACAGCGTTAACCTTGAAACCTTTTTCAGAAAGTACATCGGTAAGCGGTTTAAGTAAGAGTTCAAGCTTAGAGCCCGTCATTTCCTCCGGGTATATGACTATACATGGAATCTGACACTTCGGATCCCAAATAGCGTCAAGCGGATTCAAACGCAGGATTCTCTCCCGACCGGACTTCAATGTTTCACCCATACTCTATTCCATATCCAGCGAAAAAGCTCACACGCAATCAGGCTGATATATTCAGCTTAGGTACGCATATTCAAACCTACTGTATAGGGTGGAAAATAGAACGCAAAGAAGATGGAACTACGAAATTACGGAACAAATCCGTCTACATAACAATCCCAACCTCGGTAGTCCGGCTGCCTGTAACTCATTAGCGCTGTCATTTAGGCCCGTGACTTTGCGTCCCACCCTTTCAGATGGTTTGCCTTTTTCGACTTAGGATTAATATTTCCCCGTCAATACAAACCTTATAACCGTTTTAGTCCGCTGTCAATATATATATCTACTCATATTTGAACCTTAGCGTGAATATCTAGAGACGGGTATGAACCTGGGAGTGGTTAATTAGAATTTTCTTATATACCGGGAAAGGTTTTCGACCTAAATTTCTGCAAGTAATACAAGTGCGCCATGTTTTGGATTTAATCTCGGGGCTATCACTTAACGGCTCCAGGTAAATCGACTTTTTTTGAGCAATCCGGACAGTATTGTGATCCCTGGGTCACTTCGGCCCCGCATTCGCAAAACGCTATAACCGCAGGTTTGGCAAGCGCTTTTAAGCTCCCGAGCTCCTTTTGAGCGTTTAAGTGCACGAGCCTGAGCTCTTCTTCACATTTATCCATCTCGCGCTCTATACTCTCAATCTCAGCGCATTTGACCTTAATACTGTCCTGATTTACCTCCCCCTTGTATTTATAGGAGCGGTATATGGTGTTCCCCATATCAAGCGCGCAGTCCCGTCTTTTTTTCTTGAGCGATCTTAGCCTGTTTTTGATTAGAATCGTGCCGTAAGCCTCTTTCGATCTGATATTTACTATCCTGAGGCCCTTATTAACACCCGATTTTAAACGGCTGTACAAATCTTGCGTATCCAGGATATCAGCCATTCACAGTCTCCTTAAGTCCAATAGCAGTTCACGATTCTCTTTAGAGTGATAATAAAAATGATACT
This sequence comes from Candidatus Dadabacteria bacterium UBA2774, assembly GCA_002352485.1. Classification (GTDB taxonomy): domain Bacteria; phylum Desulfobacterota_D; class UBA1144; order Nemesobacterales; family UBA2774; genus UBA2774. The sequence goes on from DEIM01000102.1 coordinate 4,537, forward strand.
TGATAATACACAAAGTCAAACGGCAATTTTCTAAAGCGATTATAAGCGTACCCGATCAAGAATTAACGGTGTTTAATATACTCTTACCCTGGCATTTACAGATGTTGTGCAGATAAAAAATACAGCACAAAAATAGGTTTGACTCGGTAAAAGGATAGGATATGCTTTTTCACACTGATATGTAATCAGCTAGTAGGGGTCGTTAGAGGAGTGTCGGGGTTATCCGCTTCATATCGGGCTTTTTGTGTTAGAGTGCCCGCTGCTGTAGTAAATCCGCCTTACTCGGAATGTCCCGGAGAAGATTCATAATAAATATTGAGAGGTTTTAAATTATGCAACATCTATATAAATACGCACTTTTTAGCATTATTGAGTGCTTAAGGGAAGATAAGAGAGTGTTCACTGTTACGGCTTTAATATTGCTGCTCACATTGACTGCAGGTCCGCAAGTATCGTTATCTCAAGAAAATGCTCAGGAAGAACTAATAGTTGAAAACAGCGCCGAATTATCCGAAACAACCGAAGATCTCAAAGCTGCAGAAGGCGGTTACGCAGAGTGGGAAATGAGCGCGCTTATGGGCGCTCTCAATGACCCAAATCCCAAGGTCAGGACTTTTGCTATATATAAGCTTGCGCCTCTCGATGACGAGGTTGTGAGAACCCGGATTGTTGAGTTTTTAGATTCAAAGGATGCACTACCCAAGCAAGCGGCATTGTACTCGGTCGCATCATGGGGTGAAGCCTCAAGGGAGTACCTGCCTCAAGTAATCGAGAACATGAATGACAGGAAAGTAAGCACCCGGAGGGCCGCGGCGCAGGCAGCACTTAACATAGGGAAACTTAACAGGTCTCAAATGCAGGTAGTAATATCACTCCTTAGTGATGATGACAGCAAAGTGAGGCTGTTAGCTAGAGAGATAATAGAAGCTAACCCCGAGCAGGCCGCCGCCCAGAAACAGCAAATTATAGAGCTCGTCAACAACGAAAACTCCAAAGTCAGGGCAATAGCATTAATAGCGCTCGGAAAACTAGGGGAAAAAGGCGCTAGCAATAAAGCCCTTATGGTAAAAATGCTTAATGACCCTGATCAATCGGTAAGATCGAGCGCGGCACTGGCACTTGGCGACTTAGGCAAGTCGTCCAAACCCCAAATTAAAGATATCGTGCCGCTTCTTAATGATCGAAGTATTTATGTACGTACCTCGGCACTAAAATCTCTAGGCAAAATAGGCGATGTATCCGACGAAGAAGTAAAAACCATCATAGCGATCCAAAGAGAAAA
>DEIM01000102.1:5873-18947 GCA_002352485.1 Candidatus Dadabacteria bacterium UBA2774
AGAATAAGCGCTTTAAAAGCCCTGGGCCATATGGGTGAGCCGGCAGCGGGGGAGGCTCCTGAAGTGGCAAAGCGTTTAAATGATCAGAGCACTGGAGTGAGAATAGAGGCGGTACTTACCCTTGGACAGCTCGGTGAAGCCGGGAAGGAATACGCCCCTCAGATTGCCGAAAAGCTCAAAGACCCTAACGGTGTAGCCGCTTACAAAGCTCTTGTTGTTCTAAGCAAGATGGACGTACCCGCAGAAGATTACGCTGAAACTTTTACAGGGCTCTTAAAGAGTCATAACAAAGTCCTTCGGGCCCATGCTGCAGCAGTTATTGGACACATGGGCGAAAAGGCTTCGCCTCAATTCCCTAAGATTATAGAGCTTCTAAGTGATAAAGATAGTAAATTCCGCTACACAGCTTCCTTAACATTTCAGAATCTCGGAGAAGGCGCAAGAGGGGCTGTTCCTGAAATAGCCAAGCTCCTTCAAGATGACAACCCCGTAATACGCATGGCAGCGCTTAATGCGCTCGGGAGGATGTCGTCTGCGGCTGAGGACTCAATACCCGATATAGTTTCCCAGCTTCAAAATCCCGACAGAGACGTGCGCGCGGAGGCGGCAAAAGCACTTGGTAACATAGGCCCTACCGCATCCGGGCAGATACCCGAAATAGCAAAGCTTCTTCAAGATGACGACAGGCTGGTACGATTGAACGCCGCATCAGCGCTTGGGAAGATGGGAAAAGCCGCAGCTCCACAAGCCCCTAAAATAGCAGAGTTACTAAACGACAAAGATGAAGACGTGCGCGCAAGCACCATTTTAGCCCTGGGCAGGATAGCTTCACCCGATACCACGCCTCAAATCGCAAGTTACATTCAGAGTCTTGATCTAAACCATAGCTTAAATTCTGAGAATATATCAAAAGCGGTTCAGGCGCTAGGCAATATGGGCATTGGGGCCAGACCCGTCAGCGGCCCTGTAGCCGATCTTTTAACGGCACCTGACGGATTAGTACGTTCTACAGCTTTGGTTACTCTCATGAAAATGTCCCCACTGGACAGGGAAACAATCATTACAATTCTCGCCGCCACCCACTCCAAACCCGAAGAGATAGGTGATCTGAGATTTCTGGCTCACTACTCTGCAGGCGGAGACACCGAGAGCGTAGAGCTAATAGATTGGCTCGGCGTTGACGGTAAGAAGGAAGTGGGAGAAATTCCCGAAGCAAAAGCCCGAGAACTCCTCGGCGTGTTCCTCGGCAACTGGGAGCTAACAGCACCGCACGAGGAGATTCGTAAGGACCTTGCAGCGAGCATATCTTCTGTGGTTATAAACGGACAGTGGACAAAAGATGATTTAACGCTTTTAAAAGAAGCGGAAAGCAAACTGTCCGCCGGGAACTTCGCCGAACAGGCAAAAGAGGTAAAAGCTAAAATTAGCAAAGTCGGGAGCTGATATAGATCGAGCCTCCGGGTTCTTTTATATTTACATCCGAACTTAGCTCAGTTGTGAGCATCTCAACACGACCATTTAATTTTAAAATCAGGTATGATTACCTTCCTTTAACTTATACAGTACTATCTCATCTAAGGGCTGAAATCTTGATTAAACACATCCGGAGAACTGCTCTATACAGAGTCTGAGAGAGAGGAATAGATGTTCCGCATAAAGATCTTTTACGGTTGGTATATAGTTGCTGCGTCTCTCCTGATAATTATGCTCGATGGGCTTCTGCTTTATTCCTTCGGGGTATTCCTTCCGTACTTAAATGAAGAATTCGGTATGTCCCGAGCTGAGGGATCGGCAATATTCTCATTCCGGGCCCTGGTCCTTGCTCCTGCGTTCATTATAGCAGGTCGTATGATAGACAAGTTCGACCCAAGAGCTGTCATATTCGGAGGTGGGGTAATTGCCGCCATCGGGATGATCGCCACGGGATTCATGACAAAACCCTGGGAGCTATATCTGACTTACGGGTTCTTCGTAGGTCTCGGGGATGCCGTGCTCTACATTACCTGCGTTGCCATAATAAGTAGATGGTTCGTAAAAAAGAGAGCTTTTGCTATCGGCATTATCACAACCGGCGTGCCTCTAAGCGGCCTTATAACCAACCCTCTTACCGCATGGCTCATTAACGACTTCGGCGTGAGAAACGCGCTATTTATTTTGGGCAGCTTGATGATAGTCGTACTCCTCACATCTTTTGTTATGAGGAGTTATCCACAAGACCTGAATTTGAAACCGTACGGAGAAGAAGATAACGACGATAAAGAGACGAATAATAATTCTTCCCATAATATAAGCTCGAACCAAAATAACGACTGGACCGCAAAAGAGGCCATTTCCAACATCAATTTTTGGGTGATGTACGGGATGTATTTATTAGCTTTTATAACGTTTCTCATAGTAGTAACGCAGTTCTATAACTTTGAGATTGATCTGGGCATAGCAGCATTGGCAGCCGCGGGGCCCCCGGCCGCTATAGGGGTCGGGAGCATTATAGGAAGGACTGTTCTGACATCGTTCCTTGCAGAGGTGCTTGATTACAGAAAGGTCATACTTATGTGTTTTCTGGCTCAGGGTAGCGCCATTATCTTACTTCTAATATTCAAAGACATCTGGGTGTTCTATCTTTTCGGACTCCTGTTCGGCTTTTTCTACAGCGCTGTTGTGCCTCTATTCCCCACAATGCTCGGGAAGTTCTACGGCTTAACCGCGCTCGGCACAATTTACGGGGTCTTTGCAACATCTTATTCATGGGCCGGTATTATCGGCCCCATTGTAGCCGGATACATCTATGACTTGACCGGCACTTATTTCTATCCGTTCTTACTGGCTATCATATGCTGTTACATTGCGGCATTAGGTGCGTTTTTCATAAAAGAGCCGAGGAAGAAAATAAAAAGAGTGCTTGGAGAAAATGTTTGAGTAACATAGCACTTTGAAGAATCTGTTTCTTTCTTTTAATATAGGTCACAAGGAATACATCTAATCTGAGTCCTGCCTGTGAGCGAAAACACAATAATACAGATAAGAAACCACGGCGAAAGATTATTCTCCTCTCTCCATAGAGAGTTTTACTCAAATCTCACGGGACTGAGCAAAAAATCCGGGATTGAAGAGATATTCAATTCTCACAGAGAGTTTGGAGAGCCCGAACTCTTCCACTCTATAGACGAACAAGTGAAAGCGGCTGATGAAAGTAAAGCCGGACTCGAGCTGCTGAGGGCGTTTTTAGCCGATATGTACGTTATGAGCCGGACGTCATCGCAAAGAGACAAGATCTTAACGACCGAGGCACGCTCTGTGCTCAAGATTGGGAAAAAGAGGATCCCATACCGATCGGCTCATCAAAAGATACTTAACGAGCCTAAAAAAAAGAGAAGGGACGAGATTGAGAACCACAGAGCAGAGGCTCAGGAGAAGCTAATACCGCACCTTTTAGATATGCACTATGTTAGCGGTGGTGCTTCTGAGAATCTCGGGTTTTCTAATTACGCAAGGCTTAAGGAATATACTGAAACACAAGACACATCTGCATTAGTAAAAGAAGCAAAGCTATTTATTCGTGACACGGAGTATGTTTCAAAAGAGATGCTCAAATGGTTTTTTGTGAAGCACATGGAGCTTCCGCTTAAAGATGCAACTTCGGCAGATGTTGCATTCATGCTGAACTCCTTTGAACTCAAAGGCGGATTTCCTGACAATGAGTACATCGTGTGCGCGGCTAGGGTACTCGACGACTCGGGACTTGTGAACAGCTCAGCCGTAATCGCGGATTCAGAAAAAAGAAAAGGCAAGTCATCTCAATCATATCTATTCCCCATCTCTCCTCCCAATGAAATGGAGGTGTCAATTTTCCCCGCAGGAGGCCCAGAGGATTATGAGTCCTACTTAAGCGCGCTCGGCAGCGCTCTCTCTTACGCTTTTACAGACAGGGACGATGATTTCGAGTACAGATGCCTTAGAGACCCAGTACAAACTGAAATCTTCTCGGAGCTCTTTAATAATCTGATTTTTGAGCGTACGTGGCTCGACAGATACATTGACTATGAGCCTTCTGAGGACTTTTACAAATTACTTTTCTTAAGACGCCTGATGTCAGCAAGGGAAGAGGCCGGAAGACTTATATACGAGGCTTCATTATACTCGGGAGAAAGTCTAGATAACCTGCCGGACATATATAAAGAAATCATGGAAAATGCTCTTCATGTTCGGGTAAACGAAGGGGGTTTTCTGTCTATTAGAGATATTAGAAAGCCCATGCGCTCAGACAGTCGTTTTAAAGCCATTTTAATCGAGCCCTCTCTAACAAAATATCTTCAGGAGAGCTTTGATGAGGATTGGTGGCGCGTGAAGGAAGCTGGAGATTATTTAAGAAACGTATGGTGTGAAGGCGGTAGAATTAGCTCTGATCAAATCATCGAAACTACTGGGTTCAACGGTACGGGAGCCTCACTGCGCGGGATTTTTGAGAGCGAGCTCGGATAATATCTTTAAAACATCAATACATGTCCGTTACTATGGATTTAGAATTACCTTTCCGAACTGACTACTATCCTCAAGCATTTTCTGCGCCTCTGCGGTTTCTGATAGCGGAAACTTTTTATCAATCACGGGTCGGAACCTGCCTAGTGACATCATATTGATCAGGTTTATGAGATTCTTCCTGGGAGCCCTAAATACCGTGACACCCAGAATTGAAAGGTCCCTCATTATTATCGGGCCGAAGTTCAGCGTCTCCTGACCCCCTCCTACAACGCCCACGAGGAGTATCCTACCCCCTGCTTTAAGCGACTTCAGGTTATTTTCCCACGCCGATGCGCCTACCTGATCGAATATCAAATCAACGCCTTTGCCTTCTGTTATATTCTTTACCTCTTCGGCAAAATCAGAGGTTTTGTAATTTATAGTGGCATCAGCACCAATCTTTTTTACCTTCTCGAGTTTGTCGTCGCTCCCGGCAGTGGCAATTACTTTTGCGCCAAGCTCCTTTGCCATCTGTACCGCGGCGCACCCCGTACCGCTGCCCGCGGCGTGCACGAGCACCGTCTCGTCCTGCTGCATACCTCCCCTGTCGATCAGCCCGTACCAGGCCGTCACATAACATATCGGAAGCGTAGAAGCATCGTCATATGACACTTCATCCGGAATAGGGACAACGTTTGCAGTAGGTACTTTCACAAATTCTGCAAGCCCACCCCAGCGGTTTACGCCGATCACGCTCGGCCCCTTGGGTGTTCTCACTGTTGGATCCACGACAACCCGGGTCCCGGGGGCTATATCACTTACATTTTCACCGGTTTTCTCCACGTCCCCCGCTATGTCTATGCCCCCTATATGAGGCAGGTCCACAGGCCTCGGTGACTTACCGGCTCGGAGCCGTAAATCGAGATGATTGAGCGCTGCCGCCTTTACACGCACAAGCACATCGTCTGCACCGATCTCGGGCACCTGAACATCCTCATACTTTAGTACTTCGACTCCCCCGGTTTCATGGTAAATTATCGCTTTCATATCTTCTCTCCCTTAGTATGCCTTATTATATAACCCAATTCATTTTACTGGTATTACTGAAAAACACCAGACTTCTTAACATGGGCTCTCAAGACAAGACGGTAATTGAAGATAGACACTATTTAAGGTAGCCTTTGGCATATAAACTAAATAAGAGTACCAAGGTTGCAAACGCATGTTCGGCATCGGAACAAGTGAAATTCTAATAATACTCCTCATCGCCCTACTCGTCTTGGGCCCGAAGGAAATCCCCAAAATGGCTAGAACTCTAGGCAGGGGTCTCCGTGAGATCGAGAGGGCAAAGGATGAGCTCAAACAGAGTATAGAGTTTGAGGCGGATGATACTCACGAAAAAGATTCAAAGGACAACACTCAGTCTGAGTTTCAGGCGAAAAAAGATGAGCCCAAACCCTCTGAAAAACTGGATGAAGAGATGAACAACCTTCCGTCTAACCGAGTATAAGCCATAACTTCAATCTGGGCTATCCTGTAATATTCCGTTATTCAAAATCCTAAACCAATGCGTGCGAGATGAAAGAAACCCCTGTTTTCGAATACTACCCGGACAAGGTCGTAATACCGATCAGCCTCCCCGACGGCACAAAAAGAGCTATAGAGATAAACCCCGGCTGGGCCTTCGGTAAGGGATTTCACACAACGACTAAGCTGTGTATTTCGAGGCTGGAATCTTTATTCTCTAACCGGCAGACTAGCGGAAATGCAATCGACAATATGCTCGATGTAGGCTGCGGTAGCGGCGTTCTTTCTCTTTGCGCTGCGGCTCTTGGCGCTAAGATGGTTACAGGGCTCGACATAGACAATATAATTGTAAATGAAGCGTGCGAAAATGTTTCAATAAACGGTTTCGAGTCAGAGATAAAAATAGTTCTTGGCTCGATAGATGATATTCAGGGCTCCTTTGATTTGGTAACGGCAAATATACTCATAGGCTCTATGCTCCCAATAAGTGCTACGCTTAAGAAAAAAGTTAAACCCGGAGGGATCCTCCTTCTTTCGGGAATTAAGGATAGCGAGTCGAGTATTGTGATCGAGAGATTTACCGGGCTCGGGTTATCATTATTAGAAGAACATACTGAGAAACAATGGGTCGCGCTTCTTCTCAGAGCTTAGAAAACACTGCTTATATTCAGATAAAAGTTTAAAACGCCTGGCCTATGCTAATAAAGAATTGAATCCTTCTTATTCCGGGCTCGGGGTTAAGGGCGTAACCGACGTCGAATCTTACCGGGCCGATGATCGTATCATACCTAAGACCGACACCGGGCGCGTACTTTAAATCGCCCAGGTCATAATCCCACTCTTTTGAATACACGTTACCATAGTCAAGGAACGTTACCCCTCCGAAATCACCGAAAAGTGGATACCTGAGCTCAAAGCTCCCTACGAAAAGGGTATTTCCACCCAGGGGATCGTTGTTTTGATCCAGAGGCCCCAGTTTCTGAAACGGGAAACCCCTCATACTAGTGCTGCCTCCGGCGAAGAAGCGCTTGAATATAGGCACGTCGAAAGTGCCTGTATCACCAAATGGTTGTATAACACCGGTCGTGAGTTTTTTAGCGAATACTATATTACGATACTTTTTATATCCCCTGAGCTCTATAGTGCCTTTGAGGTAATTTACATCCGAGGCAAGGGCCTTAAATGAAGATTCAAGCCCAGTGGAGACCACAGTGCCGCGGGTCGGATTCAGAATGCTATCCGTCGTGTCTCTCTCAATCCCCATGTTAATAAACGTTAGGAAAACATTTTCCTCACTCCTCTCTTGAGGGGTACGTGTAGCGCTGTCTTCAATCTTTGAGAACTGAAGATTCAAAGATCCGAAAGTGGAGTAATAGTCCTTAAAGTTTTTTTCCATTCTGACAGAGGTCAGAAAGCTTCTGCCCTTAAAACTCGGGACATCGTCCCTCTGAAAATTCAGTGTTCCGGCAAGCTGTGAGTTCTTTCCGGCTATGTATGGCTGTATAACGCTTGCTTCCACTCTCTGTGTAATGAAAGAGAACTTACCCGCTACTTCGAGTCTCCTTCCGCCGCCGAAAAAGTTCCTCTGTGTCCAGATTACCTGACCTCTCAGCTTATCCTCGGTCCCGAATCCACCACCGATTTTTACCGATCCGTGTTTTCTCTCCTTAACAACTATTTCTATGTTGGCTATCTGGTCCTTGTCATTAAAAACCGGGTCGATTACTACTGAGCGGAAGAGCCCAAGCTGAAAAATATTAGCCTGAGTCTCGTTCATTTTTTTTAGCGAGTATATTTCGCCTTCCTTAAATTCTCTTTCCCTCTCTACAATATAACTCTTAACGGTTTCGTTGCCTGTAACGCTAATCTTACCGAAAGTGTAAATTAGTCCCGGTTCCACGGTAAACTCGGCTCTTGCCCACTTTTCCCTTCTGTTTACAAGTGCTTCACCTTCGATTTTTGCTTTGGGATATCCGTTATTGGCCAGTATTTCCGCAATTACTCCCTTAGTCTGCTCATATCCCCTTGGCGAGAATATCGTATTTGCCTTAAGCGGTATGGCTTTAAAAACCTCTTTTCTGATTTTTTCACTCAGGTCGCCCTTAAATTCAACCAAGAGCTCGGTGAGCTTCACGGGCTCGCCCTCAACTATGTTAATCTTGATTTCAACCCGGGTATTATCCTCGTTGTATTTAAGCTCGTATGTAGCCTTCGTGTCGTAATAACCGTTGTTTGCATAGAGTCTCTGAATCCTGATCATGTCGTCCTTCAGAACTTCTTCATCAAACGGCGGCTTCTTGACCCAGAACCTGAATGTTGGGAAACCGGTGCCTATACTTTGCTCGATCTGCTGCTTAGAAACAGCCTTTGCACCCTTTATCTTTACCTTTGAAATTCGAACTGTCGATGGGTCGTCCTCTTCTTGTTGCTCCTTGGCTAATTCATCGATAGTAGCGTCTTGATCTGAGCTGTCATCTTGGCTTTCGGGCTCAGTGGACTGTGCTTCGGGAATAGGGGTTTGTGCGCTGTCTTTAACTCCGCTTTCGGCAGACTTGTCCGTAACCGTAGAGTTTTCAAGAGGCGCAGTTTCAACCGACTCAGCAGGCTCTGCCGCATCTTGTGCGTATAGTACATTCTGGTAGCTGATAAAAACACTTAAAACCAGCAGGAAGAGGAATTTTACAGCGACTTTTTCCATTTAGTGCAAAATAATGCATTTTTTCCGGCGCACAATCAAGGAGAATAATGAAATAGTAATATCTGAGGGCTACAGAATACATCCAATCATTTTAAAAATATTAATTCACAAAACCAATAATTACGCCTTAATACCAAATTAAATCCGCCTTCGGGGTTGACAATCGGAGAGCAAACTCATTATAATCAATCCTAACAGCAGGTCCTAAGCAAAAGCAATTCAGTTAGACAGCAAAACTATGGAAAAACTTGGCGGTATATTCAATCCGAGCTCACCCGAAATGGAGGCGCTATCTAGCCTTACCCTCTATACAATTGTAACAACAGTTGGAATACTCCTGCTCATAGTAGCAGCCATGATTTACATAATTATTGCTTATAGAAAAAACCCTGATGACAATCAAGAGCCTTATCAGAATTTCGGCAACCTGAACTTAGAGATAGTATGGACTTTGATACCGTGCGCGATCGTTGCCGTTCTCTTTTTACTTACCTGCAATACAATGAAAGTGGTCGACCCTCCCGTGGGGGACCATGAGCCGGATATTATTATCATAGGCCACCAATGGTGGTGGGAGATACGCTACCCCAAGAGCGGGGTGATTACGGCAAACGAGCTCCATATACCGGCGGGTAAATACCTACTTGCCCGAATAGAGTCTGTAGACGTTATTCACGACTTTTGGGTCCCCGAGCTAGGAAGGAAAATAGACGCCATCCCAGGACACCCGAACCATATGTGGATTGTGGCAGGAGAGCCCGGGCTATATATAGGCGCATGCGCTGAATTTTGCGGAGCGCAGCACGCTAACATGCACATTAGAGTGATTGCGGAAACAGAAGAGGAATTTAAAGAGTGGGAGAAACAGGAGCTTGTGATACCACCCACACCGAGGACCGGACTTGCGGGAAATGGTGCGAAACTGTTTCAGGAAAAGGCGTGTATGAACTGCCACACTATTATGGGCACGGCGGCCGCGGCTAGAGTTGGACCCAACCTGACCCACTTGAACGACCGACAGACAATAGGCGCCGGTGTGCTTACTAATACGCCAGAGAATCTAAATAAATGGCTAACTAACCCACAGAAATACAAACAAGGCTCACTGATGCCCAATATGAAGCTTAGTCCCACTGAAGTAGAAGCGATTGTAGCCTACCTGGAGGCTCTCAAATGAGCAGAAGATTACCGCTAGTTCCCGAAAACACAGAACCCCTACCCTCACTCAAAGAAAACCAGGGTATGCTCGCTTGGGTATCCTCCGTAGACCATAAACAGATTGGGCTTATGTACCTGATGGTAACAATGGTATTCTTCGTTGTAGGCGGGCTTGAAGCGTTACTCATGCGTATACAGCTCTCTCAACCCGAATTTAACTTTATTTCGCCCGAAGTCTATAACCAGTTGTTCACCATGCACGGCACGACGATGATATTTTTCGTAGTAATGCCGTTTTTAATCGGCGTGGGCGTTTACCTCGTGCCTCTCATGATCGGGGCCCGGGACATGGCTTTCCCCCGCTTAAACGCACTGAGCTTCTGGCTGGTCGTTTTCGGCGGGATACTGATCTACTATAGTTTCTTAACACAAAGCGGAGCGCCCGATATGGGCTGGTTTGCATACTCCCCGCTTAGCGAAAAGCCGTTTTCGCTCAATAAAGGGCCCACATACTGGGCTCTCGGACTCCTCGCTACAGGTATAAGCTCTGTAGCCTCGGGTCTCAATAACATCGTTACGATTCTCACTATGCGAACGCCGGGTATGACTATGCGCAGGATTCCGCTTTTCGTATGGATGATACTCGTTACATCGTTCCTGCTCATTTTTGTTATACCCATTATCGCCTCAGCGTTCGCGATGATGCTGCTCGACCGCCTGCTTGAGGCCACTTTCTTCACCCCGGCTCACGGAGGCTCAGCTATACTCTGGCAGCACTTCTTCTGGGGTTTCGGGCACCCTGAGGTTTATATCCTCATACTGCCTGCATTCGGCATTATCTCTGAAGTCATACCGGTTTTCTCACGCAAACCTATTTTCGGCTATGAATTTGTCGCGGGCTCGACTGTAGCAATTGGCCTTCTGAGCCTGGGTGTATGGGCGCACCATATGTTCGCCGTAGGTCTGGGAGACGTAACTAATCTATACTTCTCACTTGCCAGCATGTTAATCGCTATACCCACGGGGGTTAAGGTGCTCAACTGGGTTGCTACGATGTGGGGAGGGAAGATAATATTCGCCACCCCCATGCTATTCGCCACCGCTTTTATTATCGAATTCGTAATGGGCGGAATTACCGGAGTTGCCATAGCCTCTGTCCCGATAGATTGGGTCGTCACGGACAGCTATTTCATAGTTGCCCATTTCCACTACGTTCTTTACGGCGGCTCTATGTTCGCAATCTTCGCGGGCGTATATTACTGGTTCCCCAAATTTACGGGACGGATGATGTCCGAGACGCTCGGAAAATGGCATTTCTGGCTCACAATAATAGGATTTAACATGACCTTTTTCGTACAGCATTTTCTGGGTGTTATGGGTATGCCGCGCCGCATATACACATACCAGGATTTCCCTTACTGGGGCTCAATGAACCTGATATCGACAATCGGCGCCGTAGTGTTGGCTCTGTCGGTATTAGTCTTTATGTGGAACGTACACGTAAGCCGGAAGCGCGGTAAAAAGGCGGGTAATAACCCTTGGGACGCATGGACTCTGGAGTGGGCTGCGGCTTCACCCCCGGCTGTGCATAATTTCGATCTCGTACCACCTGTTAGAGGAAGACGCCCCCTATGGGACCTTGCACACCCAGAGCAGCCTGACGAGCCCAACGCTAAGGTGGTTGACTAGGAGACACTACTATGGCAGATAACAAAATGCTCATAAAATTTTTCGTGGCCTCAGAGTCAATCTTCTTTATCATGCTCATATTGGCCTACGTAAATTTCAAAGGCACTGTAGTAGACGGCCCTACTGCAGAGAGCAGCTTAAACCCCTATGTTACGGGTATATTCAGCTTGTTTTTGCTTGCCAGCAGTTTTACCATCTGGCTTGCCGGCAAGTCTCTAAGGGCCAAGAACCATACGATGATGAAAGTATGGCTTCTAGTCACCATAGTGCTTGGAGCCATATTTATATTCGGACAGGGGCGTGAATGGGCAGGGTTGATAGAACAGAATATAACGATAAGTCGAAACGTATTCGGAACGACATTTTTCACCCTCACCGGGTTTCACGGGTTCCACGTGTGCGTGGGGCTTATTATGCTCTCAATATTACTTGGACTTGCGCTTTTCGGAGATTTCAAGGGACCCCGCTCTGACGGAGTAGAGGTCATTTCGATTTACTGGCACTTCGTCGACGGCGTATGGATTGTGGTTTACTCGGTGATATACGTGTGGGCGTTTTTTTTGTAACGATAAATTTTGTAACAATAAAAGCACTCTGGAGAAACGGGCATGGAAATATTACAGCTGTTTAATGCCGGATGGTCATTTGAGCCCTGGGCTTTAGTATTTGCCTCAGTACTTGTAGGAGCGTATTTACTGGGTGTGGGCACAAGGCTGAACAGACACTCCGTACTCTATATGTCGGGTGTTTTGGTGATGCTGTTCGCGCTCGTGAGCCCGCTCGATTATCTCGGCAGACACTATTTATTCAGCGCCCATATGATTCAGCACATACTGCTCCTCCTCATAGTACCGTTGTTACTACTTTTCGGTATCCCGAAATCAACCGCGGAAAAGCTCCTAAAAATAGAGCCTATCGGTAAAATGATGAGAGTGCTCAGCTATCCTCCTGTAGCATGGTTTTTGGGGGTAGGCGCCATGTGGGTATGGCATATGCCCTCTATTCACGACATGGCTCTTAATAACAACTCCCTATACATAACACAGTTAGTGAGCTTTGTATTAATAGGAATGATATTCTGGTGGCCTGTGTTTACACCTATAGAGAATAGGAGGCTAAACCCTCTTACCGGCACGCTATATCTGGCGTCTGCGTGTCTTGGGTGTACGATACTCGGGATGCTCATCACTTTTGCGGGCGCAGGGCTTTATACGGCTTATATAAACCCGGTCGATTCTGCCGGGCTTCTTGCGTTAATCAGAAACGACCTCTGCATTACCCCCGGTGTAGACCAGCAGATTGGAGGCCTCACGATGTGGGTTCCCGGATGTCTTATTTATCTGAGCGCTAGTATGATCACACTGGCTCAGTGGTACGGAGCGCCAGATGAAGGCGTTAGTGCCGCAAGGCAGGAGGCCGCTTAAAATTGAATACTGCATTAATTAAAACGAAGGAGAACCTGTAAATTGAGTAACGGATCAGAATTCAGCGCTCCTGGCGGTGAGACAAAAATCGCTGCCCCTGCCGCTTCTGGCAATGTCGGC
>DEIM01000112.1 GCA_002352485.1 Candidatus Dadabacteria bacterium UBA2774
GAGCTTATGGATTTTTTAGAGCTCATGGTAAAAGAGGGCACTATAAGCCCTGAAGACCTCAACCTTTTTATGGTTACAGATTCAATTGAGGAAGCTATGGCTCACATAAAAGTCAATATTGTAGATAAGTACGATCTGAAACTTAAAAAAGTACCTAAACCTTCAAGAGTGCTGTTCGAGCGTTGATAATATACTAATCGAGATGTATTAACAAAGATGTTTAGCTATTAATCGCTCAAGGCAGTGAACACTTATTTAATATGTATTGCTATCACCCTTCGACTGCGCACTACATGTATGCTCAGGGTAGGCGGGGAATTGATGCCTAGATTGAAGGGGATTGCCGCGGTCACTTCACTCCCTCGCAATGACGGAAATGAAATACTATATTGTCGGGCGGCGGCCAAATGTTGTATATTGGTTTTAAGAACTTTTATAACCCAAGAAGGCAGTCCCCGGAGGTTATCCAATGCGATATATAAAAGACCTGAGGGAGTATTTAAAGGCGCTCGATGAGCTGGGCGAGCTTCAGGAAATAGATGAGGAGGTCGATTGGAACCTAGAGATTGGAGCTGTCATAAGAAGAGCTTATGACCTGCGCGCTCCGGCCCCTCTGTTCAATAAAATAAAAGATATAGAAAAGGGGTTCAGAGTGCTCGGTGGCTCGGGCGGTGTGAGCAGGCAGGAAGGGCTTAAGTTCTGCCGGATCGCGACATCGCTCGGATTTGATCCTTGTGCCGGGGCTAAGGAAATAGTAAATACGCTTGCGGACTCCTTTGCCAGGGAGGGGGTTAAACCAAAGTTAGTTCAGAGCGCGGTATGCCAGGAGAATGTAATGGCCGGAGAGGATGTTGATTTAATGCGCCTACCGGCGCCTTTTATACACAGCGGAGACGGCGGGCGATATTTAAACACATGGGGAACAATAGTTGTACAGACCCCTGATAAATCGTGGACTAACTGGTCCATAGCGAGGATCATGCTCCTTGATGATAAACGCATGACCGGGCTTATCCCGCCGCAGCAGCACCTGGGCATTATTCACCGGATGTGGAAGGAAAAAGGAGAGCCTACGCCGTTCGCGCTCGTCTTGGGCGCGCCGCCCGCAGTGCCGTTTTTCTCGGGAACACCTTTGCCTACCTATGTGAGCGAAGGGGAGGTGTTGGGCGCACATTTAGGGGAGCCCGTTGAGGTCGTTCAGTGTAATAGTGTGGACCTGCAAGTGCCTGCGGGGGCTGAAATTGTAATTGAAGGAACTATCTCTGATAAGGAGACTGCCGAGGAAGGGCCGATGGGTGAGTTCGCCGGGTACATGGGCGAGCACGATACGCCTCAGCCTGTGTATAACGTGAGCGCAATAACTTATAGGGATGCTCCTATCTTGCCTGTAGTAAACGCGGGCGCGCCTGTCGAGGACACGCAGACGTGCTGCGGCACGATGTATTCAGCAGCAGTGCTCGCCGAGCTAAGAAAGCATAATTTTCCGGTGGATACGTGCTTTCTTACCTTTGAGAGCGCTGTTCATTTTATGGTGGTTACAGTGGAGGAGATGGAGCACACGCATGCAAGCGCAAAGAAGCTTGCCCGCGAAGCAAAGGATTTAATATTCAACAGTAAGCCCGGGGTCGATTTCCCAAAGATAATGATTGTTGATAACGATATTGATCCGAGCGACATAACCCAGGTAATGTGGGCGTTTGCCACAAGGGTGCACCCGCAGAACGACGCGCATTTCTTTGAGCATCAGAAGACATTGCCGCTTCTTCACTATTTAAACGCGGCTGAGAAAAAGGATATGAGCAGCACTAAGGTGATATTTGATGCGCTGCTTCCTTCCTTTGATAGAAACAAGATATCGAGCTTTGAGTATAGTTATCCAAAAGAGCTACAGGAGAAAGTTCTCAAAAACTGGGGGAAGTACGGGTACGGGAAATAGACAGATCTTTTAATATTTTAACCGAAATATTAAAAAGGGAGCCGAAACTCCCTTTTTTAATTCAATCTCACTTTTAAGCGGTTAACTTTCTTCTTTTTAATACTATATAGGCTATTATCCCCAGAATTCCAGACAATGCCATGAGTCCCCAGAGCGAAAGTGCCGGGATGGGTCTCGGAATGCCCTGCCATATTTTTATAGCTGTGTCTGAGGGGATCTCGATTTCAAAACCATCTTCAGACATTGAGCCAAAGGCGATTATTGAGTCTATGCCAACTATCTCACTAGTGTAGGTCCAGGATACCTGGCCGAGCTCGTTTGTTCTGCAGCTGTCGGGAACACATTCGCCGTTGAATGGAAGGCTCTCTCTGCCTTCGTTGGGTCCTTCTACTACCCTGAAAGATATTAACTCATTGATTATTGGAGTACCGTCTTCCTCCTCAACAGTGGCTGTAAGCGTATGCGGCTGACCCAACATATTAACCGCGCTATCCGGCTCCAGATCTATACAGGCGCTGACTGTAAACAAAAGAACAATCAGACTAAAAATCTTAGTTAATTGTAATCCCATATACTGAAAATTCTCCTTTATCTAACGCTGCGGTTGCCTCTCCGGCGCTTATAATAAAGGAATTTTAGAGGAAGTTCAAAGGCGCGCGAAACCTATTTATTTAAAGGCACTTAAATATGTGGCGCTTTGAGGGTGTGAAAGGTGAGGTTCAATACAGTCTCGCAATTGATGACGTCTGAGTTAGTTAATACGAGTCTTTTACGTTTCTCGGCATACTGAAGTAGCCCTTTTCTATCTCGGGGTTTATTTCTATCGACGTTACCTTGAATATTTCATTTTGGGACACGCCTTCGAGCTCGAACTCGTAAAAATACGCGACTTTTATGTCGCCGGTTTGAAGGAAGTCGCCTATGCGCGTAGTTGATTTAATGCTCTTATTTTTTATCGAAGTCGTTCCTACTACCATAAACGGCAGATATGTTTCCTTGTTCAGATAATAAGTGTCTACCGAGCCGTTATCGAATGTGACTTTGATCTTGTAGCCCGTTTTGCCTTCTATCTCTTCTTCTCCCTCATACTCTAAATCGATACCTTTTTCTTTAGAGTCTACGAGAGGGCCGTCGAAATCGCAGGTATGTTTGAGCTCCTCGGCCCTTTTGCCTTTGAGCTCTGTAGGCTCTTTCATTCTGGCTGCAATTCCTTCTTGCCACGATGTGGTTCCGTCATATGATTCTACGAAATTCATGTTCTCTGCCCTAAAGTCCAATCTGCACAAATCGGGCCTCTTATAAACTATAGTGGTTTTAAAAACAGTGCCAAGTGACTGCATGTTCCCGGAAACTTTAAAACTGTCCATGCTGTCCCACGCTTCTTTGCCGCCGATTGCGTTTCTGTAGTTTTTAAGAATTGTGTTGAGCTTCTTGGTGTTCTCGGAATTTTTGCCATCGTCCGTACTGCTCTGGGCAATCTCAAAGGGCGCACCCTCAGCATATGCATCTTTTATCAATTCCGGTGTTGCAAGGGTCGATGCCGCGAGTATTAGAAATAAAGCTGTTTTTAGATATATGTTCATTGAGAGTCGCTCCAGAGAGGAATTATGTATATAGCTCAGATTAACATTATTTAGATTATAGGATAAAGTGGGAAATACAAGCGAAATTGCAGATCATTGAAGTAAAAAATTTAATCGGGTTTTTTGAAAGAAGATTCATTGAGGCGCGGGTTTATCTGCACGGTCTTGAATATCACCTCTTCAGTACCCGGTGAGCCTGTAATATCGAAATCTAGTTTATATGGGATTACTAGTTTGCCGGCCTTCTTATAGTCAAAATAAGATGTCGTGACTTTGTGCTCCAATCCGTCGAGCTGATAGACTCCATCGAGTCTAACCGGAAGGAATGTTTTAGAGTCCAGGAAATATGTCTGCACGTTACCCGTTTTGTAGCTGATCTTTAATTTGTAGGTGTCATTCCCATAGAGGGTTTCAGTACCCAGGAGCTCTATCTTGTTACCCTTTTTCTTATAATCTATTAGGGGACCGTCAATGTCACATGTGTCGTGCAGGTAATTGGACTTCCCCGTGCTCATTGGTTGAGGTAGTACGACCTCGCCGTGTGGGTTGTGCTGCCAGGCCATTTTACCGTCGTAAGCCTGTACAATGACCGCGTCCTTGACCTTGTATTCTACCTTGCATTTGTTGGGACGCATGTATATAGCCCTTATCGGTACCGGCTGGCCCATGGAGACCATAACCCCACCCATTCTCATTGTATTTACATCTCGCCAGTTCTGAAGGCCGCCTATGGCTTTGTAATAGTTCTCAAGCACCTGCTCTAGACTCAGCTTCGGGGCAGCGCTCTTTTTAGTAGGTGTGCTTTTACTTTCTTGTTTCTTAGAATCAGTTGCCTGATCTGTGCTCTCTTGAGAGTGGGACGACGGGGCACCAATAAGGATTAGTAACGCTGTGATTATAAATAAATTACGGAACATTGCGGTTGTCTCCTTTGCTTATGTGTAAAGGGAATTAGGTTATAGCAGAAATATGGTGATTTCAAAGGATATTTTCACTCGCCCGAGTCGCGCAGATTTTCATAGGCGCGCTCAATGTGTATCTTCCAGGGCGTAAGCTCTTCGTGCGCGTCAACGAGACGCTCGAGCTCCTTGATTTTCTCTTCGTTTCCCTGATAGCTCCAGAGTCTTGCTCCGAGCTCTATAGACGGAATTGTATGTATATCGAATTCGCCGTAGTTCTTTATTGTTTCCTCAATGAGTAGCGGAACTAGCGGGAGGCTCATATCGCAGTACTTGAGCACCATGTCGTCATAGCCGTTACGTACGTTCTCAGTGATCATATTTAAATAGTAATAGTATTTGTCGAGGTCCTGTGTGCTGTCTGTTTCCTTGGTCATGGGGAATATATAGTACCTAAGTATTGTGGAAGAGGGGAATAATTTACTGTGAATGGAGATGAAGTGATGCGTGATATAATATGCAGAATAAATAAGGCAAAGATAAAAGATGAGATCCCGGCTCGGGGGCCGGGATGACAGTAATGTTGAGTCGGAGATGAATTGGAGGAGATTGCCACGGTCACAATGTTCCCTCGCAATGACTAACTTGTTTTTTCAATCCGAGCTTGGCCGCGGGTGAGGTTCATGATCTCGTTTTTGATAAGCTCGGCTTTATCCTCAGGGAGATTGGCTCTGAGTGTGACTTCATCTGTATACACGGGGTCGTTAAACCCTATGCCGTATTTCTCGAACAAGTGTCTTAGAGGGCTCTCAAATTGATAGGGAAACTCAATACTAAGAGTTATCATCGGGACACGTTCTATAAGCCTCAGTTTGTCGAGCGCGAGCATGAGCGTGCCGGAGTAGGCTCTGACAAGCCCACCGGTGCCGAGCTTTGTGCCGCCGTAGTAGCGCGTGACGACTGCGGCTACGTCACCGACGGCTTTATGCTGAAGTATGCTTAGTATGGGTTTTCCGGCGCAGCCGCTTACCTCTCCGTCGTCAGAATAACCTGTGTCAGAAGATCCTTCGGGGCTGCCGATGATGAAAGCGTAAGTGTTGTGGTGAGCGCCGGGGTGTGATGCGGATATTCTTTTTATGAAGCTCATCGCCTCGTTTTTGTCTCCCGCATGCGAAACAGCAGCGATGAAACGGCTCTTGCTGATGAGCTGCTCTGAGGAGGCTGTGCCTGAGGGAATTTGATATGAAGATTTTTTATCGGACAAAGTGTATCCCTGATTAAGAGCGTGATTGTTTAGAGAATATATGCTATATAATGTATGGTATTATCAGATTTTTGTAAAAGCCACTAACGGAGGATAGTAAATTATGATGAGAATATTCAAGGTATTTGGTATTATGGCTTTTCTGCTCTCTATAGGGTGTGCCGGGCAGCAGGCCGGGGACGATGGGTTTGACGCTAGTGTGTGCAACAACATTCCTGTTGGAGTTGAGGCTTTAGCCGCGGCTGACCCTGAAGATAAGGCGTTTAAGATTAGCTGCGCTGACTTGGCCAGATGTACGGAGCTTAATGCGTGGGATGCCCCGCCTGACGTGCCGTGCACGGGGCCGTAGTTCTAAAGGTATGAATCTTTGTGTATGTCGGAATCTTGAAAGGCAAAAGATAAATAATCCCCCTTTAATCCCCCTTTGAGAAAGGGGGATATAAAAAGGCAAAGACAAAAGATGAGGTTCTGATTAGATTGCGTATCAAATCCCGGACATGGTTCAGGACCATTAAAGACAAATACCTCTCAGTCTCCCTTTTTCAAAGGGAGGCTGATAAAGTTATACCCTTCGACGGGATCAGGGTGAGTGGGTTTGGTTATGTGTAAAAATGTAGAGATTGCCACGGTCGCTGCGTTCCCTCGCAATGACGGGAATGTTTCATCCTTCGACATGCTTAGGATGAACGGATTTTATCCCCCCACCTTTAATCCTCCCCCGCGCTGGGGGGAGGAAAGAAAAAGGGCTCAGGGTGCATGGGTTATTTTGTAGAAGGTGTGCTCTGGAGAGCAATCATATAAATAGCCCTTTTGATTG
Source organism: Candidatus Dadabacteria bacterium UBA2774 (assembly GCA_002352485.1). Taxonomy (GTDB): domain Bacteria; phylum Desulfobacterota_D; class UBA1144; order Nemesobacterales; family UBA2774; genus UBA2774. The sequence goes on from DEIM01000112.1 coordinate 6,500, forward strand.
TTTTCATTCTAATCCTTCTTTGTAAATGTGCCGATGGACTCGGTGATGAATTCCGTTACTTTCCCCTCTGAGTTTATAACAAAAGTGGTATCATCGGGAAGGCTAATGAATATAGGCCATTTGAGGTGGAAGGTGTCGAAATTCACGTGACTCAAAGTGCCGGTATACTGCGCCGGGCCAGCAAGGACGCTCAGGTTTCCTTCCTTAAGTACGATTATAAACTTGCCGTATACATCGTTTTCATAGGTTCCGGTATAACCCCTCAGATCCAGACTCGGAGGGTTGGGGCTTTTGATTGCAGGCTCTGGATCAAAGCTAAGCATTTCCGCAATTTTTTTAGACCTCTCTTTAATCACAGCCTGCATGTCGTAATCGGCTTCTCCGAGATACTGCTCTAGCACATAGGCCCGTACTGCTTCCGGCAGGACGGTTAAATTCATATTGGCGAGCACCGTGATACCGAGCTTTAGCTCTGGCACAAGCACAGTGACTGAGCGCATACCGTCAAGGGCGCCGCCTTTTTCCAGAATCTTGTGGTTTTTCCAATTATAAATACCCCAGGCAAGTCCGTAGTTAAATCCCGTTTCGGCGGATATGGGCGGGAGCTCCGCGAACCCCGGCGTGTCGACCATGGTTGGTTTGTATATCTCCCCGACTGTCTCGGGCGAGAGTATCTGCCTGCCTAGATACTTGCCCTGGTCCAGTAGCATAATCATGTAGTGCGCCATATCAGAAGCGGTGGACGTCATAGCGCCCGCTGGGGCGAGCACGCCTTGTTTATTGTAAGGTATGACACGGGTCTGCCCTTCAATTACCCCGTGCGGAAACGCTGCGTTTGATTGTCTGTCTATAGAGTCGGTGAACCCCGAGCGGTTCATTGCAAGCGGGCTTAAAAGGCTCGTACGCACAAGGTTCTCCCACGTTGAGCCGCTTGATTGGGCCGCTGACTCACCCGCGAGAAAGAACCCGAGGTTTGAGTAATTGGCCTCATCCCTGAAACTGCACGCGGGCTCGATGAACCGTATCCTCTGAATTACTTCTTCACGCGTGTAGCCCAAGTGATCGAAAAGATCCCCGGTGAAAGCCGGAAGCCCTGTACGGTGTGAGAGCAGATCGCGGGAGGTAGTGTATCTTGTGGGATATGGGTCG
>DEIM01000237.1 GCA_002352485.1 Candidatus Dadabacteria bacterium UBA2774
GCGGTAATAGGCGGGTTTCATCTAACGGGCGGTTTGTTCGAAGCCATAATCCCCGACACCATCGATGCCCTTAAGAAAATAGATCCTAACTATGTTATGCCGGGTCACTGCACCGGGTGGTCGGCCATACATCAGATAGCCCGAGCAATGCCGCAAGCATTTGTTCCCGCCAGTGTCGGAACAACCCTTACGTTTTAGAAGTGCGTATTTGTGAGAATATCAAGATAGCACTTTTCCGTCAAAGAGCGCCAGATATGTTAGAACGGGTCTCGGAGATCTTCCGGATCTTGAGGTAGAAAATTTCCTTTCGGGAGATACAAACTCTACTTCGTAACCTCTCTTTAACAGCTCGACAAAAGTCGAGGCCACGCGGCTTATTTCTCTTTCGAGCGCGCTATTGTCCTTATGCGGGGTGAAACGGAGTACGGCTTCTTTATTGTCGGCTTCTTCCTCAATCTCCCTCACCATAACTCTCCCCATCTTAGCGGTAGTCTTCCAATGAATGAGCTTTGGGTTGTCCCCAAAGCTATACTCTTTAATAGACCTGATATCCTCTCCTGACATGCTTCTTTCTCTACCGCTGCCATCCTGATCGGGGTTAGTGTCTTCCGGGTTTCTTTTTATATTTTCATTATCTAGTGAGACATTTTGCAGTCTCGGATAAACCAGAACATTATCTTCTCCAGTGTCGACCCTGATCCATTTTTTAAAGAACCCGAACGGAAACCTCGTAGAAAGCCTTGCCTCCGGGATTTTGTTCCAACCCCTTTGCCTGAATAAATAACTGACTAGGGCTACGTTTTCCTTTTTCGAAGGGAGGTAAGGTATGAATACTTTTTCACCCTTAAGTTCGATAGATAAGGAATAAGAAGGAATTAAATACTTCTCGTTTCTAATAGAGAATTTAAGTCTAGATGGTGAAGCCGCAAACGCATCTCCGGAGGGTTTCACCGAGACTTCGATCCTGGAGAGATTGATCATGGACATCACCCCCGAAGCCACGATGAAGCTGAGCATCATCCCGAAAGCAAGGTACAGGAGGTTGTTCCCTGTATTGAGCGCCGCAAACCCTACGAAAAGGCTGAGTCCCAGGAACACTATTCCCTCTTTGGTCGGACTCGTCCTTGCCCAGTTGTCTTTTCCCAGTCTTAGAAGACTCATTGTACTAGTTTAGACCCGGTGGTATTGAGATAACCTGAATTTTATTTCACCGGGTGTGTCTATAAAGGAAATTATACAGCAGCCGGAGCTATAGTGCCCTATTGCCTTAATACGTCTACAATCCTATGGAAAGAGCTCACTATATCCCCTTTGACTCTTGATATATCGTTGTAAATAGCAAGGAACATGATAAAGAGAAGCAGCGTGAGTCCGATCTTCTGGCTTATTTCCATTGAGCGCTGACTTAGCGGCTTTTTCTTAATGGCTTCAATGGCCAGGTACACAACGTGTCCGCCGTCGAGCATCGGTATAGGGAACAGATTGATTATCGCAAGGTTTATGCTGATAAAGCATGTGAACTGCAGAAGCTGCGCGATGCCGTTCTCTGCGGCAGAGCCTGAGACCTTGGCAATGAGTATGGGGCCCGCTAAGCTCTTACCCGCCGTGCCCAGGGCTATCTTGCCCGTGACCAGCTTAAAAAGGAATCCGAAAAGAAGCACTACAACTTCGATTATCATTTTGGCGGCTTCTTGTACGCCTTTTACTATCGACTCGAAGAACCCGTACTGCTTTACTACCTCTTCCGTAAATATCTGTATTCCGATTGCGCCCGCTCCGTCTTCCCCAAGAGGCTCTGGTGTGATTGATACGTCAAAAACTTCCTCTCCCCTTTCGATAGCTACTGTGAGCTCGTTTCCGGCGTTTTGTTTTATAATAGATGCCATCTGGTCCCAGTCCGCAATACTGACACCGTTTATCTCAGCAATCCTGTCTCCTTTTTCAAGTGCCGCAGTGTCGGCGGGTGTACCGTCCATCACTCCCCCGACTTTTGCCGGGATCGGCTCGCTGAAGCCGATGGCAACTACACCCTCGGGCGACGCCTTAGCTAAGACAGGAATTACCTGCTCCGAGCCTTCTCTGTCGACCTTGATATCAATGGTCACGTCCGGGTTTGTCTGGACAGCTATGTTTACGTCTCGCCAGTTCGAGACCTTGCCGCCTTCGATCTCAAGTATTTTATCCCCTTTGATAAAACCGGCTTCCGCGGCTGGAGACTCGGGGTTTATATATCCGATCTCAGGTGCGCGCTCAAGATAGGCAGGCACTGTAATCCCGATCATGAAAACAAGGGGAAGAAATATAAACGGTAGCAGGAAGTTCATAAACGGCCCGGCAACTACGATTGCGAGCCTATTTAGAATAGGCTGTGTCGAAAACCCTCTCGGGTATTCTTTCTCTGAATAGGTGTCGTTACCCTCAAGATCTCTTGGCTTGATCTGAAGCTCTACAGGCTTTCCATCTCTTTCTAACGTGACTTCAAAGTCCCTTTCGGGCTCTTTTTCCAAAACCGCTTCAAGCTGTTTCCATCTTTCGTATTCCTTAAGATCGAGACCTTCGACGTTTACTATCCTGTCGCCTGATTTAAACCCGCTTTTCTCGGCCACGGATCCCTGTTTAACATTGTCGACTATGAAATTGCCCTCTGTACCCTCTCCGTACATCTTTACATAGCCTCCTAGAGGGAGCATGCAGATAAGGTATTCGGTTTCGCCCTTTGTGAATCCGAAAAGCTTTTTCCCAAATCCA
>DEIM01000148.1 GCA_002352485.1 Candidatus Dadabacteria bacterium UBA2774
GAAGATTCTCCAAACTGAGCGAATGCTCTCAGCGAAGGAAACCTTCTCGCCATACCACCCGACATCGTCTCATCAAACAAATCATGGAAAAACCTTTCCATATTTTCTCTTGGCATCCATCTTTTAAGCGCCATAATACCTGCCTCCTTAAAATTGGCTTTATATTAATACTTATTACAAGTAACGTGCCATATACATAACGTTTCTATTTGCTGGTATATTCGATAGCTGTAGCAATTAATGGCTCCGTTCTTCATGTCGTTTGTCAGATATTAAGACATTGTCCGGTTGTGCGATTTTATCAATTTCAATAAAAAGCCTTGAAAAGAATCTATTTTTAATCTATGAAATGTATGTGATGGGAGGTGTGGAATAAATTATGAAAGCGATGCTGCTAAAAGGTGTTTCAGATCTGAGGGCTGGCGATAGACCGCTTGAATACGCCGATGTGCCTGTGCCAGAGCCCGGCGAAGGGGAAATATTAATACGTGTAAGGGCCTCCGGCGTATGCCACACCGAGCTTGATGAGATTGAGGGTAGGACCCCTCCGCCTCACTACCCTGTAATCCCCGGACATCAGGTTGTAGGAACAGTTGAAGAGACGGGGCCTAACGCGGCGGCCCACTCAATTGGAGACAGGGTAGGGGTTGCGTGGATATATTCCTCATGTGAAGAGTGCCGATACTGCAGGGAAGGGAACAATAACCTCTGCCCCAAGTTTATGGCCACAGGCCGTGACGCTGACGGCGGGTACGCAGAGTACATGAAAGTATCTCAAAACTACGCCTATAAAATCCCCGACACCTTGGGAGACACAGAAGCGGCTCCGCTCCTTTGCGCGGGAGCGGTAGGGTACCGCGCTCTCAGGCTCACAGGCATAACAGACGGGCAATCTCTGGGGCTCACAGGGTTTGGAGCGTCGGGCCACCTGGTGCTAAAGCTTGTAAAGAGCATGTACCCGAGCACTCCCGTGTACGTCTTTGCCAGGAGCGGCACCGAGAGGGACTTCGCAATTGAGCTTGGCGCAAAATGGGCAGGGGACGCCGAAGAATACTCACCCGAGAAGCTGGACGCCGTAATCGACACGACACCCGTATGGAAACCGGTTGTTGAAGCGCTTAAGAACCTTCGGAGCGAGGGCAGGCTCGTAATAAACGCGATCAGAAAAGAGGAGGCAGATAAAAAGTACCTCCTTAATCTCGATTATGCAGAGCATCTATGGATGGAAAAAGAGATTAAGTCCGTAGCTAACGTAAGCCCAAGAGACGTAAGAGAGTTTCTTAAGCTTGCGGGAGACATTCCCATAAGGTCCAAAGTTGAGGAATATAAGCTAGAGGACGCAAATACGGCGATTTTAGAGCTGAAAAAGGGTAATATAAAGGGCGCGAAAGTTTTAAAACTGGTATAATATCGTCCATTAAGGGTTCAGAAGGGGCTTTTCACTTGGAAAATATAGAGTATTACGAGCTTGGGGATTCGATTGACAAAAAAGACCTGAGCAAGCGTATATCAGCCGATTTTACAGCTGTTTTCGAGAGAAGCGTCAGACAAAAAAAACGCTATCTGGACACTTTTGACTTCAGATTATGCTGCGACGGCATGTATCTTCTTTGTGATAAGACCTCTTTTATTCTTCACAACTCACATTTTAATAAACCCATCGCGGAACTGCCTGCCGAGGGGAAAAAGGAGCCTAATTTTTGGTGGGAGCTTCCCTGCTGTACTTTAAGAGATGAATTAAAGGAGCGGATAGATGTGAGGGCTCTACTGCCGATTATGGAAATTGAGAAAACATCAAACCCGGTACGAATACTTAATGAGGACGAAAAGACCGTTATTAATATGACGATAGAGGAAATAAAAATGGCTGGTGACAGCGGCGGTACTATTACACATCTAAGCCTCAGGCCCGTCAGGGGTTATGTTAGAGAGCTTGCCGAATTTAAAAGCTATCTTTCAGAGCTTAGCCTCAAGGAGTCTCAAGGCGATTATCTTAAAGCACTTCTAAAATCCATTGGAAAAGACCCGAAGGACTACTCCTCTAAGCTAAAAATAGAGCTTAAACCTGCGCTCTCTTCTTTTGAAGCTCTGAGAACCATAATGATGACTCTACTGCAGACAATTAAGCTCAATGAAGATGGCATATTAAAGGATATTGATATAGAGTTTCTCCATGATTTCAGGGTGGCTGTCAGGAGAACTCGCGCAGCGCTTTCTCAAATTAAAGGGGTGTTTCCGGAGGACACAACAGAGCATTTTAAAGAGAGGTTCTCAACGCTTGGGAAGAACACAAACCTTCTCAGGGACCTTGACATTTATCTCCTCGATAAAGACCGTTATAGAGCGATGCTCCCCGAAGAGCTTACCCCCGGGCTTGAGCAAATGTTCTCAATGTTCATAAAGCAAAGGAAAAAGGCCCATAAGGACATTGTTAAGTTCCTAAAATCTAAAGAGTATAAAGAGATCACCCACTCATGGGAGAAGTTCTTGAATGAACAACAGGATAATTCATCGACCCTCAATTCCAGGGTGCCTGTTCATAATCTTGCCAACCGCATTATAAAAAAGAAGTATAAGAGAATAGTAAAAGACGGCTCCCACATGAATGAAGACACTCCCGACGCCGAGATGCATAAATTAAGGATAGAGTGTAAAAAACTTAGATACATGATCGAATTCTTCTCTTCTCTATACCCAGCCGAGGACATCAAGTCGCTGGTAAGGCATTTGAAAATCCTCCAGGACAATCTTGGCGAGTTTAATGACCTGTCGGTTCAGCGCGAAAGCTTAAAGGCCTTTGTCGACAATCTTGAAACTTCAGACGAAAAACAAAAGGACTGCATAGTTTCAACCGGCGGGCTTATTTCGGTTCTGTATGAACGGCAAAGGGAAGTTCGCTCTGAGTTTACGGAGAAATTTAACGAGTTCCAGGACAAAGAGATGAAATCGGTATTCAAGAAATTATTCCATGTTAAACAGGGGCCGCATTCATGAAAACTCTTGCCATGTACAGCATGAAAGGCGGGGTGGGTAAGACTGCGGCTGCAGTAAACCTCTCCTACAAAGCGGCTCAGGAAGGTGCGCGGACACTTCTGTGCGACCTCGACCCCCAGGGGGCCTCTTCCTATTACTTCCGCATAAGGGCCTCACGCAACTTTAACTCGGCCAAATTCATCAAGGGCGGAAGAAATATCGACAAGAACATAAAGGGCACGGACTATCCGAACCTTGATCTCCTGCCCTCAAAGCTATCATACCGTAACCTCGATCTGGCGCTGGATTCCCTCAAGAATTCCAAAAGTCGCCTACGGAAGATATTTAAACTTATAAAGCACGAGTACGATTATTTATTTCTCGACTGTCCTCCCGGCATCTCGCTTGTCTCGGAGAACGTATTCGAGGCCTCAAATCTTATTGTAGTCCCGCTCATACCCACCACGCTTTCCGTACTCACCTACGAGAAGCTGCGAAAGTTTCTTAAAAAGAACGATATAGACCGCGCCAAGCTCTATACATTCTTCTCTATGGTAGAGAAGAGAAAAAGCCTCCATCAGGAAGTGATGGGAAACATTAGAAGCGAAGAAAGTAACATACTCATGAGCACAATCCCCTACCGCTCAGAGATCGAGAGGATGGGAATAGACAGAGCGCCTGTTGCTGCCACGCACCTAAATTCTCCTTCGTCAGAGGCTTACACAGATCTCTGGGAAGAGATTAAAAACCACATACCATAACCCGTATGAATATTGAGATTGAGAGAAAATTCCTAGTCGAGAACCCTCCGGGTCTTGAGAACTTTTCATCAGAAGAGATTCTGCAAGGGTATTTGCTCATTACCGATGAAAAGGAAATACGCATACGGAAAAAGGGTAATAACTACTATCAGGCGGTAAAAGTGGGCCGGGGCTTGAAACGTCAGGAGATAGAAAGAGAGATTGGTATGTTTCAGTTCGAGGACACATGGCCCGAGACAGAGGGTAGGCGTATCGTGAAAAGACGCTATATGATTTACTACGA
>DEIM01000091.1 GCA_002352485.1 Candidatus Dadabacteria bacterium UBA2774
GGGAGAAAAAATAACTAGCCGGCTTATTTAATTTTCTCACTGGTTCTTAAACTTTTCTCTATTCACAATATAAAGGCCTATGAACACTACGACCATCCCGAGCATCTGATTGTATGATATTTTCTCTTTTAGGAGCAATGCACCACCAATTACTCCGAAAATGGGAATCATGTAGAACATCATAGAGGTAAAATAAGCACCCGCCTTTTGAATAAGATAATAGTAAATAAAGTAGCCTCCCGCAGATACCAAAACGCCCAGATAGAACTCTGAAAGTAAGTCTATATCACTAATGCGGCTTGCAAGTGGTCTTTCGGTTACTATAGCTATAAGCCACAAGAGCACCGAGCTAATACCAAGAACATATGTAGTGGTGACTACAACATCGATTCCCTTAGCTATTCTCTCCATGATTATCGCGTTAAGCGCAAAGGAAAAGAATGATCCAGTGAGAAGGATGAACCCAAGTGTTGTTGAATCCCCAGCCAATATCTTTTTGTATCCAACTGTAAAGAATAGCCCGACAAGCGCTACTATTAGTCCCGTTATTCCAAGGACCTCAAACTTTTCGGTCCTGAGTATAAAAAGAAGAATCGCGTAGGTGAATATAGGTATGGAGGCGTCCATAATGGATCCGATGGAGGCGGAAGTATATTCAAGACCCTCAGCCAATAAAATCCAGCACACAACAATGCCCAAAAGACTAAAGAGCAAAAACATCCAAAAGTGTTTTAGATTTCCTCGGATGTCCCTTTTTTGAGCAATACTGACAATGAGCAGGATTATAAAACCGATTGAGCATCTACAGGCCATTACCGTAATAGCTTTAAAATCATACTCCGCTATTTTCAACACAGCGAATGCAATTCCCCATGTCATGGAAACCAATATGAGCAGCAATACGTTTTTAAGCATATTTTTAAAACTTCTCTTGGTTGATTAGGTAAACGCCTGACTGTACAATCAGCCTACAGTATTCTAACCACAAATATTCAGCGGGTATATAATAGATTGAACGTTGAGGAAAATCTCTGTAGAGTAATTATTCCGGAATTTATGCCCTGTAAAAATCTTAGGATTATATCTAGTGCGCGTTATACTTCTTGACGCTAAAAATTTAATCTGATATAACCAACAATAGGGTATAAACCTGAAATACATGAGGATGACATGAGATTTTCTTTATTTATTCTCCCGCTGTTTTTAATTCTAACTCTGTTTAGCTCACAAAACGCTGGTGCTGAGCAAGTGGTGCCGGTTCCGATGAAAGCCGAGCTTAGTCCCTCTCAAGCAAGAGCCGCTCTTAACTATGAGCCCACTAAAGGGCCTCTCGACTCATTCTTCCCACAATGCGCGGTCGATAAGCAAAAGGCATCGACACTATTAGAGGCGGGTGGAGTAGGCACGTTTTCGCTTACCGGACCAAATCAGCTCAAATTCAAGATAGAATACAAAGGTCTTAGTGGCTCTCCGATAATGGCGCACTTCCATAACGGAGCCCCGGGAGTATCAGGTCCTATTCTCCAGACGATCTGCGGCGACCCGCCGCCCACCTCTGCAATAGGCTATTCTCCTGATTCCCTTCTAGGTCCTGAGTGCCCCAGCGGGACTAGCGGTGTGCTTGAGGGAATCTATCCGCTTCAGGATTACAAATGCCCTGAAGGAGATTCTTCCTGCACGTCTTTAACCGTAGACCAGCAGGTCCAGCTTCTCGCGTGCGGAAACCTGTACGTGAACTTCCACACCTGTCTCAACCAGCCGGGCGAGATCAGCGGGCAGATAATCCCGCTAATGTGGCTGGGCAAGGAGCTTGACTGTAACGCTCTCCCGCCTAAAGGGGAATAATAAAAACTCCTAAGGTGCTACAGGCGGCCCGATCAATGGTGCCTTCACCGGACTTGCGGCACCTATAAAGACCACCATTGAGTCGCCCCCGGGGTTATCGGATACGGCCAATATTTCAAAGTTGTTAGTAGCCCATACGTTTCCTGACGGGTCGATCTCAACGGACGTGCTTCGCTTAAGACCGTTAAAGAAATAACCCAGGGGAGCTATCGGGTCCCCTGTCTCTAAACCCGGCGGGCACTTGCTCGTGTCTTCCCCGCAAAAGTATGAAACAGTCTTTCCGTCAAAGTTCGACACCCAGACGTTACCGCCACCGTCGACCGAAATACCCCAAGGCATCAGCAGCCCGCCGCCCTTGAAAGACCCGATCTCGGTTCCATCTGAATTTACCTTAATTAGAGACGCGTCCGGATTCATGAAGTCCGGGTCTAAGGTGAGCGCTATGAAAGCTTTCAATTCAGGTACTGAATTACCATCGCATGGGGCGGTCACAAACCCTGAGTTCGCTACCCATGCGTTTCCGAAGTTGTCGCTCGCAATACCCATAGGCAGATTGAACCCGGCCTCCATTGCCTCATCGCCTGAAACGTTAAGTATCAGGTTGCCGTCCGGATCGAACTTAGCTACGTTAAAGCTTTCATTCCCGGTTACCCATGCGTTCCCGTCAACGTCTATTGCAACATCGAACGGTGCGTCAATGATTTTCTCATCCGCATCGTCGGTCTCTTGTATTACAAATGCCTCGTCGGGGTCGCCTCCTGGAAACTGAGTAACGTTGTCTCCGTTACAGTTCGCGATCCATATGTTGCCGTCTTTATCTGAAACAGTTCCCTGAGGGAAGTTGATTGTGTTCCCTGCTCCCATAAATCCTCCAATATCATCGCCTACCGTATTTGGCGATAGCGGAGTCCCATTGGGTGAGAATTTTGATACGGACTGAGCGCGGGCATCTGGATCGAGCGTACAGCCTTCGCCCTGAAACGCGAAGTTCCCCACCCATACGTTGCCCTCAGGATCAAGGGTTATACCGTAGCCGACACCGTATGTGCCGCCTCCCTGGTAAGGTGCGCCCGGCGCGTCTTCTCCGGTCGGTGTTAGCCTCAGAACATGGTCGTCACCACACGCGACGTCCAATGGGTTATCTCTAAACACAAAGTTATTGGTGATCCAGGCGTTCCCGTCAGCATCGAAGGCTGTATTACCAGGCCCGTTAATCTCCTTACCGTTACCGATGTACCTTATAGCAAGGAACCATGCCGTTATATCATCCGTTGAATCAAGGGCAGGCCCGTAAACCTGCTCTTCTAGCGATAATTCAAAAAGGTCGTCCACGTTCTGCCATGGGAAAAGGGCTATATTATGAGCCGCTTCAAACGTGTCGCCGGGCTCACCCCCTCCAGGCGGTGTAGCGTGGTCAAAGAGCGTATCGCACTTGTCCTCAGAGCGTACGCATGCGGCCAGCATATTGGCCAGGGAATTAAAAGCGCCCCGCGTCGTAGTGCTGCCGCCGTTTGGAAAAGTATTTAGGAAAAAGGTAGTATCGCCCGAATCCAGATCGACTAGCCTGGTAAGAATATCCGCCGCGTTCTGAAGTCCCGGTGAAGGTCCGTCTATTTCGCCATCCTCAATAAATTGAGCCATAGCGTATGCCGTTGCCACTGTAACCCTCTCGTTAATTACAATTTCGTCCTCAATAGGCTTTCTGCCGAGCACAGTAGCAAGTCGGACAGAATCATTTATAAGAAGCCTTGTCTGCCCTGCTAATGCTAGAATAGGGCTTTGAGCGGTTACGTATAACACGGCGTTCTCCTCAGAAGGAAGCCTAAACCCGATCCTGAAAAAACCGTTCTCGTCGCTCAGTCCGGTTCCCAATAACTCCACTCCCCTGGGTGTCCCTGTCGAAAACAAAGTGACTTCAGCCGACTCTATAGGCTCGTCGCCGCTCAATACAAACCCGCTGATCCTGTTTGAGTTGTTATTTGAATCGCATGAGATTAAATAAACTCCGGAAGATAGCAGTACAAACAATATGGTAAAGCGCAGAATTATCCCTCGAGTAGAACAAAACATGAGAATCTCCCCTTTTTACTTCGGTTTTTTGAAACGAAAACGCATTCAATCCTTATAGAACAAGTCTAAGTTCATAGGGTGCTAAGATCAAGTCCGTGGCATCTATATTCTCAAACTCAGGATCGACATATAACTTAACAAGCTATCCTTTATTCCCCACCTGAGAGTGGAGGCTCAACTTGTTCAAAGGTCTTTAATTCAGGTTTCTGTGAAACCGTCTTCGTGCCCGGCATTATCTCAAATGTCAGCTCGAACGGGACCATAGTAGATTTAAGCTTGCTAATCACAGTTTGGTCTCCTTCAAGCTTAATTGTGCCGCTGTCTACCAAATCTTCAAACGTACTCTGTCCGGTTAGAACTTTTTCCAAGTCCGAACGGTTAATTGTGATTGTAAGGTCCGCGTTATCAGCTCTCTGCCCCTTTATATTTGTAAGTGTGGCGTTACTCATCTCCACTACGTATGTATCACCGCTGTCGGGCTCGATCCAGTTGACGACAAACTCCAGGTCCTCCGCTTTCTTACTATCCACCTCAATGGCAAAGTAATCTAGCAGGAGATCGGTAGGAATAGCTTGAGCTACGTCAGGAGACATGGTATCTGGTGTTGATCCCTCAGGTATCCCGTTTCTGAGCTCATAGGCAGCAGCGAGGAAGCTGTTTCTAACACTGGGGCTCTCCTGCTGATAGCCGATTTGCTCAAAGCAGTCAGCGAGCAGGTCTTTAGCGCCTTGATTCTCTGGCTCTGCATATACGAGCTTGTTCAGAATCTCAGTACATAAGAGGTAATCACCCGAGCCGTAAAGCTCTTTTCCTTTCTCTATTATCTTGTCGGACCCTCCCATCATCTCGGCATATAAGGGAGCGGAGTCTGCCGGGGAAAGGGGAATTAAGGTTGTGGGGTTTGCGTCCCAATATCCGAGGTAACGGTTAATAACCGCACGGGTATTATGCTCAAAAGAGCCGTGATATCCCCTCGCAATCCACTGTTGTTGGAGGCTCTCGGGTACTTCATACACATTGTGTACCTCGTTTATGGTAACGCCCTGGTTGGCAAGATGCAGCACTTGGTTATTCATGTGGGCATACATGTCGCGCTGGCCCCTCATGACCTCCTGTATGCGCTCGTTACCCCAGCGTGGCCAGCTATGTGATGCGAACATCACATCCGCCTCCTGGCCGAAATTGTAAAGTGCTTCATTAATATATTTAGACCACTTAAGAGAATCACGTACCGGTGCGCCCCTTAACGTGTAAATATTATGTATTGTCCCTGTTATGTTCTCAGCCGCCCAAAAAGCCTTGAACTGGGGAAAGTAAGTGTTCATTTCAGAAGGCGCCTCAGTACCTGGGGTGTTCTGGAATATCATCTCAACACCGTCCACGGTAAGCTCTTCGATAGGCTTGTCTATGATCACATTTGGCTCTATCAGCCCCATCGTACCGGTAGATACGTTCTTGCCGATTGACTGATCGACATGTCCATACGGGCTTGGTTTTAGAAGGCTTCCATACTGATAGAACAGACGGCGGTTCATTGCGTTACCGGCGTATACGTTTTCCGATACCGCATGCTCCATGAAATCGACGGGCGCTATCAACTTAACTTTACCGCTCGCTACATCCTCGCTACTCACAATCCCTTTCACCCCGCCCCAATGGTCGGCATGGCTGTGTGAATAGATTACAGCCACCACCGGGCGTTCGCCGATCTCCTTGTTAACCAGATCGAGCGCTGCCTTCGATACTTCTCGTGAGGTTAAGGGGTCAATAACGATCCAGCCCGTATCTCCCTTAATAAAGGAAATATTTGAGAGATCGAACCCTCTGACCTGATATATACCCGGTACTACTTCGTATAGACCGTAATTCATATTCAAAATGGCCTGGCGCTGAAGCGAAGGGTGGATGCTGTCATATTCTTTGTCTTCGAGTAGGAAGTCATATCTGTCCATATCCCAGACCACTCTTCCTGATTCATCTTTAATCTGCCCAGACTCAGGTCTTGCGATAAATCCCTTCTTCTGCTCTTCAAAGTCACGTTTGTCTGAAAATGGAAGTGTCTCTCTCAACTGTTTTTGATACTCAACCGTAGTTTCAGAAGGCTGTTTACCCTTGGGATCAAAGTGCTCATCCTGCGCACTCGCAACCATGCTTGTTGAAAAAAGAAGGATTACAGATAAAAAGCTTAGAATACAACGTGGGTTAACCTTATTTTTGATTCTCATTTTCTCTCCTTTGATAAAACTTAGATTTAACCGCCAAGATTAGTTGTAGTAAGTTTAATGTGAAGTAGCGCGCTTGCAAACCTGGTACTCGTTACATTAATTTAAACCCCTTCGGTTTTATTCTCACTTGCCGCTCCTGTCAATTAGGGGCTAACTCTACTATCTAATACTAGTAAAGAAGGGATATAAATTAGTGGTATTGTGAGCATAACGCAAGTTTGATTGGCTCTAGTTTAAGTGGCTGAGATTGTTGACTTTTATGTGTACTGCTCCCCATAAAAATCTAACTTAACTTATGGACCTATTATAGGGGGCAGGTCACGTTTAATAAAACAAACACATACTGGGGGAGTAAGAAAAAGGAGATTAAATAAATCTGAGTTAGGTGTTATTTGATCACAAATGAAAAATTCGTTGAAAGCTAATTGTTTTTAATTTAAAATGGGTTAATGAAAAACAATGTATTAATTTACATCCATGGGGAGAGCTAAAATGAAAGATTATTTAGACCATCTATTAAGTATTCCTAAGTTTAATTTCTTGGTGGTAATAATAGGTCTGTTCGTTCTTATCACCGCAACTGGGTGCCCTCCAAGATCTGGATCTCAACCCAGTGCTCCGAGCATAGAATTTTTTCAATTTAAGTACAAAATTGCCCTCCGTCAACCTGATGGTAAATACCGAGTACCGTGGAGAGCCAACGACGGTTCGTGCAACGGACACATGGATTTACCTGAAGCTCAGATTGTCAATTGGGTACAAACTGAGAATTCTAGTATGCATGATTGTTCAGACGCTTATATTGTTGAGGTCGATAACAACCGGCGGATCCAAACACCCGCAGGCGTCGTAAGTATTGTTAGTGTTGAAGTTCATGGTGACCCTACAACAAGTCAAAGCGACCTTCAAATAAGAGCCGGTAGGGCTATAGTGCCAGGAACATTCTCTGAGCCAACAAACATTTTTATTGAAGGTATCGGTCCAATAGTACCCGGCATGTTAAGTGGATTTACAGAAGTAAATTTTGGGGTGGCAGGTCCTATTTTCAGCTCAAACCGGGGTAATAAAACTTTCTTTGAGCATGATCTTGACTCAATCAATATGAGCAATAAGCGGGTGTCGGGCACATTCAGATTTTTAGCATCGAATATGAACAGTACCACTGATAACAGGCTTTTAATTGCTATGGACGGAGTTTACTTAATGGACATTGATTAAAATTAACAAGGATTGTACTGCACCCCTTTTGTCAAGCTCGTTTTAAGTTGGAATTATAAATATTAAAACAAACAAAAAAGGGAGCCGAAGCTCCTCTTTATTCTATGCTATAATATTAAGATAGATATAAGTTGCTATAGGGGAGGTTGTAACTATGAGGCATTTAAATATAGTAGCAATATTTACCGTGATGTTAACGCTACTTCCCAGCTTGGTATCGGCCGAGAATGTGATCGACGATTCAAAAAACCCGGGTTATCTATTCGTTATAAGCGGGACGTCGGGTTCGTTGGAAGGAGATACCTTGACATTAAACGGAGTACCGAATGTTGTTTATTTCACTGACCGTCCGGCAAGAGTGGCGGAGCATATCTCGTTTGAGAAATTTGTAGAGTCATGGAATGAGGAGAGTGACAGCTTCAAAGCAGACCCGCCGAACGCTACTCTTTCGGTGTTAAAGGAAGCTGAAGCCAAACAAGTCGTGGTTGAACTTATGAGTGCGGATATGAAAAAAGGTTCCATATACTTCAAAGTAGAGGTACTGGAAGGTAATGTGACCGGAACATTCACAGTAGCATCAATCTTCATCGACAGTGATCCAGACTTCTCGATGTAACATGAAATCGACGACTATAATCATTGTGGGTTCGATTATCCCACCGCTGTACTGCTCCCCTTTTGTTAAGCTCGTTTTAAGCGTTTATTTGACTCCCGAATCTTAGAAAAAATGGTTATAAATGAGTGGTATTGTGGGCGTAACATAAGGGTGATGCACTATCAAACATCTAACTGAATTTAACAAGATATTATAACTTTTATTATGGGCAACCAAGCTTAAAACTGAAACCCAATTCCAATCTGGGGTCCCGAAATCCAGGCATTCCAAACAAATTTGTTATCACCGCTACCATCCTCATATTTATTGTATAAGGTTCTGTATCCAATAAGGGGAGTTATACGATACCAAGGGAGCACATAACCTAGATACCCGGCAATGTTCCAGGCAATATCAGACGAAGACTCTATATATGTTGCTTGGTGCTCGGATATGTCGTTAGTGGTGTAAATTTGTTAATCGGCCATGCCTGTCAGTTCGTTTGAATACTTAATGTGATCTGACGCTAATATAAGACCGACGAAGTGTTCCTTACGACATTCCACTACATGTGTATAGGTTTGTCCGTATGCGCTATCTAAAAAGATAACGCAAGCGAACATTGATATTAAAGAATATTAAAAATGCTTGACCATGTTATTGCATTATGACCTGATAAAAATATTATTCAGTAATTTTCTGAACAGCTGGTGGCTCCCATGTTCCGTTGAGTATTGACGGGTCTTCGGATTTTGGCCAGTACATACGCAACATAGCTAAGAAATTACCCGTAGGAGCGGGCAACCAGTTGGCTTCCTTTTCCTTCCCTGGAGACTCATTCTGAAAGTATAGTGTAACTGAACCGTCCTCATTGTACTTAAGATCGTTACGTGGACTTACAGTGAATTTATTAAGTGAATTGGGTACAAACCACCAACCTTTGTCGATCTCGTACATGGTTATTGACCAGAATCCGTTAACTGGCGGGGTCTGTCCTTTGGCAAATGTTAATGTGTATTTATTAGCACCTGTAAGCGCCTTGCCTTCGCTGTCTACCTGTGTGTAGGGGTATACGGCATCTTTCTCAAGGTTTGCGGGCCAGCCGTAGGCAGCAATGATAGCTCGCTTCATATAGTCGGTACCGTACTGTCCAACTCCCATGGTAAACTGCCACCCGTTGACCATTTTCCCAAGGTTATCATGACCAGCAGTTATCTTCTCAAGAGCAGATTTGGGTAGGCCATTCAATGATTCCTGTACTCCAGGATCAAACTCATCAATCTTGAAAGGTTTACAGGGCTCAATACCAATTTTGGCTATCTTCTCAAGTATCGGTGCGTCCTCTTCTGCGGGTGGAGCGTCTTTGCACATGAGCTCAGTCATCATATCGAAATAAGCCTTTGTTCCCATATCGAGTATTACCGTTTGGGGCTTTTCTGTCATACTGAAGCCCGGATCAGGGTTCACTGGTGGTGCTTCAAATTTGTAGTCTTTTCCGTAATATGATAGTGGTGTGAGGTCGTACTGTGCCTGGAGCGAGTTAACCTTCTTGTAGTCTTCTTCAGTTCCATCAGCATAAGTACGGCCGAGTATTAAGAAATAGCGTGTTGGGGACTTGATTTGGGTCATGCCCTCTGGCACTTCCCCTTTCCAGGCTGGTCCAGTAATGAGATAAGTTGCTGCTTTTTCTCCCGTGGTACGGCTTCCAACTGAATCTATCACAGGCATCCACAGGCTGTACATCGGGAACAGATAGTAACGTTTGCCCATATCAGGATGAGAGAACACTGTAGGCTCTTTACCTAAATCAATCCAAGCCACTGAATACAACGTATCTGCATTAGGTGCTGATACTCCGCGAAAATCAGCTGGGGGATATCGCTTGATATTAATAAACTTCCCCATAGGTGCGTGTATACCTTCTACCTTGGACACGTTACTCATCTGAACACGTGTAACTTCTGATGTGATCAAGGAATATCCATATATATAAGCGTCTTCTGCTATGGACTTTATTTCCTCAGCAGTAAGTTCCTCCGCGGAGCTCGAAAAAGAAGCAATACCAAACAAACTAAAAGTAAATGCCAAAATAAAAACTCTAAAAGATGCTTTTATCATTGTATCTATCTCCTCTTTGATAAATCCTATATTATTTGCTCAATTATAGATCATTTGACTCATTCAACAATGTGTATCTCGTTATCCTTTACTCCAATATCGATAAATCCCCGGCGTGCTGCTACAATGCCGACACCCTGAAAGTGTTTACAAATGTTTCAAAGGCATGGGTAAAATCAAGATTGTCGTAAACCTTTTCTACCGTTTCGTCACCGGGTGCACCGTCATGGAAATCAAGTGTGCCTATGCGTGTCTCAACTGTGTCCGGTGTAGTTATTGACTATGGTAATGATTGAGCAGTTGAAATCAGCGGTAGTGTGAATAGCAAAAATCCCACCATTACTGTAAGTTTATTATAAAACTGAGTCACTGCTTTTTCTCCTCTTATTATCTTAGTCTTTGATATAATTATTCCGCCTAAGAATTGAACTTATTATAAGCTACAGTTCTCATATTAAGATAACATAAAGAAAATTAAAATCATTCATTTTCTACAAGTTGCATTAATTCCACTTAAGAGGGTGTAATAATCATTGGATTTGAGGACCGAACGTAACGGCGATGTACTCTAGTTTAACTTGTTAATATCATTAACCTTTATTGAAAATTCTTGGGAATAAAAAAGGGGGCCTGAACTACTTGCGCCAAGCCCCCTTAATACGTATTAGATTGAAATGTTTTAGATGTTAAGCCGCAGCTTGCCTTGTTCGAGCAGCGAAAGCCCTTATTCCTGATATTGAAGCCCTAGTTATTGACCAGTTTCTGATGAGTATAAGTCATTCCTTTTT
>DEIM01000149.1 GCA_002352485.1 Candidatus Dadabacteria bacterium UBA2774
CGTATGGTCGCCGGGCTTAACACAGTGCCGGGTGTAACCTGTGACAGTCCGGACGGAGCGTTTTATGCATTCGCCGATATTACGGGCACCGGTTTGACGTCTCAGGAATATACCGATCAGCTCGTTGAGAAGGCCGGCGTGGCTGTAGTAGCGGGAACCGCTTTCGGCAGCCAGGGCGAAGGCTATATCAGGGTCACCTACGCTTGTGCCGATGAGGACATAGACGAAGGCATCAGAAGAATGAAAGAAGCCAACCTTTCAAAGTAGGCTTAACTACAAAACTTCAACTAACGGGCTTTTATCTCCCGAAGTGCATTAGAGGCATACGGGGGATAAAGGCTCGTTTGTATTTAAATTGCGCTTTTAGAATCCCTGTTTATATATTATATTATTTCATAGAGACTGATAACGACAGGTGATTAATGATAAGAAAAACAGCCAAGCTAACTACGAGACTAAGTTTTAAACCTCTGATTCTGGTCCTTCTTTTGGTTATAACGGGACCTCTGATCACTTCCTGCTATACGGCGCCGGTTACAGGCAGATCACAGCTCATATTGCTATCCCCTTCCCAGGAAAACGAGATGGGAATTACCGCGTTCAAAGAAGTGCTTCAGACCTCAACTATATCAAATAACCAGAGCTACAATGAAACAGTGAGCAGAGTGGGCAACAGAATTGCCCGGGTTGCGGACACACCTAACTATGAATGGGATTTCAAAGTAATCGAGGACGATGAGCAGATAAACGCATTTGCCCTCCCCGGGGGTAAGGTCGGGGTTTACACCGGTATATTGCCGGTCGCTAAAACAGAAGCTGGTCTCGCCACAGTCATGGCGCATGAAGTTGGCCATGTAGCGGCGCGCCACGGAGGAGAGAGAGTATCTTCGAGCATGTTAGCCCAGCTCGGTGCCATTGGATTAAGTGCGGCGCTCGGCGGCGGCGACCCATATGTCACAGAAGCGGTAATGCAGGCTTACGGACTCGGCGCAAACGTCGGTGTACTGCTTCCTTTTAGCAGGGGACAAGAATCCGAGGCTGATAGGATCGGGCTCATATACATGGCCCGCGCGGGATATGACCCTAGAGAGGCAGTAGCGTTCTGGCAAAGGATGGACGAAGCAGTCAGAGGACAACCCCAGCCTCCTGAATTCCTGTCGACACACCCGGGTTACGGAACCAGGGTTAGAAACCTGCAGATGTGGCTCCCGGAAGCTATACCTTATTACGAGAATTCACAAAAAGCACCTAATAATCCGATAAGTAAATAATATTCGTTTATCTGTTTTATAAACTGCCGATCCAACGTGAGTAAATCAAAGAGAATTAATACCTTCTATAAAAAGCTCTATAAGCGCTACGGCCCACAGGCCTGGTGGCCCGGAGACTCCACGCTTGAGTGCATTATTGGGGCTATACTGACTCAGAATACATCCTGGACTAATGCCGAAAAAGCTATTACAAACCTGAAGAAAGAGCGCCTCATTGGAATTAAAGAGTTGGCCTCATTAAGTACCGAGAAACTTGCCTCACTCATCCGCCCTTCTGGGTACTACAACCAGAAGGCGCTTAAAATAAAACACTTTATTTCCTTTGTAGTTGAAAATTACCAAGGGGACTTGGAGAGTATGTTTGGAAAAGAGACCCGTGAGCTAAGGAGTAAGCTTCTGACAATAAAAGGTATCGGCCCCGAGACTGCTGATACTATTTTACTCTACGCCGGGAACAAGCCGGTATTTGTCGTTGACGCCTATACATATCGCGTGCTCTCAAGACATGCTTTGGTACCACAAGACACTAACTATGATGAGATTCAGGAACTCTTTACGGATTCGCTTACAGAAGATGCTACGGTTTACAACGAATACCACGCGCTTCTTGTAAAGGTCGGCAAGGAGCATTGTAGAAAACGATCCCCCTTATGTGAGGGCTGCCCACTTCAATACGACCCTCACACTATCTTGCAATAAATGCGCGTACATATGTAATATTGGAAATTTATAGGGATGATGCGGATTGATGATGCGTATACGGAGTCTTAGTTAAGCCCGTTCTTTGCAACATCGACAACTGCCTTAAAGCTCTCGGGCTCCCTTATAGCCATCTCGGATAAGCTCTTTCTATCAAGCTCGACACCTGCTTTAATTAGCGATCCCATAAACTTGCTGTAGGAAAGACCGTAAGGTCTCACAGCGGCATTAATTCTCGCAATCCAGAGTTTTCTGAAGTCCCTTTTTCTCTGTCTCCTATCCCTGTATGCATAGGCTAGCGCCCTAATTAAGGTTTCATTGGCCCTTCTTATATTATTTTTTCTTCTGCCCCAGTAACCCTTAGCCTGCTTAAGCAGTCTCTTCCTTCTTTTTCTGGAGGCAACTCCTCTTTTTATTCTCATTTCATTCTCCCGCTTTTGTTAAACACAATAACTCTATTATGTCTTTGGAATTATACCACTCAACTCGCTATCTTATTTATAAGGCACGTAAGTCTTTATTCTTTTAGCAGCGCTCCCTGTTAAGAACTCGGGCTCGTTCAGCCTTCTTTTACGCTTTCTGTTTTTCTTCGCGTTTAAGTGGCTGCCGCCGCCTCTTGCTCTTTTAACTTTACCGCTTCCGGTTAGCTTGAACCTTTTTGCAGCGCTTCTATTCGACTTTACTTTCACTTTTGGCATCTTCATTACCGCCTTTCAGATTTTTCTTCGGTGTAATCACCATTGTTAAATTTTTACCCTCGAGCTTCGGTGGTATATCCACACCACCCAGGTCTGAAACTCGCTCCAGTATCCTATTTGCGAGCATTCTTCCGAGATCGGAATGTACTATTTCCCTTCCTCTGAAGAATATCCTTATCTTTGTTTTATTATCTTCTCCTAAAAACTCCCTTATACGATTGATCTTAACATCGAGATCATGGTCTCCTATATTAGGGCGGAACTTCACCTCTTTTAATACCTGCGCTTTCTGTTTTTTAGCCGCCGCCTGCTTTTTAAGCTCATATTTATACTTACCGTAATCCATCAGTCTGCAAACCGGCGGGCTCGCGTTTGGAGCGACCTCTACAAGATCAACGCCCCTTTCTTCTGACATATTTAACGCATCGCGGATCTGAACAACGCCCAACTGTCCGCCTTCTTCGTCCACGAGTCTAACTTCCCGTGCCCTGATTCTTTGATTAATCCTTACTTCTGGCTCTCTTTGTCTGGAGCCCCTTCCTTTCATTCTAGCTATTGCGTTTCTACCTCCCTCCATTTTTCAGGATCAAGTTCTTCCTGTATGTGCTCTAGAAATTCATTAACTTTCATAGATTCCATATTTTTACCGCCGAGTCTTCTAGGTGAAACTGTCTGCTCCGCTACTTCGTTATTACCTATAACAAGTAGGTAAGGGATTTTCTCTACCTGAGCTTCCCTTACTTTAAACCCGAGCTTCTCGTTTCTAAAATCTTTCTCGACCCTTATCTTAACTTCCTTTAATCTTCTGTAAACCTCTTCCCCGTACTCCACCTGCTCATTCCCGATTGTGGCAATCCTCACCTGCACCGGACTAAGCCACGTTGGGAATGCCCCTCCATAATGCTCAACCAGCACACCGAAGAACCTTTCCATAGATCCGAATATCGCTCTATGAATCATTATGGGCCGGTGACGGCTGTTATCATCCCCGACGTAACTCATATCAAACCGCTCGGGAAGGTTAAAATCTACCTGAACTGTGGAGCACTGCCAAGCTCTGCCTAGTACGTCCTTTATTTTCAGATCTATCTTGGGTCCGTAAAATGCCCCTCCGCCCTCGTCCATATCATACTTTAAGCCCTTGGAGTCAAGCGCATCTTTTAAAGCAAGAGTGGCTTTATCCCAGACTTCCACATCTCCGACAAACTTCTCGGGCCTCGTCGAGAGGTATATCTCGAAGTCGTCAAATCCGAAAGTTTTTAAGAATAGTATCGTTAAATCGAGAACGCCCAGAACCTCTTCTGTAATTTGGTCCGGCCTGCAGAATATATGCGCGTCGTCCTGCGAAAATCCCCTCACGCGCAGTAGCCCGTGAAGCACTCCCGAGCGCTCATAGCGGTACACGGTGCCTATCTCCGCCCATCGGAGCGGCAGGTCCCTGTAGCTTCTGATCCGCGTTTGGTAAATCTTTATATGAAACGGGCAGTTCATGGGCTTAATCTGATATTCACTATTCTCAAGCTCCATCGAGGGGTACATATTCTCTCTGTAGAAATCTACATGCCCGCTTGTTTTCCATAAATCTAAATTTGCGATATGAGGTGTATACAAGAGCTCATAACCGGCCCGATCGTGCTGCTCGCGCCAGAAATCCTCAATTACCCGCCTAACTCGTGAGCCCTTTGGGTGCCAGAGCACGAGCCCTGCCCCTACTTCGTCCTGTATAGAGAACAGGTCAAGCTCCTTACCCACTTTGCGGTGGTCTCGTTTCTTTGCCTCTTCAAGCCTCTCGAGATACTTTTTTAAATCTTTATTATTCCAGAACGCCGTGCCGTATATCCTCTGAAGCATCGGCTTTTTCTCGTCCCCTCTCCAGTATGCCCCGGCAATGCTAAGGAGCTTAAAGGACTTTACATCCCCTGTGGAAGGCGCGTGAGGACCACGGCAGAGGTCGTGCCACTCTCCCTGCTCGTAAATTGTGATCTGCTCATCAGACGGGAGGTCGTTCACTATCTCGACCTTATATTCCTCACCCTCGTCAGAAAATGTAGAAATCGCCTCGTCCCTTGATACCTTTTTTCTTGTAAGAGGTTTTTTCTGAGAGACAATCTCTTTCATCTTCGCCTCGATTTTCTCAAGGTCCTCCGGAGTAAAACCGCGCGAGTAATCAAAATCGTAATAGAATCCGTTTTCAATTACAGGACCTAT
>DEIM01000222.1:0-6532 GCA_002352485.1 Candidatus Dadabacteria bacterium UBA2774
GCGGTACTCATCGTGGAAGAAGGCATGCCTAACCTGATTGAGGAGCAGATACGCTCGATTGCCCAGAGGTCAAAGCTCGGGCTCGACATATTCGGGAAAGACATACTCCCTCAGGCAGGGGAATATACGCCGGATCATATTGCTAAGGGTGTGGGCACGTTCTTACTTAAAAACACGGTAAATAACTATGAAAGAGAAAAGATAAAAGAGAGAAGCGAATATACTGAGAAGCATAAGCATAAGGCTGCGGGATTTTTAAAGGAGCCGGTGGCAAAGA
This sequence comes from Candidatus Dadabacteria bacterium UBA2774, assembly GCA_002352485.1. Classification (GTDB taxonomy): domain Bacteria; phylum Desulfobacterota_D; class UBA1144; order Nemesobacterales; family UBA2774; genus UBA2774. The sequence goes on from DEIM01000222.1 coordinate 278, forward strand.
GAAACCCTGTTTTCTGCACCGGGTGTCCTGAAAGACCTATATTTACAGCGATTAAAATTTTAGAAGAGGATTACGGTAGGTCTTACTACGCCTCGGACATCGGGTGTTACTCGATGAGCGGGCTTCCTCCATTCGATCTAAGTAACTCGATTACCGGTATGGGCATAGGGCTTGCCTCGGCGGGGGCACTGTCGCGGATGGCAAATAAGAGGGTCGTATCTTTTATGGGTGACGGGACCTTCTGGCACAGCGGACTTACCACTAGTATATCTAACGCAGTATATAACAATCAGAACGCTATATTAATCATTCTTGAGAATTTCTGGACATCAATGACCGGACACCACGAAAACCCCGCCTCGGGAAAGAACATGAGGCAGGAGGGAGTGGGAATGGATATCGAGAAAGCTCTTAAAGGGACGGGGGTCAAGTGGATTAAGGCTGTTGACCCGTATAACCTTCAGGACTCGATAAATGTGCTAACAGAAGCGTATGAAGTGGACGAGGGACTAAGGGTTATTATCTCTCGGGGTGAATGTCAGCTTGAGAAAACCAGAAGAGAAAGGGTAGTGCTCAAGAGCAACCTGAAATCGGGTAAACGTATGGTTCAGAAGAAACTAGGCGTAGACCCCGATGTCTGTACGGGGGATCACTCCTGTATGCGCTACAACGGATGTCCTTCACTTACGCTCAAGGAAAGCCCAACAATACTTCGCGACGACCCGGTAGCGCACATTGAGCAGTCATGCGTTGGGTGCGGTTTATGCGGAGAGATAGCCCATGCTGCGGTGCTTTGCCCTTCTTTCTATAAAGTGGAGATTATAGAGAACCCATCCATGCTGGACAGAGTCGGTGCGAGGATTAATAAATCCCTACTTCATTTAATTTCCCGTAATGGCTGGAGTGGTTAATAATATTCCACCGGAGTTAGTACTTTCATATTACTAACTGCACAGCTTTATAGTTAGGTAATATAGAGAAACAATTAAAAGAAACCATGCAAGGTAAAAGCGATCTTATAAAAATTTTCATTCCGGCTGTAGGAGGGCAGGGCGGAGGTGTGCTCACCGAGTGGCTCGTCCAGGCCTTCTTTAAAGAGGAATTTGACGTGCAGGGTATAAGCCTGCCCGGGCTTTCACAGAGGGGAGGCTCCACGGTGTACTATCTGGAGGCATACCCTAAATCAGCGGAAGATAAACAAGTAATATTTGCACAGTTTCCGGTACCCGGAGAAGTGGATATTATTGTAGCTCAGGAGTTTCTCGAGCTCGGAAGGGCGCTTGAGCTCGGCTACGGGTCCGATATCACGACCATTGTAACATCGACTCACAGGATATTCTCTACGCTTGAAAAGCTGCCTATCGGGAGCGGCATATATTCGGACGAGAATTTAAGAAAACTCGCAAGCGCATTCTCATCAGACCTGATCGAGCTTAATGCCCTTGAGCTCTCAAAAGCAAACGGTATGGACGAGCTTGCGGTAAATGCAATACTGCTTGGAGCACTGTCAGCATCGGGTGCGCTTCCGCTAAAGAAAAAATCCTTTACCGACGCGATTGAAGAAGTGGGAGTCGCGGTTAAATCCAACCTGAGAGCGTTTGAAGTAGGTTTTGATTATATAGGATCGAAGAAAAACCAAGGGCAGGTTACTAAAGCCGGGCATTCGTGGGAAAAGTTTATAGACGAAACAGCGCAGAAATTAGAGGGGAATAACCGGGAGGAATATCTTCTTCGTACAAGCGAAATTGAATCTCAATACCCTGTAAACATTAGAGAAATAATGGCTGAAGGTGTGTTAAGGCTGCAGGAGTATCAGGATTATAAATACGCCGACCGCTATCTGTCCCAGGTAAATGACGTATTCCAGATAGACGAGCGTGTGAAGGGCGGCGGGCATAAGCTTACTGAGCACTATGCGAAAAATCTAGCTTTACTAATGAGTTATGAAGACGGTATCAGGGTGGCCGAGTTAAAGATAAAATCCGACAGATTTAAACGTATTAAAGAGAACATGAGACTAAGGGACGATCAGGTGTTTAAGGTTATTGATTATTTAAAGCCCGATGCCGAAGAGGTTTACGGACTCCTTCCATTCTACATTGTAAGTCCGGTGCTTAGTTTTACCAGGACATCGCTTTTCAAGAAGATATGGCGGAGGAAAAAGCCTCTCACTTTCGGGCAGACGCCCACCACTACATCGTTTTCCGGATTTACGAGACTGTGGCTTCTGACGAAAATAAAGTTCATGAGAACCCAGTCCTACCGATATAGAAAAGAGAACGCGTTGATTAAGAAATATACGGAATCAGTAAAAATCTACTCTGAATACGATTATAAGCTCGGATGCCTCATCGCCAAGAGCGCCGCTATGGTCAAAGGTTACGGTAAAGTGAGACGTAGAACTATGGATGCGTTTTACAGATTCATTGATAATATTGTATTCCCACTAAGTGAGTTTGAAAGAGACAGTAGGAAGAATTACGATATTACGCTTGAGATTGGGGAAGAGGCAATAAAGCTTATAAACGGTGAGTCGATAGACGGTATAGAACAAGCGGAAAAGCTGGCCCGTGACGTGCTCGAGCGAAGGGCAGCCTAACTCTCTTTCCTGTTTTCTTTCATAGATTCTATAAATTCCTGAAATAAATAAGATGAGTCGTGAGGACCAGGTGAGGCCTCGGGGTGGTACTGTACGGAAAATGCGGGGTGTTTTGTGTGCCTGATACCCTCGACTGTATTGTCGTTCAGGTTGATGTGAGTGACCTCGACGTCTTTCCCAAGGCTATCTCCATCTACAGCAAAACCGTGGTTTTGAGAGGTTATCTCTACTTTCCCCGTTTTAAGGTCTTTTACAGGCTGGTTTGCGCCCCTGTGTCCGAATTTAAGCTTATAAGTCCGCCCGCCCATTGCAAGGCTAAGTATCTGATGCCCAAGGCATATTCCGAATATGGGTTTTTTCCCCAAAAGGGTGCTAACGCTCTCAATTGCGTATGAAACAGCAGCCGGGTCACCCGGCCCGTTTGAGAGAAATATCCCGTCCGGGTTAAGCGATAGAACCTCATGCGGCGGAGTTCTTGAGGGCACGGTCGTAACCTCGCATCCGTGGTCAGTAAGTTTTCTGAGTATGTTATGTTTCAAGCCGAAATCGTATGCTACAACTTTATATTTTTCTTTTCCCTTTTCACTGCTCTCATGATCGGGTTTCCATGTCCCCGTTCCGACATCCCAGGAATAGGGCTCCTCGCAGCTTACCTCTGTGACGAGGTCTATACCCACAATGCCCTGAGACGAGCGTACTTTTTGAAGTAAGCTCTCCGGGTTATTGTCTGTAGTGGAAATAACGGCTTTCTGTGCGCCTTCTGTGCGTATAAGCCTTGTGAGCTCTCTTGTGTCTATACCTTCAATTCCGAGCACACCGTTCTCTGATAGATAAGAGGAAAGGTCTCCCCGGGAGCGCCAGTTGCTGGGCGTTTCCCAGTACTCCTTTACCACAAATCCCTTCAGGAAAGGCTTTCTTGATTCTGTATCTTCGGGGTTTACGCCGTAATTCCCGATTTCGGGATAAGTCATCGTAACTATCTGTCCGTTATATGAGGGGTCGGTGAGAATTTCCTGGTAGCCCGTCATTGAGGTGTTGAAAACCACTTCTCCATATGCTTCGCCCTCTGCCCCGAATGAGCTTCCTTCGAACACGGTTCCGTCTTCTATTACGAGCGTGGCTTTCTTCATTTGTCCGGAGGGAAAATACATTCTATAAAACCTTGTGTCAAACATAGAGTAGAATCGTATATATAAATACAGTGATTACGGTGGGTTTTGCTTGCTCTTGCCGGATCAATTTAAAATTGGCGGATATGAGTGCATAATATTTATGTTGAAAAAAGGATAAACCTGCAGTATTACTTGTTATTATGACTGCGATTCCGGAGCTGGAATTGGAAACAAAAGAGAAGATTCTCATAGTAGACGACGAAGAGGCGATAAGAAACCTTTTCGTGGAGGCTCTTTCCAGTCTCGGCTACAGGTGCGAAGTTGCCGAGAACGGGCTTGATTGTTTGGCTAAGTATTATGAGTCAAGCGACTATGACGTAGTGCTTCTGGACGTACAAATGCCTGAGCTCGGGGGTATTGAGACTCTAAAGAAGCTTAAAAAATACGCTCCCGACCTTTCTATTATTATTGTTTCCGCATCACGTGATATCGATAACGTAAGGACTGCTCTTAAGGAAGGGGCTTACGACTACATATTCAAGCCCTTTAATATTAACGACGTACAGGCCGTAATAAGACGTGCTGTGGAAAGGGCGCAGCTCATTAAAAAGAATAAGGACTATCAGCATAACCTTGAGAAAAAGGTAGAGAATCAGACACAGGAATTGGTGAATCTATACTCAGGCACACTCCAGGCTATGATACTTGCCCTAGATCTGAGGGAGAGTGAGACCGGTTATCACTCGTACAGAGTTACGGAATACGCTTTGACTCTGGGCAGGCATATGGAGCTGAGTGAGTCGGAGCTTTCTATGCTGGCAAAGGGTGCATTGCTGCACGATATTGGAAAGATAGGAGTCCCGGATAGCATACTCCTTAAGCCCGGCAAGCTTACTGATGAAGAGTGGAAAATAATGCGTAAACACGCAGAGCTTGGTTATACGATGCTTAAGAAGATAGAATTTCTGGAAGAGTCTGCTGCTTTAGTTTATTCGCACCACGAGCATTTTAACGGTAAGGGTTACCCCAAGGGTCTTTCCGGCACCGAAATACCGCTTGGAGCCAGAATATTCTCAATTGTAGACGCCTTTGACGCTATGACCAGCAAGCGCGCTTACAGGGATGAGATGCCTTTTGAGAAGGCGGTCGAGAGGATAATAGAGGCCTCCGGTACTCAGTTCGATCCTGACATAGTAGAGGTATTTGCGAAGATCGATCTTAGTATTTGGAAGGATATTAAAGAAAATATCGACGAATCGGGCTCAAACTTCTTAAAGGGGCTTTTATTCGAGCTAAGTAAATATAATTAGTAACATCTCACACAATCTAATTCCGGCGTATCTTTGTTTCTAAACTATAATCAGATCTATCTTATATGTTTTTCCTGAGTATCTCGTTTACGATTTTGGGGTTTGCCTTTCCCTGAGTCGCTTTCATCACCTGGCCTACGAGAAACCCCATAAGCTTGTCCTCACCTGCTTTAATTCTGGCTAATTCACCGGGGTGTTTACCCAGTACTTCTTTAACTATAGTCTCAATCTCAGATTGATCAGAAATCTGCTTGATCCCTTTTTTCTCTACAATTTTCTTGGCTGTAACTCCCGAGCTTACCATCTCGGCAAATATCTCTTTTGCCTGCTTTCCGCTGATAGTCCCTTTATCTATGAAACCTATAAGTTCTGAGAGCATAGCCGGGGATATGGCAAAAGAGTCAATTTCTTCCTCTTCTTTTAACTCTCTCAGCACCTCGGTCATTATCCAGTTGCTGACGGTCTTGGGGTCGGTTCCGTCCTTAAGCGCATCTTCAAAGTAATCCGCTATATTCTTTGACTCGGTGAGAACACCCGCGTCGTACTCCGGAAGCTTGAATTCATTTATGAACCTGGCGTGTCTTTGCTCGGGAAGCTCTGGCAGCGTGGCCTTGATCTCATCAATCATAGACTGCTCAATCACGACGGGCAGTAGGTCGGGGTCTGGGAAGTAGCGGTAGTCGTGCGCCTCTTCTTTTGAGCGCATGGAGAACGTAACCCCTTTGTTAGCATCAAAGAGTCTCGTTTCCTGCACGATCTCACCGCCCGATTCAAGAGTCTGTATCTGCCGTCTAATCTCGTATTCTATGGCTTTTTGTACGAATTTAAATGAGTTTACATTTTTTATCTCGGCTTTGGTGCCGAGCTCTTTTGTACCTTTGGGTCTGACGGACACGTTGGCGTCGCAGCGTAGGCTGCCCTCATCCATGTTGCCGTCGCAAACACCTATGTAGCGCACGATGGAGCGCATCTTCTTCATATACTCCACAGCCTCTTCCGCGCTTTCGATCTCGGGCTCGCTGACTATCTCTATGAGCGGCACACCGGCGCGGTTTAGATCCACATAACTTGCGTTACCGGACTGGTCATGTATCAGCTTTCCGGCGTCCTCTTCCATATGGATTCTTGTGATATGGATTCTCTTGGTCTTGCCGTTTACGGAGATATCTAACCAGCCCCTGGAGGAAAACGGCTCCTCGTACTGGGATATCTGATAGCCTTTGGGTAAATCAGG
>DEIM01000222.1:6632-7299 GCA_002352485.1 Candidatus Dadabacteria bacterium UBA2774
GGGCTCACCTGAGAATTAGGTGTCCCGCCAAACTCAGTTGATGTAGGAGAGAAGATTTTGGATTTAGTGCTTAGCTGCGCGTGTACTTCAAGACCTATTACCGGCTCAAATTCCATTTCATTAGCTCCTTTTTCAGTTAAATTAATACTGATTGATCAGAGATAATTGTCAAGGAAGGGTGTTAAATGAGCTCAGGATCAGCGCTAATAATATCTCCCCACCCAGATGACCTGGAAATCGGCATGGGGGGTACAACCGCAAAGTTGATAGCAAACGGAACCGATGTAGTGTCCCTTGTGGTTACGGACGGCGGGGGGAGTACGAGTACTTTGGGTCTTAGCAGGGGTGAATTGGCGGAGCTCAGAAAAAGCGAGGTAGGTGAGGCTGCGTCTATTCTTGACGTGAGTGAATTAATACAGCTTGGGTTAGGAGATGCGAAGAGTGAGAACTTACTTACATTCAGGGTTGAGCTAGCTCGGGTATTGGATGAATTTAAGCCTGCAGAAATTTATATTCCTCACCCTGAAATCGACAAGCACCCAACGCACAGGGCTGTGTCTCAAGCCGTACTCGAAAAGATACGGGAGATGTCTCAGGCAGGAGCTCAGGTACCTACGAGCGTATGGTGCTATGAGGTTTGGACCCCGTTTCCGAGCTATGACCGTAT
>DEIM01000074.1:0-1603 GCA_002352485.1 Candidatus Dadabacteria bacterium UBA2774
TGCCGTTGGTAATATGTTATTTCCCAATTGGCTTTTCCTTGGACTGGAGAGGATGAAGGCTATATCGGTAATTAATATGTCGATGCGTGCCGTAACTACTGCGGGGGTTTTTATTCTTATTCGAAACCCCGATGATTACTTGATTTATGCCGGGCTTCTTTCGTTTCAATGGGTATTTGCCGGAATATTAGGCATCGTTTTCGCAATTGTAAGGCTAAAGATCCGTATAAGCATTCCAAAACCCCATGAAATATTTCAAGTGCTGTCCAGAGGGTGGACACTATTTTTATCGAACATAGCTCAAAGTATTTACTACTCGGGAAATAGTTTCATTTTGGGAATGTTAACAAATTACACGGTAGTTGGTTATTACAGCGCAGCGGAAAAAATCACCCTTTCGCTTTTAGGTCTGTTCAGACCAGTAGCGCTGGCGGTTTATCCCAGGTTAAGCCGTATAGCTTCTTCGTCCAAGAACACAGTTCTGTTCTGGAGCAGGAGATTGATATTTGTAATGGGCGGTCTGGGTCTTGCGGCATCCATCACAATGTTTTTTGGCGCGCCGTTGATTGTGAAGATAATTCTAGGATCCGGATACGGACCTTCGATAATCGTCCTTCAGGTTCTGTCAGTGTTGCCGTTTATTGTGGCCCTTTCAGATGTGTTGAGCATCCAGATCATGCTTCCTTTCAGTAAAGACAAGTTCTATACCATGATTAGAGTATTTACAGCTTTTTTACACATTTTGATTGCATTATTGCTCGTTCCGAAATTCAATGAAGCAGGTATGGCTGCTGCTTTAGTTTCGAGTCAGGCATTCATACTTATATCTACTTTTCTATGTTTATCGTACTGGAAGCTTAGCCCCCTACATTACAAAATTGATGAGAATATTCCCCACAGTCCCGTAAACTCCAAAACCTGACCTTTGATTTGAGTTCGGGACAATAAGCGTGAGTAGGCGGTATTCATAAAAGATTGACCTTTGCAAAACTCTGGATAATTAACAAATCCGGGATGATGGTAGGCCAACGTTAAATGAAAAGAAAAACAATAAGAACAAATGATAGGTGTGAAAAATGTGATGGATTTCTTATATTCGAGGTAAGAGATGAATGCCTTGATAATAGTAGCAATAAAACCAGAGCTGGCATATGGAAATGCACTATTTGTGAAAGGGCGTCAATAGGTTTGATTGTCAGAAGTCTGGGAATAAGAGCAGCACCTAGAAATTAGATTATTTCTTTAATTCCGGGGTCTGATTTCTATGGAACCAAAACCCCGAGCAATTAAACCGGAGCAAAATAATGTTGTATAGAAGTCATATCAATGAAGATGTTAGGAACATATCTATAAATCTTCCAGGGAATAAAGATGGAGTAATGTACCAATGAAGGGACAAAATTTGTCAGATATAAAAGTTGCATGGCTTATCCCCTCTATGGCAAGGGGATTCACTTGGCAGCCGCTGCTAAAGGCATTTGCCAATATATTTCCGGACTCTATGGTTTTTACAGGTCTTTGGCCTATAAACCGGTCCAAGGATAATGTTGAATTCAACCTAAACGTTGTCGGAAAAACTAGGTTTTTAACTATAGACAAGAAC
>DEIM01000074.1:1719-10320 GCA_002352485.1 Candidatus Dadabacteria bacterium UBA2774
GTGGATGCAAGGGAATCAAAGTTTCGAATCTCAGGGCGTAAGTTAATGAGTAGGTTCTCAGATGCATTTATAACAAATTCTCATACCGGCAAGGACTACCTGGTTAAATTTCTGAAAGCGAAAGATGAGCTCGTTTTCGTACGTCCCTACGGGGTTCCCGATAAAGAATATCTATCCCTCAAAAAGGTGAATGTGAAAAATTTACTGAGAGGTGTGAAACGGCCTATATTCCTTTACGCCGGTCTGTTAATTGAGCGTAAGGGTATCAAATTCCTTTTACGTGTGTTTGCCGCTTTAAAAAAAGAGGGTTGTGATAATTTCACGCTTATGGTTGTCGGCGACGGTCCGCAGCGAGAGGAGCTTGAGGTTATTGTCAAAGAAGAGGGTATGGAAAAACAAGTGAAATGGATAGGATGGGTGGATTACAATAGCCTGGGATATTATTTTGAATCTTCCGATGTGTTTGTCTTTCCGACTTTTGAGGACACGTGGGGTTTAGTTGTTCTTGAGGCAATGAGTTTTGCTAAGCCTGTTGTGTGTTCAGAATTGGCAGGCGCAATGGAAATGGTCAAGAACGAAGAGAACGGTTTCACATTTAACCCTGCACGTGACAAGCCGGAAGAACTTTCAGAAATTATTAGAAAGTTTATCGACGATCCGAATCTCATAAAGCGTATGGGGGAGAAGTCAAAAAAAATAGCGTCGTCTCATACCCCGGAAATCGTCGCTAATGACCTGAAACACATAATAGAGTTCGTATTAGGCAGGAGGGAAAGGAGTTCAATGGAGTTCAAGGAATATCATCAGGAGCAAACTTGAAACTTGATACTTCCATTATTTAATCCGATTACTTCAAACAGGTTAACACAATGAATATATATCAGGATGTCGAAAGAATATTGAGCGATACCGAGTATGCAGTCCTACACGGATGGCAATCGCTTCCCGATCACCACGACTCTGATCTGGATATTGTAATCAACCCGGATCATTTGAACACACTGGAAGAATCGTTGGTTGATTTTAAAGCGGCGAAACTCGTGCAGTTACTTCAGCACGAATCTTCCTGCTTTTATTTTATATTGGCCCACAAAAATGGGAACGGAATGGAATTTCTGCAAGTTGATGCGGCTACCGATTATAGGAGAAACGGGCTTACATATTTTTCTGCGGAAGAGTTAAACCGCGCAAGACAGCAATGGAAGGGGTTCTGGGTAGCTTCACCTGAAACTGAACTGGCCTATCTGCTTGTAAAGAAAACACTTAAGGGTGAAACACCCGGTCATCAAAAGAAAAGACTCAAGTATTTGATTGATAAAATTGGGGAGGAAAGATCTACAGTTATATCAACGGAGCTTTTCGGAAAGGAATTGGGACCGAGAGTAATATCCTGGATCTCTAATAATAATTGGGGTGCTCAGGAGTCAAATTTGCCCGGATTAAAAAGGGCGCTCATGTTGGAAACTGTAAAAAAGAATCCGTTAAATCCCCTGACATATTGGTTTAGTGAAGCAAAACGTATCGTAAGACGGTGGCTGCATCCAACCGGGTTGTTTATAGCAGTGCTTGGCCCGGACGGAGTAGGGAAGAGCACTTTAATCCAAAGTATGGAAGTACAGCTCTCAGGTGCATTCCGCCGTACTGCGAATTTCCATCTAAGGCCCGGGGTTATTGGTAAAAATGATCAAGGTAACCCCGTAACCGATCCTCATGGAAAGCCGCCCCGTTCTTTTTTTGTGTCGGTTCTGAAGATCGCTTATTACTTCACCGATTATGCATTGGGTTATCTATTAAAACTCTATCCTAAAATTGTAAGATCGACCCTGGTCATATTTGACAGGTATTACGACGATATGCTGGTTGACCCGGCGCGTTATAGGTATGGAGGTCCTTCCTGGCTCGTTAAATTCATGCGTTATTTCATCCCCAGGCCCGATTTGTTTTTGATACTTGACGCTTCCGAAGATGAGCTTCTTAAACGGAAGCAGGAAGTGGGGAAGGATGAATTAATTCGTCAACGAAAGGCGTACAGAGATCTTGCGGCAGGGCTTCCAAACGCTTTTATCTTGGATTCCAGCCAAAATCCTGAAAAACTTGCAGGTGATGCTTCAGAAGTCGTACTGGATTATCTGCATGGACGGTATATGAAGCGCCGGAGTATGTTTTTTCCAAACGATGATAGGAAGAAAACTCTTTCCTGGTTAACTTCAGTTTTGTCGGCAGATCCCGATAAATCTTACTTCGTTATGTCGGGCTCGGAACGAGAAGATATGATGACAGGTTGGGGAAATTATTATGAATTCAATTACTTGCCGCTTAATAACGGCCGGGGATATTTACTGCCCTTGAACAGTAAATCTGCCGCAGCAAACGGCCTTTCGTTATATAATGCGCAGAGCGGGACTGCGAGGGTAATCAAAACACTGCTAAAGAAACCTTACATAGGTGGTGTAGGCAGCGTTTTTATGAAATCCGTCAATTTAATGATTAAACGGGATATTGATTACGTAGAGAAGAGCGAAGTCCTGTTGTTTGAGTATTTAAAGGAAGCTCTTCAAGAGAAAAAGCTTGATTTTGCCGTTTCCCTGGGAACCCCGGGGCCCCATAGAAAACCGGTAATTCAATTAACTAACGCGAATGATACCGTAATCGGTTATGCCAAAGTCGGATGGAATGGGGTTACGAATTCACTTGTAAAAAATGAAGCCGATACAATAAACGATCTATCGCAAGGCTCTTTTCATTCTTTCTGTAAACCTTCTCTACTGCACGCCGGATGGTGGCATAACCGCTACTTGACCATACAATCTTCGCCAAAGGGTACCCTCTCGCCAGCACCTAAGACCCTGACTTCGCACTATTTGAATATGGTAGAGGAGTTAGCGGATCTGAACATAAAATATATGCCTATAAAAGAGAGCGCTTTCTGGTCAAGTCTTTTAGATAACTTAAAAAATGTCAAAGGCGGTTTCTATCTCGGCATTTTGAAGCGAAAAATAATACCTAAGATAGATAAGAGCTTCGGCGATACGCCGCTCCCGTTTCATATGTCTCACGGAGACTTAGCTCCCTGGAATGCATATATCAAAGATGAAAAACTCTATCTCTATGACTGGGAATATTCCCGATCTGATGCGCCCGGGGGCTGGGATTTGTTACATTTTAGCACTCAGACCAATATTCTTCTCAAAAAAAGAAATTCTAGTGAGCTGTGTAAAACAATCTTTAACGATGCTTACAATAGTTTGACGAAGCCATATTGGGATAAGCTCGGAATCAGTAAAGACGCCCTCAATTTACTTTTAGTTTTATACATCTTAGAAAGGCTTTCATTTGCCGCTTCAGAAGGGGCGGGAAATTCTCACGAAATTAGCCAGTTCTCAAAAATCATTAATCTCTTAGTCAATACCTAAGCGAGAAACTTATTATGCAGAAAAAACTCAAGGTGTTAGTATCCGCTTATGCATGCGAGTCCGGAAAGGGTTCTGAGCCCGGAGTAGGGTGGAACTGGGTAAAACAGATTGCCCGTTTCCATGAAGTTTGGGTTATAACACGCTCAAGTAACCGGGAATCTATAGAGTCTCAAAAGACCGGGATTTCTTCCAATATTCACTGGGTGTATTTTGATTTTCCCCCATGGCTCAGGTCTTGGAAGAAAGGTCAGCGGGGAGTCCATTTATATTACTACTTGTGGCAGATAGCTGTTTATTTTTTGGCGAGGCGGATGCATAAAGAAGTTAAATTCGACATAGTTCATCATTTAACCTTTGGAGTTTACTGGCTTCCGAGTTTTCTTTCTTTTATTCCGACGGCTTTTATATATGGTCCGCTGGGGGGTGCTGAAAGAACACCCAGGGAATTTTACAAAAGTTTCAGTTTAAAGGGGAAAATTTATGAATGGCTCAGGGATACCGCAAGGTGGTTTGGTGAGAAAGATCCTTTTGTGCTGTTAAGTATTAGGAGAGCGAAACTGGTACTGGCAAAAGTACAGGAAACGGGCGACCGCCTGTCTGTGCTCGGCGCAAAAGAAGTGCTGGTTTTCCCGGAGTCGGGTATCAGCATAAAAGAAATTGAAAAACACTCTGTAATAAAGGACTCAGAATCCAAGAACTTCAAAATTGTTAGCATAGGCAGATTACTTCACTGGAAAGGTTTTCATCTGGGGCTATTGGCATATTCGAGGTTCATCAAAGAATTTTCGTCAAGCGAATATTGGTTTATCGGTAACGGCCCCGAGCGGCAGAATCTGGAACTGATGGCACAGAAGTTAGGTGTATTGGACAAAGTAAAGTTTTTTGATGAATTACCTCACGATGAAGTTTTAGAGAAGTTGTATGAGTGTGATGTTTTAGTACATCCGAGTATCCATGATTCAGGCGGGTGGGTGTGTCTTGAAGCAATGGCTTTCGGAAAACCGGTTTTGTGTCTTGATCTGGGCGGACCTGCTATGCAGGTAACTGAAGATACAGGGTTTAAAGTTCCCGCCAAATCTCCCGAGCAGTCCGTGGAAGATCTTGCAAATGCAATGATTCAGCTTGCCGGGGACTCTGGGCTTGGCAAAACTATGGGTGAAGCGGCCCGGGAAAGGGTGTTAGAGCATTTTGATTGGGATAAAAAGGGCGAGTGGATAAATAAAATTTATCAAGAAGCGATAATTTAAATGAATATAAAAAGAAAAAACACCGATTTCAAGTTTCTCATAGTCGTTCTTGCCGCGGTGTTGCCGATAAGCCTTTGTATCTTGCTTATATCGAACAGATTCGAGAACTATGTACTCCTTCTTGCTGCTTTGGGACTGCCTGCAGCGCTTCTAACGATAAGAGCACTATTTGTTTCAAGCATCAGATTGAAATTATTAATCTCCCAACTTCGTTGGTGGCATTTACTTTGGTTTCTAGTCTTATTAAGCGGACTTGTTTTTCGAATCAGAAATACCTATGAGGCCCAAGACAGTCCGGTCGACTTTTGGGCTCTATTTAGAATGGGGATTATGGGCTTTGTAGGTTTTGTGCTTTTAGTCAGGTTAGCGATGAAAAAAACCAACTGGTTGCATACACTATTTCAAGGTTCAATAGGCTTTCTAGCAGCTTATGCCGTAGTTGCCATAATATCTACCTTGTGGTCGATTTACCCTTTATGGACATTATATAAATCTGTCGAGTATTTGATTGATGTAGTCCTTATCGCAGCAATAGTAGCCTCCGCCAAATCGATAAATGATTATAAGCTCATGTTTGACTGGACTTGGTTCTTGTTAGGTTTACTCGCCGCTAGCGCCTGGCTCGGAATTTTAATATGGCCTGATATTGCAATTCGTCAGGACGTCGGAATGCTGGGCGGTCAGCTTGCCGGAGTGATACCCGCAATGGAAACGAATAAGGTGGGGGAACTAGGCGCTATATTGGGTATCGTAGCATTAAACCGCTTTTTATTCATGAAAGATAGCAGGTTTTATTTAATTATTTTCTTGGTAGCTATGGCTACTATGATATTTGCCCAGAGTAGGTCACCTATAACGGGTTTTCTGGTGGCTTTACCTTTGATGTTGTTTGCGGCAAGAAGGATCGGGCCCATTGCTCTCACAATAATGGTGATGTTCTTTTTACTTTTCCTTACAGGTGTTACAGATGTTTTTTGGGAATATTTCCTCAGGGGACAGAGTAGAGAGGAGTTTTCTTCTCTGTCCGGAAGGACATACGGATGGGTTTTGGGATGGGAGCTCTTTAAGCTCAATCCTCTGATGGGATTCGGTGCGTACGCGGGAGGAAGATTTGCGGTGCTGACGGAGCTTGGTACGAATATGAGCTCAGGTCAGTGGTCTTCTATTCTTAATACATGGTTGGAAATCCTTATAGGGGTGGGGTTGATGGGCATATTATTCGTGATAGCGGCATTTATAAAAACATGGGCGAATATTATAAAGGGTACAATCTCGAGTGAGGCGGGTTCTCTTTTTCATTGTTTAGCCGTAGAAGCGATAGGTGTTCTCGCACTTATCTCCGTACGTTCAATGTTCACTACAAATATCTTTTGGCACCCCCCCTTGGTTTTTCTCCTAATAGTGGGGTACGGCGAATTTATGTACATGTATTACCGCCGGGCAAAAAATAGACAGAGGAAAGCAGCCTACAGTAAATCTTTAGTGACTACGTGATCTCATGACAATTAATCAAATAATAAAAAGAATCTTTTTTCATATTAAAACAGTAAAACTCCATAGTGACACAAGAGGTGATCTATCAATGGAAGAATTAGAAAGGACATATGACTTTAAATCTCATGCATTAGACCAGCAAGCATTTTGTCCGTATTGCAACGGCGAGACTGTAATACATTGGGAAAGTATTAGTTTCTGGAAATGCCCGTCCTGCAGCCTGATTTTTCGTTTTCCACTGCCTGATGGACACAGTGTAGTCGAGCTGTATGAGGATAGCTGGACCGATCCTTTTGAGAATAGGAGTGAGACAGGAGGGACATCTTTTGATCTTGCGGTTGTATACGCAAGGAAATTAGCGGACACGCTGGATCTCAAGGACTTCAGGGGGCTCAATATCCTTGATTTTGGAGCCGGAAGGGGAGATGTGCTGACCGCATTATCTGAACTCGGAGCTGATGTGTACGGAGTAGAGCCGTTCGGATACGAGGGTCTGGTCAAGAGGGGGTTTAAGATGTTTCGGACCCTGGATGAGATTCCGGAAGGACTAACATTTGACGGTGTAATTACAATGGATGTAGTTGAGCATCTCATGACTCCTTGGGAAGAAATTAACAGGCTTCATGGTTTGCTGAATACAGGTGGGTTTCTTTATATATCCACACCAAACGCCGATTCGCTGAGGGCTAGAATAGAGGGTGATAAATGGCGTGAGGCCCTGAGGCCGGGTCATTTTGTGCTTTTTAATCAGAATTCTCTCGAGAACATGATAAAAGGTTTGGAATATAAGAGCATGAAGAGGCTCAAGTGGTATTTAAAGTACAACGAAAATAATATTCATAATTTGTTGGTTTATATACTGCAAACGGTTGGTATTGATGGTGAGCTGCGTTACTTGATCAGAAAGTCATGAGAATACTTATCGTACATAACTTTTATAAGCAGCCTGGTGGCGAGGATACGGTATTTTCAACCGAAACGGCTCTTCTCCGCAGGTATGGTCACGAGGTCTTTGAGTACACGGAGAGTAACGACAGTATTAATTCCATGAATACCTTGGCCGCAGCCGTAAATACTATATGGTCGCTCCGCTCAAAAAGAAAGATGATCGATATTATAGATAGGGTAAAACCGGATATCGTGCACTTCCACAATACGTTTTTGCTTATATCACCGTCCGCTTATTACGCGTGTAAAGAAAGGAATGTGCCGGTAATACAATCTCTTCATAATCCAAGGCTGCTCTGTCCGGCGGCTAATCTTTACCGTGACGGGAAGATATGTGAGGACTGTGTGGGTAAAACTCCACCGTGGCCCGGCGTAATACACGGGTGTTACAGGAACTCAAGGGCTCAAACTGCTGTTGTCTCGACGATGCTGACTCTGCACCGGATGTTCAAGACCTGGGATAAGGTAATAGATACTTTTATTGTATTCACCGAGTTTTACAGAAAAAAGTTTATCCAAGGGGGGCTCCAGTCTGAAAAGATTGCTCTCAAGCCTCACTTTGTTGATCCCGACCCGGGCTGCCGAAATGGTGAAAGAGGTGATTATGCGCTTTATATCGGGAGACTCGATAAGGAAAAAGGTATCCAAACTTTACTCAAAGCCTGGCGGAATACTGATGACGTCCCGCTAAAAATAAGGGGGGACGGGGATCTTCTGGGCGAGGTTAGAGATTATATAAGCCGGAACAAAATTAAATCGGTCGAAATTGTAAAACGGCTTGAGAAGACAGAGCTTAACGAGTTAATCAAAAAGGCGAGGTTTCTGGTCTGGCCATCTGAAGGTTATTACGAAACGTTTGGTTTAGTGGCAATAGAAGCATTTGCCTGCGGCGTGCCTGTAATAGCTTCAAGGACCGGGACTTTAGCGGAAAATGTTACGGATGGGTACACGGGACTGCACTTTATCCCGGGTGATGCTGAAGATTTATCCGCTAAAATAAATTGGGCATGGAACAATCCAGACAAGATGGCACAGATGGGGAGAGCCGCCCGAAAGGAATATGAAACTCATTATACAGCTGAGAAGAATTACAGAATGCTGCTCGATATATATGAAAGGGCGATAGGTAACAAATCATCCGGTAACAAAGTGTACTTAACCTGAACTTCCTAAAACATTAATAATCTGACACATACTTGCGTCAGGGTTTATCAATTTTAAAAATTTAAACATGTAAGCAGAGGGAGAATTGGAAATTTCGAATCCCAATTCTTCTGAATTCCATTAGCTGGTAAAGAAATATATGAGGAAAAAGTTCTATGAGCATAAATAAATGGGAATGTTACAAGATACTGGGCGTTAATGTAGCGGCGGTCCAGATAAGTGATGTAATAGGGCAGATGGACCAGTGGATAGAAGAGAGGAGCTTCGGACATTATATAGCGGTGACGAATACTCACGTCGTAACTGAGTCCTGGTTCAACCCGGAATATCGGAAG
>DEIM01000217.1 GCA_002352485.1 Candidatus Dadabacteria bacterium UBA2774
TATTGCCTTGTGCGCCGTGCCCTCCGAGTCGAGCTTCAGGTGTCTTCCGAGATTAACGAGTGAAAATACCAGGTCGCCCCATTCTTTTTCCATGCCTACTGTGTTTCTTGATTTTATCTCTTCTTCCAGCTCTGATAACTCCTCTTTTACTTTAGATAACACCTCACTTGCATTTGACCAGTCAAAACCGACCTGCGCCGCTTTTTCCCCTACACGTTGCGCCCTGAGTAGCGACGGCATTGTTCGGGGAATGTGGAGAAGTCTCCTCTTCCGGGATTTTTCCTTTAACTTCTGTCTGTGCCAGGTCTTTACGGCTTCCTCGGCATTAGCGGCTTTTTCATCACCGAACACATGGGGGTGACGTCTAACGAGTTTGATATGGAGTTTATCGATCACTTCTTCTATATCGAATTCCCCACTTTCATCTGCAATCTGGGAGGCAAATAATATCTCGTAAAGAAGATCACCCAGCTCCTCTATAATTTCGTCCCTCTCTCCTGATTCGATTGCCTGCACGACCTCATAAGCCTCTTCAATTATATAGGGTCTTAGAGATTCAAGCGTCTGCTCTCTGTCCCACGGGCAGCCCTTGGGGCTTCTCAAATATTTTGACAGTTCTACCAGATCCTGAAAAGTTTTTTTCATTTTTTACCCTTTTATTCCTAATTATTCAATGATAAACATGAATGAAACCCGTGCCGGAATCCGAGATACGTTATGGTTAATGCGGCCTATATTAAACTTTGACCCTGAATCTCTTGGGATACTTAGTAAGGTTGGTACATCCGCTCTTCTCTACAACTACAACGTCCTCAATTCTGACCCCGCCAAGCTTTTTATAATAAAGCCCTGGCTCAATAGTTACCACGTTTCCGGTTTTGAGCACTTCGTTCCCGAATCCGATCCTCGGGGGCTCGTGAATCTCAAGGCCGAGCCCGTGGCCGGTAGAGTGAATAAACCCTTCAGCCCTGCCTCCGTTCACGCCTGTCGGAAAACCCTCTTTTGTAAAATAATCCGCCACTGCGCCGTGTATATCGCGCACCTTAGCTCCGTCTTTCACCAGGCTTAAGGCTATCTTCTGCCCCTTAAGCACCGTGTTGTACATATGTATCAGTTCCACTGAGGGCTCGCCCCTGATCACAGTTCTGGTCATATCACCAAAATATCCGCTTTCCTGTGAGCGTGGGAAGATGTCTATAATGACGGGCTTATCTGAAAATAGCGGGCCGTCCCCCGTATGATGAGGCAGTGAAGACTGCGCGCCGCTTGCCACTATTGTATGGGACGCGGTATATCCGAGCCTTGAAAGCTCGGCGTTTATCTCACCTTTTACTTTTTCTGAAGTAAGTACCTGGCCTTCCAAATAGAGCTTATTTTTCCGAATCTCAGAAGAGGCGATCATCCTTATTGCAAGATCCATAGCCCTAGCAGTTTTCCTCACAGCGTCTCTTAACGCAGCAATCTCTTCTGGCTTTTTAATGAGTCTTTCCTCAAAAAAAGGCTCTTGTTTACTTGAAACTATGTTATATCCCCTTTTCCTAAGCTCGTCTGCGTATTTGACCTGAAAATTGCCGGGCACTGTCGCTTTTTTGATCTTCTGCTCTTTAAGTAAAAGATCAGCTATATCCACAAGACCTATACTCTTTCTTTTTTTTGAGACTAATTTTTTTTGATATTCCGATAAAGATAGAACCTTATCGACCGTAGCTTCTTCCTTGCCGCGATCGATCTCTAGATCGCTCAGCACAAGAATCTTTTCTCCCCTGTGCTCAAGATAAATAACTGGGTCGGGAACAAAAAATCCGGTCCTGTAGAAGAGGTCTGAATTATTCTCACTAGTATCTATTATAAGAAAAGTGCCCATATTCATTGAAAAAAGACTATACCCTACGACGAAATACAATATCAAGTAGGGAGCATATTTACAGAGCATGGAAGCTTAGGCAATATAAGGGCTTTAAAATGAAATTCCGGACCCTATGCCGCAATATTTTCATATTCAAACCCGAGCGTGTTATAATAGGGTGTCTCAATCTGATCTTAATCTAAATACTACGGTGATAATATGAATATGCTCAGAATTGCCCGGAAATCTCTATTTACTCTAATTATAAGTCTTCTATGCGTAGGAACATTAAACATCGCAGCGGCACAGGACTCAGGTGAGGTAAAAAATGTATCTGTAGATCAAATATGCGGGCTGTACCTGGACGAGCCTATGTCAGCTGACAGCCTGTACCAGGGCAAAACACTAAAGACCACAATTGAAGTATCGCATGTGAGAAAAGTACACTCACTTTGCCATGACGCCCCGCAGGG
This sequence comes from Candidatus Dadabacteria bacterium UBA2774, assembly GCA_002352485.1. Taxonomy (GTDB): domain Bacteria; phylum Desulfobacterota_D; class UBA1144; order Nemesobacterales; family UBA2774; genus UBA2774. Next base: position 2,320 of record DEIM01000217.1, read on the forward strand.
AACGTTCACTATGGATGCGGTAATGAAAAACGGTACGATAGTTCAGTGTTTTTGTAACGCTCCGATATACAACAGCGTCCTCCACAATACTCCAAAGGGAAGTCACCTGACGATTCAAGGCGCGTACAAATCCCTTACAGCCTCTTTTTTTGAAGGCGAAAGCAAACAGTGTACGCTTACTCTAATGAACTGTAGTTTTAAGTAAAAATGCTTACAACTCTAAAATTCCTGCTGACACTATCTATATCATTTTGGATAGGAGCCATTTTTTTCTTCTCATTTTTCGCCGCTCCTAGTATTTTTAAAATACTCCCGAGAGAGACAGCAGGAAATGTAGTGTCGGATATATTCCCCAAGTACTATCTGGTAGCGTACGTGTGCGGCTTAGTGGCTGTCATTTCGTCCTTAATTCTTCTCTTCATCGGAAATTACAAAATTACTGGGATACATGGAATAAGAACACTCGGGATCCTTATTATGCTTGGCTTTGCCCTGTACGCAGGTCAAGTGATAAGACCACAGGCTCATGCGGTGAGGACGGAAATGAGAAGTGTAGGCGAGAGCTCTCCCAAGTATCCTGAAATACGAAAGAACTTTAGCCGTCTTCATATGAAATCAGCAATAATCAACCTGGTTATCTTTATAATGGGAATTGCCATAGTCTTCATTAACACATATACTTATAGGGACTCATAATTAATTAAAGTGCGGAGGTAGTTATCATATGTTTAACGTAACTACAAAAGCGGCAGAAGAGATTAAAAAACTATTGTCCGAAGAAGATTTACCCGGCGCGTTTCTTCGCGTGAGGGTCATTCCGGGCGGATGCTCTGGATTTGAGTATGAGATGGGATTTGACGATGAGGCCGAAGATACGGATCAGCTTATCGAGCATGAAGGAGTAAAAGTAGCCATCGACGAGCTTAGTTTTCCATATCTAGACGGAGCTGTGCTTGATTTTCAGGACGGCCTTAACGGACAGGGATTCGCAATTAATAATCCAAACGCTTCTGGTTCCTGCGGCTGTGGAAAATCATTCACAGCATAATAATATAAAAAAAGACTCTATTGGGCCGGTTAAAGTGAACTCTTTATCCGGCCTTTTATTATTTAAACTTACCAAACAGAACCCTTTCAGGTTATAATAATCCGAAATCAGACAAGTCAAAAAGAAATAGACTCAAAACTGATTCATACGATCTGAGCAGACAAACAAGCAAAAGTATCGACTTTATTATCAGGAGAGATAAATGAGCCGGCCTTCAAAGCTGACACTAATACACGACCAAGCAAGATCATACGAAAAGATAAAATCAAAACACATTATAGATGCCCTATACACAGATTTTATACCCTATGACGAGCTTCCGGATTTTCCGCTCAATATTAAAGCCCCTTCCGGAAAAACAATCGAGCTTGCCGATGACCCTGCTGTAATTATAGGCACGGCAACGTTAAAAAAGACAAATAAGACAGTGGCAATAATTGCCCAGCAAATGCCTGCAAGCGACGCTGACCGCATAGGACTCAACTTCGGTCTGGTAAAGGCAGATGGATACGCACTCGCATATAATATGATGGGATATGCAGAGGAGCACGACTTAATGCTTCACTGCTACGTGGATACTATCGGCGGTGACCCGTTCGAATACTCCGCCGGAAAGCTTCAGTCCTGGCAGATTTCAAATTGCCAGGCAAAGATGATTTCTCTAAAAACAAAATCAATATCCATAGTGCTTGGCAGCGGTGGCAGCGGTGGTGCAATTGCGTTTCAGCTTGCACATAAAAGGTTTATGCTCTCCCGCGCCGAATACTCTGTAATTACAGCCGAAGGGTGCTCTGCGATACTGTTTAGAAGTGCCGATAAGGTAGAGGAAGCTCTCGAAGTGCTTCAGCCCACTGCAGACTACATGAAAAAATACGGCATTGTGGACAATATTATAAAGGAGCCCGCAATAAGCAGCTCTGACTACGAAAGGAAAATTCTGGACAACATAGAAAAAGCGCTCTTTTCAGCTACAGAAGAGTTGGAGCGCTCAGACATGAACTATCTTAAATCCAATCTGGTACAAAAGATACAGGAATGCGGACAGATCGAAAAAGGTGAGCACAGATACCATGCAATTGCAAAAAAAATAAGGAGCTGGCTCCCAAACTATGGTTTCGGAAAAGACCCAACTGCCGAAGTATCCCAAATGCAGATAGCACTATACGGCGCCGAGCCACATTTTTGTAACGATGAAAAGGACGCTGAGGGCAAGGTTGTAAGAGCCGGCTGCCGCATGCATTATGCAAGAGAGGAATTTCAAAAGAACTTTTATTCATGCCCCTACTGCGAAAAGCCAAACCCCATAGGCTCGGATGATTATCTGGATCTGCTTCTGGATACAGACTCATTCCACGAGCTTCATTCAAACTTAAGTACAGATAACATTGATTCCAGATTCAATTTCTACGATTACAGCGAAAGCCGAAAGAAAATGTCGGGTCGGATAGACTCTAAGGACTCTCTGGTCGTAGGTTACGGGACGATGTTCGATTTACCTGTGGCTGTTGCGGTAAGCGAGTTCAGATTCATGGGTGGCTCCATGGGCGCCGTATTCGGGGAAAAACTTAAGCTCCTTGTCAATTACGCTATTAGTAAGAACCTGCCTCTCATTGTTGTAACAGCTTCAGGAGGCGCCCGGATGCAGGAAGGCACTGTAGCCCTTTATCAGATGGCTAAAACCATCTCCGCTATCCTCAATTTAAAAGAAGCGGGCCTGCCGTACATATCGCTCCTAGGACACCCGACTACGGGAGGGGCGCTTGCGAGTTATGCGGTGCAGGGAGATTTTATCATAGCCGAAAGAAAAGCTAATATAGCATTTGCCGGTGACCGCGTCGTTAAATTAACAAGCGGGGGAAGGGGGGTGGACCCTGAGACCATGACCTCAGAATTCTACACGAAGAACGGTGGTATACACCTCGTGACAGAGAGAAGCCAGTTAAAATCCTCAATTGCGGGAGTGCTCAGGCTCACGGCCTGGTTTAAATCTCTTGAAACGTCTGAAGGCGCAGAGTAGCCTCTACACCTATACATATTAATACGGTCTTGTGTGCGCAATAACGAGTCTCTAGTACCACGAGACCAGAATAGAACCGTAAAATAAGCAGGATTAATAGTTATGGAATCAGAATCCACATCCCAAAACAATAATCCCAGTAGTAATAACTCAGGCAAAAAGGTTGTAATTATCGGTGCCGGTCCCGCCGGGCTTACGGCGGCTTACGAGCTTTCGAAGGAAGGGCTAAGATCAGTAGTGCTCGAGAAGGACAGCATAGTAGGCGGAATTTCAAGAACGGTCAACTACAAAGGTTATCGATTCGATATAGGCGGCCACAGATTTTTCACAAAAGTACGGGTCGTTGAAGATATGTGGGAAGAGGTAATGGGGGATGACTTTTTAGAGCGAAAACGCCTATCCAGAATATACTATAAAAACACCTTTTTTTACTACCCCTTTCGTTTACCCAACGCACTATGGGGCTTAGGGATTGGAAACAGCATTATGATTTTACTGAGCTATATAAAATCACAGTTGTTTCCGCTTAAACCTGAAGATACTTTCGACAAATGGGTTTCCAACCGCTTCGGAAATAGACTCTATGAGCTCTTTTTCAAAACATACACTGAGAAGGTCTGGGGTATACCGTGCGAGGAGATCAGCGCCGAATGGGCTGCACAGAGGATTAAGGGGTTATCTCTTCTTGAAGCGCTTAAAAACGCCCTTATACAAGATCGGCCCTCAAATAAGGAAGGAGTAATAAAAACCCTGATCGACAGCTTCCATTACCCGAAAATGGGCCCGGGTATGATGTGGGAAAAGGTATCGGACACAGTAAGCAGTGAAAATAGCGAAGTTATATTAAATGCTGATGTAGAGATTATACGCACAGGCTCAGGCAAAGTGGATAAAATCGGCGTCAATGTTAATGGGAAAATACAGGAGATAGAGGGAAGCGAATTCATTAGCAGTATGCCTATAAGGGAGCTTATTCAGAAATTTGAGCCAAAACCGCCAGAAGAAGTCTGTTATGCCGCTGACATGCTAAAGTACAGAGATTTCCTTACAGTCTCTCTTATCATAAATAGAAAGGACGTATTTCCCGATAATTGGATATATATTCACGACCCGCGCGTTAAAATGGGCAGGATCCAGAATTTTAAAAACTGGAGCCCCGACATGGTACCCGATCAGGAAAAGACGTGTCTTGGACTTGAGTACTTCTGTTTTGAGGGTGACGGCCTCTGGACTATGAGCGACAGGGACCTGATCGAATTGGCGAAGAAAGAGATTGAGATCATGGGATTAGCTAAAACAGATGAAATAGATGACGGCTCCGTAGTCAGAATGCCAAAGGCTTATCCAGTATATGATTCGACATACCTTGAGGCCATTAGAATTATTAGAGAATATCTCGCACAATTTCCGAATTTACAGCTTGTAGGAAGAAACGGTATGCACAAATATAACAATCAGGATCACTCGATGCTTACCGCTATGCTTGCTGTAAAAAATATACTTGGCGGGAACTACGATCTATGGAAGGTAAATGCGGACCAGGAATATCATGAGGAGCTTCGAAAAGATACATACATAGAGCCAAAAGAATTCAAAGAGCTTTCGGAGACTCAGCCACAGGTTCCCATAGCAGTAGCTCGGGGCACAAACGGAGTCGAGCAAACAATCATACGCGTATTCGCAAGTATCGACAAATTAGCCTTGGCCTTATCTGTAGGAGCGGTTTCGGGCGGAGCTATATTTATTGCAACAATGCTACTAATATTAAAAGGCGGCTCAGTTGTGGGTCCCAACTTAAGCTTGCTAAATCAATATTTCATTGGTTATAGTGTGAGCGTTGAAGGAGCTTTCATTGGTTTGGGGTACTCATTTTTATGGGGATTTATTTTCGGGTGGCTGTTCGCATATCTCAGAAACCTCTTTACGGGTTTCTACGTATACAGGGTAAAGAAGAGCGCGGAGCTCTCGTCTTTCAGGGATTTTATTGATTATATTTAGAAAGTACACAAGTGACTGACAGATGACAAAACCGAGATCAGACGAAGAAAAATTACAGCAGGCAGTCGCTCTATTAAACGCCAAGGTACTGGGCTTGATACTCGGTATCCTACTGGGTCTTGTAATATTTATAGCTACGAACTGGCTTCTTATTAAAGGCCCGCATGTGACTAGTTCGGGACATCAGGTCGTAGGTCCTCACATGCAGCTGCTTAGTCAGTTTTTCATCGGCTACAAAGTCTCGTTCGCAGGGAGTATTATAGGGTTTCTATACGGTTTCGCCATTGGCACTATAAGCGGTTCCCTGATCGGCTGGCTATATAACCGCATTGTCAGCATCAGGCATAAATTATAGGTATAAAGATATAAGCATGGGGCGGTATTACGTATACTTGAATTCTTTGTTAAACTCTTCTCAAGCAGGCAAAACTATTCATAATTATTGAACCTATCATATAATGAATGCCGAAAACCCATACTTCTCTTTGATAATCCCCACTTATGAGAGACCCGAGCAGCTCACAAGGTGTCTAAACGCCATAGCCCGGATTGACTATCCGAAAGAAAAATTTGAAGTAATAGTAGTTGACGACGGCAGCGCATCACCGCCTGAAGAGCTTGTAAATTCTTTTTCCGATAGACTCGATATAAGATTGATCACACAAGTCAACTCAGGACCCGGGGGCGCACGTAATACAGGCGCAAAAAATGCAAACGGCAGGTACCTGGCATTCACGGACGATGACTGTGAGCCCGATCCAACATGGCTGCATGAGTATGAGAGGGTATTTAGTAATTATCCCGAAAATTTTCTGGGGGGACATACTATCAATGCGCTTGAAAATAACCCCTATTCCTCAGCCAGTGAGCTTCTTGTGAATTATCTCTACTCCTATTATAACACCGAACCCGAAAGCGCTTTGTTCTTTAATTCAAGCAATATCGCTATACCCAAGGAGGCTTTTTTCGAATCGGGAGGTTTTGACGTAACTACTATAAGGAATACTGCGGAAGACAGGGAGCTCTGCGACCGCTGGCTGTTTCAAGGGCGTAAACTAACATATGTAGATCAAGCCCGGGTATATCACTCACACAAACTGTCGCTTCGTTCCCTCTGGAGACAGCATTTTAACTACGGACGTGGAGCCTACTACTTCCGGAAGGCCCGCGCCATACGCGGTCAGGAGAAAGTAAGACTCGAGCCCGGATCATTTTATAGGAACATGATCAGGTACCCACACAAAAGAAAGGTTAAGAACTTATATTTCATTTCATTCTTGATGGTTTTAACACAGATTGCAAACGGCCTCGGATATTTTTGGGAAAAGGCAGTCCAATCCCTAAACTCCACATAAGAGCTTAAATCATATAAACTGTCATAATCTTATTATAGGTGCTCGTAATTGAATAATGGTAAAGTAGGAGAGAAAAGGTTTATATTAGGTCTGCTTAGACCCTACAGGGGTTTAATAGCACTCCTGGTGCTGCTATTCCTGGCAGCATCGGTTTTCGACGGAATTTCCATCGGGATGCTGGTGCCGCTTTTGGGCAGCATACAGCAGGTTCAGAACTACGGTGAGCTCCCGAAGATCCTGCAGACCCTGATAAATATATTCTCTCAATTCCCGATTGAAAAACAGATACTGTATTCACTCTTGTTCGTCGTATTCGCTGTAATTCTAAAAAATATCTTTTTAGCTATATCTCATTATCTGTCCTATTGGCTTGCTGTACGTGTTACTTCAAACATTCAATCAAAGATAATTAATACTCTTATGACCGTTTCAATCGGCTACTACAGTAATGTAAAGACCGGTGATCTGGTCGAAAAGGTAAGTTATAACACCCTTCTTACCCAAGAATTAATTCAAAATGCAACAAAGCTCCTGGACTATTTTGCGTCATTTCTAGTGCTTATTATTCTACTTGTAATTTTTTCCTTGAAACTAACTATTGTAACTATAGTACTTGCGGCAATTATAGCTTTTGCTCTCTCTCTTCACATTAAGAAATTATCAAAGATAGGCCAGAAACATGTTGAAAGCTCAAGGGAATTTACAAGCACTATGCACGAAACTATTAGTGGCATAGAAGTAATAAAATCATTTACAAAAGAAAACGCCCAGTCTGAAAAACTCGCGGGGAAAATAGAGAAAACAGCTAAATACCGTCTTCAGTATATGTACTCAGAATATATGGTGCACATACTTACCGAAGCGCTCGGAATAATAGCAATCGGCTTGCTGTTTTTAATAGCCGTTACAAGCTCCAAAATGGATTACCGGCTTATGCTCACCCAGCTGCTTCCGTTCATATATATCCTCGCCCGCATGCTGCCTTTAATAAAGCTTATAAACCATGCAAGGGGTGCAATCGCGGTTAGATGGCCTGCGTTTAAGTCTGTTCACGATCTCATGAGCCTAGATAACAAACCGCTTATTAAAGACGGCATTATTCCCTATACGGGCCTTAAACACGGGATTGAATTCAAATCAGTGAATTTTTCCTACAACACCGGTGAAAAAGAAGCTCTCAAAGACGTAAGCTTTAATATTCGGAAAGGAAAAACTACGGCACTTGTGGGTAAATCAGGAGCCGGGAAATCTACGGCAATTAATCTTCTCCTCAGATTCTACGACACCCAGGACGGGAGCATACTTATAGACGGAAAGCCGATCGGGAGCTTCGTTATTGAATCATATAGAAAAAATATAGGTATCGTAAGCCAGGATACTTTTATATTCAACGATACGGTTAAAAATAACATAGCATTCGGAGCGCTCGATTCACCGGACGACTCGACTATTATAGAGGCCGCCATGAGGGCAGGCGCCGACGAATTCATCAAAGAGCTTCCTAACGGATACAACAGCATGTTGGGCGAAAGAGGTGTAAGGCTTTCAGGCGGTCAGAGGCAAAGGATATCAATTGCAAGGGCCATATTAAAGAATCCCGAGATACTTATACT
>DEIM01000135.1:0-584 GCA_002352485.1 Candidatus Dadabacteria bacterium UBA2774
GATTTATATAAGGGGCCGAAGAATTCTCATTAAGGCTTATTATTAAAACCTCCATTGTCTCTGAAAAATAGAGATTAATTTGAGCTTGGAAGGAATAAGCCCATTATGACAAAATTCAGTAAAATGAGCCTAATGTTGAAGAGATAAAAACATGTACCGGAAACGAATGGGAAGCACCAATCGCTAACCTCACTCTAGCCGGACTTACTTATATAATGATCACCGTATGCGGGCCATAAATTATACTGCTCAATGCTAAAACTTATGGCTGTTCATTCATCATAGTTATATTACTCGCCGCGTTGGCTGTCGTAAGGTTAAGCTTCTGATTCAGCATCATCACTGATATTACAGTGGGGATGATAAACGCGCCTTTGGTCACTTTCTCTAAAAAATCGCGCCTTTCAGAGTTTACATCCTCTGGAAATTTCTTATCGCTCATTGTTGCCTGTTCTCCTTTATGGACTATTCTGAATTCATCTCAGAGCCTGGTTGCATATATCACCGAAACCGCGGTTTAAGGCGGTGGTGGCAGATTACTCGCCGCGTTGGCTGTCGTAAGGTGAAGCTTCTGATTCAGCATC
>DEIM01000135.1:650-4853 GCA_002352485.1 Candidatus Dadabacteria bacterium UBA2774
AAACTCGCGCCTATCGGAGTTTACGTCCTCTGGAAATTTCTTCTCGCTCATTTTTACCTGTCCTCCTTTATTACTTATCCGTATACTTTAACTATAATGATGAATCTAAATTAACATATCGCTTCAAAAAAAACAAGATACTTATCATCACTAATCATGGAATAAGAACTCTTATATATTTACCAAAAAATCAAGCAGTAACTGTTGCGAGCTTTCATTCATCCACCTGTTCTCTATCCAGCGGCTCCCCTGAAGAGTCTTGATGTAATAACTCCCGTAATTCAAATACACATCGCGTATCGCATTTTCTATATCCTCCACATTCACTCTGTCCCACTTGCCTGAGATGATTCCGTAGAAACGGGCTTCTTCCTTACCGCTTACCGGTATCGCCTTGCAGTACCCGGATTCTATAAGCTCCTTGTGAACGGGGATATCCGACAAAATAGTCGGAACTCCGAGATAGAGACTCTCGCGCGGAGTAAACGACCACCCCTCTCCGCTCGACGGAAAGACATAGCACGAAAGCCCGTTGTACCACTCCGCTACCTGGTCTTCACCGAGATACCCCTCGGTCCAATCAACGAAGGGAGACATTTTTACCATCCCGAGATATTTTAAATCCATGCCTCCGTAAAAATCCGGAATATGAACCTTAAGCCTTAATTCGGGTATGTCCGCCAGTAGATTTGCGCATGCCTGATATAGCTTGAACAGGTTTTTCCTCTCTACCGGTACGCCGAGAAATCCGACATTAAAAGTACTCCTCTTAAGGGTATTTCTGTCCTTCCTCTTAAACCTCGTAAACCCTTGTTGTATGACTTCGACGGGCAAGCTCACTCCCGAATTCTCAAACACCTTCTTTATATGCGGATGGGGAACTATACAGTATTTGAAATAGCCGTTTACCACATTCACCCAATCAGGCGGGAGCGATGAGCTTTCGATTGTGGTGTATATAATATTTGTATTCCGTTTCGACACTCTGTTGGTATATCCAATTGGCATACTGCTCACGAGGACTTTTTTGCCTTCGAGACTGCTCGTATCGTCAACGGGTATGCCGAGCCCCGACGTACGGTCATACACATAGCTAAGCCCGTCGTACGGCTGCTCTTTGCATGTTCTGAGGAGATATATATGTTCCGGTGAGGAGGTAGTGTTGATTATAGAATCAATCTCGCTGCAGATTTCGTTTATATCAGGCTGAGTGATTCTCTGACTACGGGCCGGGGCGACTCGTGCGGAAGCTTTAGAATTCTCCCACTTCCATGAACCCTCATGGTGGTGCCTTGCATAATTTCCGAAGTGGCAACTGACCCCGCTGGTAACCGGGCTTATGCGGTCGATATTCCGTAGGAGCACCACGTCCCTAAGCTCTTTGCGCGAGCCATGATACACAGTAGTCACGAGGCCCGGGCCGGTGGATTCCAGGACATCATACTCAGTGCTAATCTCACGTTTGCTTTCCTCCGCCATTTTCCTCAGAATACGCAGCAGAAAAGGATGGCCCGGCTCGCTACCGAACATATAGTTTGCCACTCTCAAGCGGTCCCTGTGATCTAACTCCTCCGCCTGCCGTTGAGTAATCGTCAGCTCCTCCGCAAATACACAGTGGTATTCACACAGCTGATCGAGGCTCTCAATACATTCGACATCGATATCCAGATAAAATCCCCCTAGCGCGTAGACCGCTATGATGCGGAATATATCCACTTTCTGCACGGGGACAGAGTAGCTCTCATAGACGGGGAGAAAAGAAGGGAAATATCGCTCTACTAAATCCCTGCACTCGTCGTCTCCATAAAACCTGTAGTCCCAGCCGGGGTGAAGCTCCAGGAGTTTACGGCGGTATTCTTCGAGCCGCTCTGGTATCTCTTTGCTCTTATAGGTCTGATGTAATATCCTGGGTATCGTCATAGTTCTCAATTAGTTATACGTAGTTATCGAGACCGTCACTCCGCAATCTCATCCAGCAGACTGGAAGCCTCTTCACCAGTGTATTTCCCGTCCAGGATGTCTTGAATAATCCTGCTCGATTCCGCCGAGAGCTTTGTGCTTCCCCTGAATATACCGCTCCAATGCTCCTCAGTCCACACGTTGCCACCGTGGTAAACGTATATATATAGCTTTGGCATTATGACAGGAAATACGAGGTTTTTTGAGAACAGCCCGCTTATTAAAGACGTGTCCTCTCCCCTGCTCTTATTCTCGTACGAAAGCTCGTCACCGATGAGTGATTTTTTACAGAGCAGGCTCCCTTCCCAGGGCCTCATGCTCGATACGTAGGCCTGCCCGCAAGTCTCGTCAAACATTAGCCAGTGAAACATCACGCAGGCGGGCATAGCTGACTGCCGCAGAACCTCCATCTGAAATGAAAGCCTCTGGTTATGTGAAAAATCGTCGTCGTCCCACTGGCAAAAATACCCCCCTCTGCTCTCCTCGATAGCCAGATTCCTTAGCCCTCCGAGCGTTAGGCGGGGTGCGGCAGGGACTTGGATTTTTAATATATTGTCATCTGAAATCCCTGTGAGGAATTTCCCGGTGGCGGGGTCGTCGCTCTCGTACACGATCACGAGCTCCTTGTGCCCGTATTCCTGGTCCCTGAACGACCTTACCGCCCTTTCGAGCAAAGGCGCCCTGTCTCGTGTAACACAAAGGCATGATATAAGCGGTTCATCTTTCATAATCAATCACGGTTTATTTAGCAGCGCTGAAACGAACTTGAGCTTTGTCCGGTATTCCTGATTTTCAGGGGCACACCTGAGCGCAAGCGCATAATATTTCTCGCTCTCTTCGAGCCTCCCGAGCTTAAAATAACACGCGGCTAGAGGCTCGTAGGAAAGCTCATCGAAGATACGCGCATTATAAGCAAGAAATTCTCCATCAACACTCTCAGGTTCAATCGAAGCCAGTGATTCAAACAGCGGCACAGCATCCTCAAACTCTTTATCGTGCATCAACTTCATAGCTTTAGTCCAGGTTATGAGATAATTGTCCGGGAAGAGCTTCAAAGACTCTGTCAGGAGGTCCGAGAAATCACGGCCGCCCTCATTCATAAGGCGGATCATGTCATAGTACGGATGGCTGTCTTCCGGGCCTACCGTTTCCTTATTGCGAGTAATCTCGATTGCATCCATCCAGGCCCCCTCTGCTCCGTCTATATCCCCAAGTCCCTTAAGCGCAGCCCCGAGCTGCCATCTGAGGTATATCCTTTCAGGGTCGTTTTCAATCTGATCTCTCAGTAAGGGAACGTTCCTCTTGTGCTTATGCATAAGGTCGCCCTCGTATCCCAGGTGGTCAACCACAAGCTCCGATTCTCCAATTTCGAGACCGTCCTCGCGGGCTACATTGAATATCGGAGATACCATAGATTCATGAATTACCCCTTCAAAGCGAATCCGGGGATCGCTTCTGAAGATACGGTACTCCCTGTAAGCCGTATAACCCACAATTGGATAGAACATAACAGTGTAGGCGACCTTACCGACGTCTGAGAGAATCTCGCCGATGTAAGATTTATCGATGGGCCTTAGCCTTTCGTCCGCGTCAATATAGAGAACCCACTGGCCCCGGCAATGACTAAGGGCTTCGTTACGCGCCGCCGCAAAATCGCCGTTCCATGGGAAATCGAACACTCTGGCCCCGTACTCAAGCGCAATCTCCTTCGTGCTGTCGTTAGAGCCGGTATCGACGACTATTATTTCGTCCACAACGTCTTTTATTGACGCAAGGCATCCACCAAGGAATTTCTCCTCGTTTCGGACGATCATAGATGCTGAAAACATGATATCACTCAATTTCTACTCACCGGGATATAATAGTAACAGGAGTGAACACGTAGATAAAATAGATATAGGTATTCCTAAAATTATAAAGCTATACTCTAACGGAAAAGATTTAAACGGTAATCCGGGATACCTAACCGAAGAATGGACCGGATCCTATGTCAGGAATCCTCGACCGTTGCTCTACACTTTAGCCAAAAGAAGATTGAGCTTCGGGTTAAGCAACCTTACGGATAAGACTCTTGGAGTTCGGGGCGAGCGTGCTGCCCAACAGAACCCCATTAGCCCAGTAATGTCCCGTCTCTCCGGCAGGAAGCAGATCATAGGTATAACCAGCCACGTAGCTAATCTTCTCTATTGACACCAGCTCCGCTCCGTCCAGCATGTCGCCCGGTGCGAGATCGTATATTTCACT
>DEIM01000006.1 GCA_002352485.1 Candidatus Dadabacteria bacterium UBA2774
ATACGGAAGCCAGTCAAGGCAGAATATGGGTTTCTTTGTCAGGGTTTTAGGAGTGAGCTTAAGCGCTTTCAGGTTTTCTTTGACCTGGCGGTAATATGGGATTACTACACGGACGTCTGCGCCTAAGGAGGCCAGTCTTATGGGTAGAGTTCCTATTACGTCCGCAAGCCCACCTACCTTAACGAAGGGCTCCATTTCTGAGGCGACGAAGAGAATTTTTATATCATTAGTTGCCATTTTTTCGCTACAATACTTTCGATATTAAAAGTTTACAACCAATAACTTTCAGATTACAAATCCTGAGAAAGTTTCTTTAATACCTTCTTTGTATTCTCTGTGATAATGTTCTTATCTATTTTTCCGCTCTCACCTAAGAGCGCACTAACAAGTCCTACCGCAGAGGCGCCCGCTTTTAAGAAGTCTGTGAAATTGTCAAAATTCACCCCTCCAGTAGTCATAATATCTACAAACGGCAGAGGCTCTTTGATTGCCTTTATGTATGAAGCACCGCCTACGGACTTTACAGGGAAGACCTTTACCATATCGACCCCCAGCTTCCACGCGTTTACTATCTCTGAGGATGTTAGCGCCCCTTGAATTGTCGGAGCGCCTTTTTGCTTGGCATAGGTAATGAGCTCTTTATCCGTATGGGGAGATACAAGGAACTTTGCGCCGGCATTTAGCGCCTTCTCTGCCATAGGGACATCAAGCACAGTGCCCGCGCCGACTGTTATTCCGGATAGGCTGCTGAGCTCGGAAATGACTCTCTCGGCCTCGGGGAATGAGAAAGTGACCTCTATAAGCCCGATGCCGCCATCGATGCACCCCTGTGCAAACTCAAGCGCCTTGTCAGCATTCTCCGCCCTTACAACGGCTATTACCTTTTGCTTCTTGATTTCTTCTATGGTACTCACTTACAATAACTTACAGATTATCGGCACTCTCCACAAGAGAATATGAATATGATTAGCAGGAAGAAGTAATTACGGTCTGGATATTTGATTACCCATCGTGTAGAATCAATTAGACAAGGTTCAAAACATGGAAAATATTATGATGGAAAGCAGCGCCGAGTTTATTGATGACAGAGTTGACGAGTTCATAAGCAGAAGTAAAGAGCTTGGGATTAAGGTCACCCCGCAGAGGGTAGCAATCTACAAAGAGCTTGCGAGCACCGACCAGCATCCAAGCACCGAGACGATATACAACAAGATAAGGGATTACTACCCTAACATATCGCTCACTACCGTTTACAGGACTCTTGAGACGTTTGAGAAGCTTGGGCTGATATCAGTCGTTAACGTGCTCTATAACGCAGCCCGTTACGACGCGAACCTGACCCCCCACCACCACATAGTATGTACAAGTTGCAAAAAAGTGGAGGACATCTATGATGAGTCTCTCGCTAACCTGGACGTACCCGATAAAACACTTGGTGACTACAAAATCGAAGGTTATTCGCTACTCCTAAACGGCGTATGCCGCGATTGCCGTGACTAAGGGTCAAACCCCTTTCTTTAATTACCTCTAAGTAAAGAAACTTCCAATATCACTCCGTTTGTGTAATTCTTTATAAATGTACGGGCACATATGCCTTCAATATATAAATTCCGTCTGTCGGAGGAAAATATGAAGATTCCAGAAGGTCTTAACCAGGCATTAAACTTCAGCTTTATGGACGCTATATTCACAAGGCGCTCACGGCGTTTCGGTCTCGGTATGGAGATCACTGAGGGGACGCTCAAGCATAAGTCAGCACACAAACCCGTGCCGCTTACCGAGCTTGAGGAGGCATATCTCATCTGGGCCGGAACCGGGATGACCGGGCTATCGCTTGGAGACCTTCCTAGGACAGGTATCTCATGGCTGTTCCAATGGACAGGCAGGAGCTGGCCATGCTCGTGCAACTCTCACTCTACCGAGCTTTTCTATACGAACGATGACGGAGTGTACATGGTAAAGCTCCACGACTTGATGCCCCAGGCGGGGGAGACATCCATATTTGCAGGTAAATCGGAACAGGAAGTTCTGGACAGAGTGCTTGAGCTATTCCGTACAAGTTTGCTTAAGCTTGAGGACGGGAGGGCAGACCTGCCAAAGGGCGAGCCGGGGCTATTTGATTTTAACGCCTGGAACTGCAATAAGCCCGGCACTACTTTCTTTGTCCCTGTTACAAACACTACCGTCGAATACATGGTGCTGCTATTCATATACTTTGGCTCAAAGTACGGGTTTAACATAGTGGACGAGCTGAACGGTGGGCGCTCTTGCGGCCTCGATAAGTGGATTGAGAAGGGATACATCAGAAAAGACGTAGAGTTGTCACTTTTTGATTTAGAGCTAAGGGTGCTTACGACGCTGAACGTGGAGCAGGCGTTTATATGCCAAAATATGAACCTGGCGCTCCAGACCCTGGGACTTGGAGGCTGGGCGTTTACAGGGCTTTTGCCACACTATGCGCTAGGCGTGAACCCTGAATATAAAGGACTTGGTTTTAGATTCACAAACCCGGAGAAGACCATAAGGAGCTCAAAACCTCCTGTCCCGGTTGGCCGTGACGGAGTGTTCGAAGCCCTCTGCCCTCCTTATGTTTCAGATATGAGGGAAGCTGTCGACAAATTCTTGCGTGAACGTGGGCGCTTTTGGGAGGAGGATAACCCCTACCCTTACAAAGAGCCCGAAGGCGTGCTCGCTGACGAGTACCACCCGAGCGAGGTGAGGATTGAGATAGTAAAGGATTTCTGTAGCTATGTATTTGAGAATTACGGGCGGTTTCCCGCTTTCCTGGACCCCATGTTTGCTCGCCTTGTCTT
>DEIM01000105.1:0-510 GCA_002352485.1 Candidatus Dadabacteria bacterium UBA2774
AGTCATCCATCCGAGTGGGAGGTCTCTTTTCCTTATGTTCCATAATATCACGAATACAATAAACATGCTCAGTGTATCGTAAAGCTGCGTCGGGTGGACTTTAAGGATGGTCGGAGGTGCGCCGTTGGGAAATGAAATCGCCCAGGGAAGGTTGCTCGGTACCCCGTAGTCGTCCCCTACGAGCAAACATCCGATCCTGCCTACTGCATATGCGAGTATTAAGGGCGGTGTTGCAGCGTCCATCACGGATAGAAAACTGACTCTCTTCATCTGCGTGACGAACCAAGCTAATATTATTGCTCCTATAAGACCTCCGAAGAATGTAAACCCCGATGCCAGGTACCTTGTCGGATCGGCCAGTAAATCTGAGAGCGTTGCCTGCTGGAATAAAAAAAGTATCTTGGCTCCACCGAGCCCTCCGAGTACGCTTGCAATGAGCAGTAAATCCACAAGGTTCCCGTCCATGCCTTTTCTCTTAAATTCCATCTCACTTACAAAATAAGCGACCAG
>DEIM01000105.1:585-8930 GCA_002352485.1 Candidatus Dadabacteria bacterium UBA2774
GATCAAATTATTTTACTTATACCATTAGAATGAGTTCACTTTTATAAGAAATAAAGTCTTACATGGTTTATAGGACTGTGCAAATTAAGTTAATCCGTTTAAGACATCTACTGTTGTTATAGACTTAGCTTATAGTTTCAAGGGGCTTCTGACGGGATAAGACTATTAGATCCAGATTACTCAAGAGCCTAATTTAATATATGCCAAATCCTTCTTTAATCTGACCCGAATAATCGGGTCTGCCCCGGACTAGCTCTTGCTTAAAAAGATATTAATGAACCAGGCTTATTATGCTTTTGAAGAATATTCCCCTTTAAATTCATCCATGATTTTTCTAACTGCCTGACCGATTGCCTGGTAACTGTGTTCAGTTAAATTTGCCAGGGAAACCCGGGCCGAAGGGTGATCGACGTCAAAACCTTTGCCTGGTAGCAATACCACTCCGGTTTCATCCGCGAGGCGTGTGATAAACTCTGCGCCTGTATATTTTGTCATAAGCCATTTGGAAAATTTAGCGCCGTGCAGTTTAAGAGACAGCTCCTCAAGATCAATAATCGAATAGTAATCAACGCTGTTAGTATCAAAGTCAGGTGTATAGCCTATGGCATTATGAAGTATCGCGTAGCGTCTTCTTATCAAGCGTTTCGCATCTGCTTTATAGTCTTGGCGCTCGTCCAGAATGTTCCCAATTGCAAACAGCATCATTTGCAGCTGCTGTGGACAAGATAGGCCTGCCGTATGGTTTAATGCGACAGCCCGGCTGTCGGCTACAAGGCGGTCTATGAACTTCAGCTCCCGTGGTTTATCTGTAAGTGAGCTGTAGCGTTTATCAAGCCTTTTTTTGACAGTGACGGATAAATTCCCAATTAGGTTGTCGAATATATTATCGTTACCAAGAACTATAGTGCCCAGCCTCCACCCGGTTGCTCCGAAATATTTTGAAAACGAGTAGACGCAAAGCGTGTTATAAGGGCATACAGAGAAAATAGACAGGAAATCATCGGCAAACGTGCCGTATACGTCATCTGTTACGATCATCAGGTCCGGTCTCTTTTTAGAAACCAGCTCAGAAAGACTTTTCAGCACAGTGTTGCTCATTTTTACGGACGGCGGGTTTGAAGGGTTTACCATAAAGAGCAGTTTTATTTCTGGGTCAAGGAGTTTCTTTAATTCTTTTTGCTGGACCTGCCATGACTTAGCTTCGTCTGCTTTGATATCAATTATTTCTAAGTCATAAGCGGGGATACGAGGAATTTCCAGATAAGGTGAGAAAATCGGCGTAATGATAGCTATCTTATCGCCTTTGACCAAGAGGCCATTTGACTTCATTGACTCGAATATATATGTCATTGCCGCGGTCCCGCCTTCTGTGGCAAAAATATCAAACTTTTCAGTCGGCAGTTTTGCCCCGCACATTTGATTAGATAGATAAACCTTCACAATGCGCTGGCAGAGTGGGAGCATCTTCGGAGGTACGGGGTAATTACAGCCTAAAAAGGCTTCTGTTATTTCATGCAGGAGCTCAGCCTTCTTAATCCCGAGATGGTCATCGGCAAACGATAGAACCGAGCTGATAAAATCTATGCCAGGAGAGCCTTCATCATGGAGTGCGTAAGCGTCAAAACGTTCAACAATGCCCTCTTTGTCAGGCATCCCACCGAAGCTGGCGCTCAAATAGGAATAGGAACGCTCAGACTCCCTTAATGCGAAATCACCGACGCGCAAAAAAGCGTGGCGTGCCTGAGTGGCCAGGAAATTCGGATTCCCTCGACCGGCATTCAGCATCATTCTGTCTTTATCCGAGGTCGCCATCTTTATCAGCAGATCCTTGAATTCAAACGGGCTTAGATTTTCCAAGTCTTTCGGTAATGTCATAATTCCCCTCCCATTTTAAGTTGCGTTTTTAGTTACCAATGCCACAATGATCGGTCCCCAAAGGGTAAGCCAAATATTTGCAATCGCATATGTAGCAGTAAAAGCGACAACAGGCGTTGAGTTGCCTGCTTTTTCCAGAAGCGCCGCAAAACCCGGGTTGGCGCTCCTACCGCCCGCTATAGTTGCTAACAGCTCAATTGGGTTTTTTATCTTTAAAAGATAGTAGGAGATATAAAATGTTATTATCTGGGGAATAATCGTAACGCCTACTCCTAGGAGAAATAGCTCCGTGCCGTGCTCTTTAATTGCGGTCAGGGCCTGTGGTCCGGCTGTAATGCCCACCGTGGCCACAAACACTGCCAGGCCGAAATCTCGGAGAAAATTGGAGGCGCCCGACGGAAGTGCTCCGATTTGCGGATGACGAGAGCGGAGCCACCCGAAGACTAAACCAGACAGTAGACAACCGCCCCCGGAACCAATAGATATCGAAACGCCGAATATCTTGATCGTCACCATGCCGATCAGAACCCCGAGAGCCATTCCGATTCCGAAGCTTATGAAGTCTGTGAGTCTTGAGGCAGAAATTACCCGCCCTAGCTTTGAGGTAGTGCTATCAAGATCAGTGGGACGCCCTACAAGCTTTATTTCATCTCCCCTTCTCAATACCAGATCGTTATCGGGCTTAAGTTCTTCCCCCAGTCTCGAAACACCCCTGATAAATAATCCCCTGTGGTATTTATCTGCTGTTTCACTATGAAATTCTTCGACCGTCTCGCCGTCGACTTCTGGGTTATGTAAAACAATATCTCTTTCCTCTTCGGTCAGCTGCATTATTTCAGGTTTAGGCACTTCCTTTTCAAAGAGGTCATATTTTCTTGAAAAATTCTCAGACCTTGCAGTCACAGCGATAATGTCCCCAGCCTCTACAACAGTGTCGGGTTTCATATCGAACAATTTATTACCCCGCATCAGCCCCTCTACTGCTATGCGGTCTTTACTGTCGAACAGATTATCGATTTTATGCCCTATAAACTTGGATGCCGGGAGAATTTCATAGACCCGCGTGTCTATATCCGGGATAGCCATAAATTGTCCGGGCTCAAGTTCAACATGACTTCCGGACATTTTTTTCGCCAGTTTTTTAGCTTCTTCTCGGAGGTCCCATTTCATCATTGCGGGGAATATGCTCGCCAGCATAATTATCGGTCCGAACGAGCCGAATATATAACACACTGCATAGCCGACTGCTATATTGGCCTGCATAACCTGTGTCGCTTGAGCGGAAAGGCCGAGCCTTGCGATCGCGTCGCTCGCGGTGCCGATCAAGGCGGATTGCGTCAAGCCTCCGGCGGCCAAGCCCGCAGCGGTGCCGCGGTCGAGCTGAAACATCCAGGCTGCAACCAGCACGCAAAGAAGACCGAGCACGCATGTAATAGTCGCGGAAATCAGCTGAACAGCGGTTTCTCGGTTAAGAGAGCGGAAAAACTGGGGCCCGCCCTGGTATCCCACTGCATAGATAAAGAGCGCAAAGAAAATAGTGCCGATAGCAGGTGGCATCTTGATGCCGAGCTGACCGATTAACACTCCCATTATCAGAGAGCCCGCGATTCCGCCCAAGACGAATGTCTTTACGCGGAACTTACCAATAAAATAGCCCGACGCTATGGTTATGAATAAAATGAAAAGAGGGGATTCGATTAAAAGATGATACAGTTCGCTAATCAATAAGCTTGCCCCTTATTAACTCCTCTACTGTAACGATATGTTAGAAGTGCCCAATCTACACAAATTATAGTAAATAATAATTAAGAACTTGTCCAAAAATTACTTCGCCCATTACCTATAAATAATTGATAAACCGGGCTAGTGTTATAAGATTGAATTTCAACCTATATTTACAACTCCACCTCGAACTTAAACCCCAGTACGAGCGCGTCGTCAATATCTTCTCTGCCGCTAGGATGGAGAACGTACTGTATCTGAGGCTGCACAATCAGCCATTTTAATGCCTCCAACTTGTACGTAAGCTCGAGGACCGATTCGTAGTCCTGCTCCGGGAGGTCGTCGCTGTAATCGCCGATCAGAAAGCCGAAACCGGTTTTATCGTTATTGCGGTTTTTTATTAGGCCTACGTATGCGAGACCCCCTGCGTAGTAAAAGGGAAAAGAATTTATCTCTTCCTGAGGTGAATAGGTAATTACTGAAAAGAATATCAATCCCTGATTGTCGACATTGTTCTCCTTATACAGCATTTGCTGCATGAAGGAATAAAAACCGAAATTGTCCGATTTCGTCTTTCCTGGCTTACCAAAAACGTCGAATTCACTCGTATCCAGAAGCATCCCCAGCTTGTAAGTGCCCGGAAGTCCGTACTTTGAGATATTGACCTTGGGGCTGTACCCGATCTCCCCTAGCCAAAGGGCTCCGCCGTCAAACGAGAAATCGAGCCCGTTATTATCTGCGTCTTTATTGTCAGGGTTCGACGTATACACGCCGGACATGATATAAAACTCGTTTGCGGGTTTGATTTTTATCCTTACACCCCACGCGGAAAAGGGATCGGGAGTGATGGTGGGAATGTTTTTCTTTATGCTCCCGGCGTTTGCATTAAATGCGGTATTGACGTAATACTCTAAAACGTCCAGGGTTGCAAACTCGGTAAGTGTTGCCATCCTTCCCGCGGCAACGTTCAGCTTGTCTCCGAAAAGAGACTGCTCCAAAAAAAGCTGATACAGGCGGTATGAATCTGCCCCGAATGTAAACCCGAGGTTCAGGTTAAAAACCTCAGAAACGTCAAACTCGTTTCCTATGTGCTCCTCCGAGAGGCTCCGCCCCGTAATCCAGGTGCCCGAGACGACAAATCTAAGTCCGTCAACGCCCGCGATTTTCTCCAGATCAAACTCTGAGCCTACAACCAGCTGACCCGCATATTCAAAGCCATTACTTTCGCCTCCAACGGGGTTTCCCAGAAAAGTAGTATGGTAATTCCCGAAAAACGTAATGCCCTTGTCCACGAGCTCCTTACGCTTTCCACCCCAGCCGCCTGTCATGTACTCACTATCAAGCCATTTACTTAAGGTGCTTTTCTCGTTAGTCTGAGAAAATGCGTTGTTAGTCAGAGCGCATAAAAAGAGAATGGATGAAACAATAATTAAAATTCTCATATTAGGGTTTGCGAATAGCCTTATGTAACTGAAACTAAGTGAAAGAAGAGCCCAGATGCATGAACTAAATTCTGTAATATATTAAGATAATATCATCCTTACTATAATAGGCAATTTTAAGCTTCTCTATGGCGGCAAATATTCAGTAATTCCACACAGTTAAGCTCGAGCTGATGCGCCTAGTATACAATTCAGCATCTTAATAGTAATTTGAAGGATGTTTGTTAGGGCTTCCAGGGTGTGTAGTCAATATTATGGATTATATCCATAGAATAACTGACTGAGCTTGAAAGCTTCTCGCCGTACTCGGCTACCCACTCGGGCGGCGCGTTTGAGTAAAAATCGTTCAGCGTCATCCATGCGCCCCCGCTTAATAGCCCGCCGTCAACGACGCTTACCAAAAAAGCGGTCATGTCGCCTCCGTCCATGGCGTTTATAATTTCACACTCGGCGTAGGAATGGGCATCATCGAGCACAGGGCTGCCCGTAACGCCTAACGTATAGGAAATGTTCTCAAACTTATCTCTCTCCCGGCCCGTATAGAAACCAAAGTCCTTCACAAGCCCGATCTGATCTTTCCTGAGAAGATGTATTGTGAATGCTTTACTGTAAGTTATAAATTCGTGCGTGTAATTGCCTTTCCAGATGCCCACCAGGAGCCTGGGGATAGTGTGAACGATAGAAGAAGTGACGGCTGTAACTGCAATCTGAGCGTTTACCTTGTCCTCCATGGAGCTTGCTATTACAACAACTGGGGAAAGTGTCCAAAAAGCGCCTGCTACAGAAGCTCCCTCTTCCTTACCCATCGAATTTAGCCTTAGATTTTCTCATAATGTTCACAGTATTTACCAATTAAAAGCTATTACTACCTGACCCGTGACGAGCGGGCCGAGATTAACTTTGTCTCTGTCGGGCACGATTATTTTTACCGGGTTTACTATATAACTCGCAGCTTTTAAAAATCCGCTGTCCTGACTCTCGAGCCACTCCGAAGTCTCTTCAAGTATTACTCCTGCTGGTATGCCCACACCCGGTGTGACGATCAGGTCTTGTATAGATGGGGACTGTATAACTCCCTCTATCGTGTATTCAAAGAGCGTACTTTGAATTACAGACCCGAGCGCGGAGGTGTAAAAATTATATCCTTTAGCTCTGTAATACAGGTACGAATAGGCTCCGAAAGCGGGGTGAGCTATCCAGTTAGTTTTAAAGCTGTCCCCGTCCTCCACTTCGAAATCACCCCTTTTCCTGTTTTTGTTCTGGAAACCGAAAATGTTTTTCCACCACCTGAAGGGATTGATCAGTACCTGTTTGTCCTTATTGGTTATATCCATCGTATTTACCTGAACGATGCGGACAAGCCAGAGTGTGAAGTAGACGTTTCGGGTGGCGCGAAGAAAATCCTCAAAATCGGCAAGGGATTTCCTGTCCGCCTCTTTATAAAATTCAATGTCGGTATTTCTATATTCTGCAGAGTCGATTAGAACGGAGCTGTTAACCGGGCTCATCAGTACCGGGGAAGTGTCGCCGAAAATAGTTTCAGCGCGGGCAATCCCAGCGGATATTACAAATATGGGAGTTAGTAAAATTAAATAAAGCAAAGCGGTAAATAGCTTCTTCATCATTTGAGACACCCGATCTTCCTAACCTCTTATAATATTAACATAAACGGGCTTGGAATTGGTACTAAAATCTTAAACGGCGTAAAATATCCAAAAGGCCTTTTTTATCGAAAAAATAATGTGTTTCAGATAAAAAATAGCTTGACTTAGCATATAAAATAATGTAATTATCTGGGGTATAATATTCCTAAATTCCGCAGGAGGAGCTTAATGCAAAAGGTGAAGTTATTTAGTACTGTAATGCTCGTTGTTTTGGCGTCGGTGTTGGTTTTTGGTTGCGGTTCTAACGTAGATAAGGAGATGGCTGATGCGGAAGCAGCTTTACAGGCGGCTAGAGATGCCGGTGCAGAGGGGCTCCCGGAATATCAGGCAGCAGAGGAACTTATAGCTAAGGCTAAAGAAATGATGGCCGCCGGAGATACTGCAGGCGCGCGCGCACTACTTGAAGAAGCACGCTTTAAAGCCATAGAAGCAGAAGGTAAAGCGAAAAATCAGGCATATGTAGAGTCTGTAGATATAGATACTGTTGAAGAGTCGCTTTCATCGCTCAGTCCTTCCGGATCGTCTTACGGGCTGGTTGATGTTTTCTTCGGATACGATCAGTCGAGCATAACATCTGAATCCAGAAGCACTCTAAACGATAACGCAAGGATAATAAGAGGCAGTTCAGGTAAATTTCAGGTTGTTGTGATTGAAGGTTACTGCGATATAAGGGGTACTGAGGAATATAATTTAGCTCTCGGCCAAAGAAGAGCGGAATCTACGAGAAACTATCTTATAGGTCTCGGAGCATCTCCTTCAATAGTACAGGCCGTAAGTAAAGGAGAGACGGAGCAGTTCGCATTCGGTACTTCTGACTATGATTATCAGCAGAACAGAAGAGCACATTTCGTGCCGGCCGTATCTTCTCCGAGCTTTTAGGTATTGTCTATGAGTGTTAATTCAATTATTATGTTGTTATCCGTGGCTTGTATTTTGAGCGCAGGTTGTGTAGCTTCGCAGGGAGACATGAATAGCGTGTATGCGAGACAGACTCGCTTAGAAGCAAAGATGGACAGTCTGACAAAACAGGTTCAGTCAATGAAAGGCTCCCAGGGAAGTAGTGGTACCGACCCGGCGCTTAAAGAAGAATTGTATCGGCTACAGCAGGAAGTAAACGATCTAAAAAGATCTTATTCTGATTTGAATGCAAAGGTAAGTAAATCTGAGTTTGATCTCCCCGTTCCTTCCGAGGGTGGTTCAACAGAGATTGAAACCGCATCGGTGAACACAGAGGAAGTAATTTATAATCAAGGTTACACCGAGCTCAGCGAAGGAAATTATGGGGAATCGAGGAAAAAGTTTAAAATGTTTTTATCGAAATACCCAAAATCTTCAAAGGCCGGGGATGCTACTTACTGGATAGCAGAGTCCTATTACAGAGAGGGCGAGTTTGAAGAAGCGATTCTAGATTATCAAAGGTTTATAGACACTTACCCAGGTGACGACAGGGTGCCGCTCTCTTATTTAAAGCAGGGACTGTCGCTGATGGAAATAGGCAAAAATGAAGAGGCTCAATTATTTTTTGAAACACTCATTGACAAATACCCTCAATCAGATGAAGCTAATACAGCAAAGGAAAAAATAAGAGAACTTGCAGTTAACGGTTAAACGGTTTATTATTAGGTACTCAATAGGTACTCAA
>DEIM01000192.1 GCA_002352485.1 Candidatus Dadabacteria bacterium UBA2774
AACTCTGGGTAGGTAGTGCTAACTATCTGGTCATCGTCAACCCATCTGAAATCAAGCCCATAAAGATCACGGTTCCCGATCTTAAGCTGAGTCCTGTAGGCGTTATCAATATCATCCTCTTTGCTAAATGTTTGGATCTTTTCGTGAGAGGTAATTTCCCCAAGGAGCGAAGTTCCATTTTTAAGCTCAAGCTTTGCAACTGAAGCAGGCCAGAAAAAACCCAGTCCCTTGGCTGCTATAAGCCACAGTAGCCCCGCAATCATCAGGAGGCTGAACATCAACGCGACTCCCGTAAGCCATACGAAAGGGTCTCCGCTTCTCCAAAATTTATTATTCATTTCTAGTACCTGTAACGATTAACTTTCTCATATTAAAGCTGCCCGAATTTCTTTCTGAGTCTCTGTCTCACAATCTCAGCCGCAGTGTTGATAAAAAACGTAAAGAAAAATAAGAGTAGGGCCGCGAGGAACAGTATTCTGTAAAGAGTGCCCCCGTGAGGTGCTTCAGGGATTTCCACTGCTATATTCGCAGATAGCGCACGGAACCCGTTAAATACGCTCCAGTCCATGATAGGCGTATTACCGGTAGCCATTAGAACGATCATGGTCTCTCCGATAGCCCTTCCGAGACCTATCATAACGGCTGAGAATATCCCCGGGCTTGCTGTAGGCAGTATTACTCTGATAGCTGTCTGCCAGCTATTTGCTCCCAAAGCCAGAGAGCCTGCCGTAAGGTGTTTCGGTACGCTTGAGAGAGCGTCTTCGGATATCGTAAAGATTATGGGAATAACCGCAAATCCCATTGCAAAACCGACGATTAAGGAGTTTCTCTGATCATACTGAAGCCCTAAAACACTGTAGAGCCAATCCTTGTAGTCCCCTGCAAAAAGCGTGCTTTCAATCGGGCCGTTAAGCCACAGTGAGATCAGCACTCCTATGATAATTACCGGAATTAAGAAAAATAATTCCGTACCGTGCTTAAATCTACCCTTTATGGCTCTGGGCGTTTTGTGCCAGGCAAATACACTCAGGATTGTTAAAATTGTAAGAACAATGGGCATAGTAAATACTGCGGGTATTACCTTTTCCAGCACAGGCGCAAGCCAGAGGCCAGCAAAAAACCCAAGAACCACGCTCGGGAGCGCGGCCATAATCTCTATAATCGGCTTGATGGTGTTTCTAAGCGTTGGGTGCATAAACTGCGACACGCAAAGCGCCCCTAAAATAGAAATGGGAATTGCGAAGATAAGTGCGTATATAGCGCCTTTTAAAGTACCGTACGCAAGTGGGGTCAGACTAAACTTGGGCTCGAACTGATCGGTACCTCCGGTAGACTGCCACACATATTCGGGCTTCTCGTAGCCTTCGTACCATACTTTTCCGAACAGTGTTTTAAAATTGGTTTCCGGATGCTCGTTCTCTACATTCCAATTATAGAACTTCCCGTCTTTATCTATTGCGGCTACACCGTTTGCCTTTGGTGAGAACGCGAGCCTTTGAATAGACGAGCCATCGCCTTTAAACTCTGCTACTTTTTGGTTTGAAGTCGCGTGATACAGGTTAATATTTCCGCTGGTATCAGAAGCTAAAAATCCCCTGTCCCTGGCCGATGCGGTAATTTGAGTAACAGGCAGTTCCAAAGGGCTGAGTTCGTGTATTCTCTTTAGTAAATCTCCGGTCGGTGAGGTCTTGTCCGGTACTTCGAACCAGACAGAAACCTGCCCCGCCTCATCGCCTACTACAAGTGAGCGGTCGCCGAGTAAGAACGCAAGCGCTGTGATAGCAGTGTCCGGGCTCTTGGTTGCATCTATTGCTCTTAAGAATTCGGGGTTACTCTTATCACTTACGTCCCAATGAAACAGCTTTCCGTTATCTGTACCCACGTAGAGGTTTTCAAGATAGTAATCAAGCTCAATCGCCGTAACACTTGCTCCTTCAAGCAGTGAAGTAAGATCGGTGGTCTGATTTTCACCTGTGCTTTCTTCATTTCCGATTCCAAAGTCGTCCTCTTCAGATTCAGCCGCGGCTATGAATAATAACGAACCACTTTTTGTGTAAGCGGCTGCGGCTGTGGCTTCTCCTTCCTCCGAGACCTCATAAGCTATTTTTATTAGAGATGAGTCAGCTACTTTAAACGGATCACCCTGTCTAATATCGGGGTTTATAATTCTTTTTTGATCAGAGAACGTAATCTTATAACTAGTGCTTACAGGAAGTATAAATCCGTCGCTTGTGCCGAAGCTGTAAAGCTCGTTGTTCACCGATACAAAGCTCGATGTTACTGTAGATCCGTCAAGTCCGCTTAGTGGGATGGATTTTAGCACGCTCCCGTCTTTTAAAGATAAGAATCTGAACACCCCGTCGTCGGTCACGACGAAACCGATCTCCTTATATTCCTCGGTACCCGTTGCCAGATATGGGAAAGTCGTTTTATCGGGGCTGTCCAGTGAATAAGAAGATAGCTCAGGAGATTCCTTTAATATAAAGGAGCTAGTAAGCTCGGATTTCACGCCCTGCCATAGAGGCACGGTCTCAATCCCTATAAATACGAGTATTGCGAGAATGCTAAGGATAATCGCGATACCGCCTGTAGTAACGACACCTGTGGCG
>DEIM01000023.1 GCA_002352485.1 Candidatus Dadabacteria bacterium UBA2774
CGCCGTACCATTTCTCATAACGCGCGCGGCTCAGCCTGAAATCGGCTCCCAGGTCTATTATTTTGATGTCTCTCCCGTAAAGGGCTGAAACTATTTTTGCCGATGCTCCGTGAGGAAGCGCGGCAAACACAATCTCGACATCACTTGGTACTGAGTCTGCATCCAAATGCTGTAACTCTAAATTCAGATAATCAGTAAGATGAGGGAAAACCTCGGATAGCTCCTTCCCCGCATGTTTCTCCGCAGTAAGGTGCGTGACCGTAACCCTAGGGTGCACGAGCAGAAACCTGAGAAGTTCGCTTCCCGTATATCCGCTTGCTCCCAGTATGGCGACATTTTTTCTTTCCATGGAGATTGAAAATATCAGGGAATACAGGTAATTACAAGCTCTGGGATTGAATTTTTACCTAATTTGGGAATAATAGTATACGGGTCAGGGTTGTCTTTATGAATTTTGACTGGGTTAGCAGGTGAGAAATTTTTACTCAAACAAACTCACCGAATAAAAAAATATTAACTTATTTCGGGGGAAGCATACAATGTCAATCAAGGTAGGAATTAACGGATTCGGTAGAATCGGTAGGAGTATTCTTCGCATAGGACTAGAAAGAGGAGGGATGGAATTCGTAGGTGTTAACGATATATCCGACTCCAAAACACTAGCGCATCTTTTTAAATACGATTCGATTTTCGGCACATACAAAGGGGAAGTTAAGTCTGAGAACGGCCACATAGTTATTGATGGGAAGCCTATAAGGGTTTTTTCTGAAAGAAACCCAGCGGATATAGCGTGGAAGGACGTAGGAGCCCAGATAGTTGCCGAATCTACCGGCATCTTCCGCTCCAAAGATACAGCTTCGGCTCATCTGGGAGAAACTGTAAAAAAAGTCATAATCACAGCGCCCGGAAAATCGGATATCGATTTTACTACTGTACTCGGAGCAAACCAGGATGAATATGACAGCGAGAGCCACAATATCATTTCAAACGCCTCTTGCACTACAAACTGTTTCGCAATGATAGTAAAAGTGCTTCATGAGAACTTCGGCATCAAGCAGGGCCAGATGACGACGATTCACTCATACACGAACGACCAGCAGATTCTTGATGCACCTCATAAAGACTTAAGAAGGGCCCGGGCCGCGGCGCTTTCAATAATTCCTACGAGCACCGGAGCCGCAAACGCTATAAACATTATTTACCCGGAGCTTAAGGGTAAAATGAGCGCTGTCGCCATGAGAGTGCCTACTGCGGATGTTTCGGTTGTTGACTTTACCTGTGAGGTCGAAAAATCTACCTCAATCGAGGAGGTTAATAATAAATTCAGAGAGGCTTCTGAGGGCGCACTTAAAGGGTATTTAAGATACTCTGAAGAAGAGCTCGTATCCTCTGATTTTGTGGGCGATCCGCACTCCGCCATTTTAGACGCGCCTCTTACATCTGTTGTAGGCGGCAACCTGGTAAAAGTAATAGGTTGGTATGACAATGAATACGGTTATTCAACAAGAGTAGTCGATTTGATTGAATATGTTGGGGAGAAGGGTTGATGCATAGGCTCGTGATATCAGATGTTCCTGACTCCAGGCTGGAGGGGAAGCGTGTATTCGTAAGGGTTGATTTCAACGTTCCAATTAAGGGCGGGAAAATTAATGAAGACTACCGCATCAGAAGGGCAATCCCGACTATCGATTATTTGATAGAAAAAAAGGCGAAGGTCGTTCTGGCCTCCCACCTGGGGCGCCCCGAAGGGCATGTGATTCCCGATCTTTCCCTAAAGCCCATTGCACTCAGGCTTTCGGAGCTTTTGGGTAAATCAGTAAAGTTTACAGGCATGGTAAGAGGGGAAGAGGTAAAGAAGTCAATAGAGGATCTAAACGGCGGCGAAGTGATGCTGCTTGAGAACCTGAGGTTCCATAAGGAAGAGACAGATAATGACCCTGAGTTCTCAAAAGAGCTTGCATCTTTTGCTGATATATATGTAAACGACGCATTCGGTACATCACACCGTAAGCACGCGTCTACATATGGGATGGCCTCATATTTCGATCTGAGACTTGCGGGCTTTTTAGTGAGCCGGGAGCTTAAATTCTTGACAAGGATTCGCGAAAATCCGGAACGCCCCTTTATCGTAATCGTAGGCGGCGGGAAAATTAAAGACAAAATCAACGCGCTTAGCAATTTTATAGAGAAGGCCGATAAGGTGCTTCTGGGGGGCGGTGTAGCATACACGTTCCTAAAAGCAAAAGGGGTCAATATAGGTAACTCTATTGTTGATGACGAGAAGATAGACTGGGCTAGGGAGTCTCTCGAAAAATTCGGTGATAAGATATATCTCCCTGTGGACCACGTAGTTGCCGGCAGCTTTGAAAGAAGAAAGAACTGCATGGTAATGGACGAGGAGATTCCCGATGATCTCCAGGGTTTTGATATCGGTCCAAAGACAGCGGCATATTACAATCATCAAATAAAGGGTAACGGTTCGATATTCTGGAGCGGACCGATGGGCGTGTTTGAGGTAGATGATTTCTCTGCAGGTACGACTCAGGTTGCGCGCACCGTCGCTCTTGCCACTTGGCGAGGAGCCACAACGGTGGTAGGAGGCGGTGATACTATTGCCTCCATCAGAAAAGCCGAAGTGCTCGACTCAGAAATTACGCATATTTCAACCGGCGGCGGGGCGCTGCTGGAATTTCTGGGCGGAGAGGAGCTTCCAGGCATATCGATTCTTAACAAGAAAGAAGAGAATATATCATTAGCCGCGAACTGAAGTCTTCACGCCTTTAGACCAAGCGGATTTATAGGGTCCGTATCTATATCTACACATAAACGGGAATCCATGTTAAATTTTATATGGGCGTGAAAAAATAGATAAATGGAGAAGGAATGATGGCAAAGGGCCAGCAGAAGGGCGATATAAACTCGATAGAAAAACTACTTGGCAGCGAAGCTGATTATTTACTAAACCATAAGTGTAAAACGGTCTCAAAATCAAATCTCCATCTACCGGGACCTTCTTTCGTAGACGATATATTTATTCCTTCTGACAGACCGAATTCCGTATTGAGGAACCTTGAGCTGATGTATAATACGGGGAGGCTTGCCGGTACGGGATACCTATCCATTTTGCCTGTAGACCAGGGGATAGAGCATTCGGCAGGAGCCTCTTTCGCTCCAAACCCTATCTATTTCGACCCGGAAAATATCGTAAAACTGGCGATCGAAGGAGGGTGTAACGCAGTTGCTTCGACACTCGGAGTACTTGGCTCGGTATCTAGAAAATACGCCCATAAAATTCCATTTATAGTGAAAATTAATCATAATGAGCTGCTTACTTATCCCAACACGTATGATCAAATTATGTTCGCAAACGTTGACCAAGCTTTCCAGATGGGAGCTGTGTCAGTAGGTGCGACCATTTATTTCGGCTCTCCTGAGAGCTCAAGACAGATACAGGAAGTGTCAGAAGCATTTAGCTATGCGCATACCCTTGGTCTTGCAACGATCCTATGGGCTTATCTCAGAAACCCCGCGTTTAAGACAGAGGACACGGACTACCACCTGTCAGCCGATCTAACCGGGCAGGCAAACCACATAAGCGCTACGATTGAAGCTGATATTGTAAAACAGAAACAGGCCGAGAATAACGGAGGCTTTACAGCGCTTAAATTCGGCAAGACAGATCCCAAGGTTTACACCAAGCTCAGCTCAGACCACCCGATTGATCTAACCCGGTACCAGGTAGTCAACTGTTATATGGGAAGGGCAGGACTCATTAATTCCGGAGGAGCCTCGGGGAAAGACGACCTTGCGCAAGCTGTTCGCACAGCTGTGATCAACAAGAGAGCGGGCGGTATGGGCCTGATTACCGGCAGAAAATCTTTCCAGAAGCCTATGAAGGATGGTGTTAAGATACTAAACGCCGTTCAGGACGTGTATCTGAATAAAGATATAACGATTGCCTGATACGAGACTTACGTTTCAAAATCTTTCC
Organism: Candidatus Dadabacteria bacterium UBA2774; assembly: GCA_002352485.1. GTDB lineage: Bacteria > Desulfobacterota_D > UBA1144 > Nemesobacterales > UBA2774 > UBA2774. Next base: position 3,992 of record DEIM01000023.1, read on the forward strand.
TAGTAGATTTTTCCTCTTGGATTTATAATTAATCCGACTTACCGAGTATATTACTCTCAGAAGTTTATTTATTTTATTAGAGCCGGTGTAGGGTTTTCCCCCATGAACTGGAAAATAGAGGGACTTAAGAGATTTGATGGGATTTTCGGAAGGCTTGCGTGCTTGGCCGCGAAGCTATTCACAACTCCGAGAAAACTTGAAGAAACCGATAGCCCGAGAATTCTCGTGATCAGGCCCGGTGGAATCGGGGACGCGGTCCTTCTGTTCCCGGCCCTAAAGGAGCTAAGAAAGAGCTATCCCGAGTCCCTAATAGATATATTGGCTGAAAAAAGAAATTCGGGGATATTTTTCCTATCTCCCTGTATAAACAGCGTAATCTTGTATGACGACAAGCCACCTTCTGGTCTTTTCTCGGCAATCAGGGGTAAGTACGACATTGTAATCGACACTGAGCAGTGGCACCGTCTGACTGCTGCAGTGTCTTATATGACGGGTGCTCCTGTAAGGGCCGGCTTTCAAACAAACGAGCGCTCTAAGCTCTACAACCATCCTGTTACTTATAGCCATAGTGATTATGAGGCGCGCAGTTTTTTAAATCTGGTGTCAGCGGTTACCGGCGAGCAATACGAGTTTAAGCCCGATGAGCCGTTCATCAAAGCGGATGAATCGAACTCAGGAGAGATAGACTCGGCTTTAGCCGACTTTCAAAAAGATAAGAAAGCCCTCGTAGGGATATTTGCAGGGGCAACTGTGAATGAGCGCAGATGGGGCGCAAAAAATTTCGGTGAGATGTCACGTAATCTGGCCGGAGAGGATTTTGGCATTGTATTGCTGGGAGGAGGGAACGATCTCGAAAGCTCTTCTGAAATTAAAAATATATCTGGTGAAAAAAACGTGACTGATTACACGGGGAAGACAACTCTTGCAGAGACTGCTTATATTATATCTAAGCTCGACCTCCTAATCTCAGGCGATTCCGGGCTTATGCATATAGCTTACGGGGTAGGCACACCGACAGTAGCTTTATTCGGCGCGGGTATAGGGGGAAAATGGGCTCCTCAGGGTAAAAATCACATAGCAATAAATAAGCGCTTTAGCTGCAGCCCATGCACGAAGTTCGGATACACTCCCGCATGTCCATACGAGGTAAAATGCCTGCGTGATATTACGGTTGAAGAGGTATTGCTTGCAGTACAAGGGCCTCTCTCACAAAGCAAAAGGTAACGTAGTGTTTCCTGCCTTATAGATATAAGCTGTTAATACATGTTAGTAAATGTTAATATGCATGAGGACATGTAATCGGATTAATATGGGGGGGTAGGATGAGGAATGTTTTAGTCTTAACTGTAATTACTCTAATAATAAGCCTTTCATACAGCGACCTCTCTTTCGCTCGTTGTGAACCTAACGGTCCTGATATGTTCGTGTGCAATGCATTTCCGCCTAACCCGGACCCTGTAGGCGTACAGCAAAATGGTAATAACAATGGTGTTAAGGTGGATGTTATGCCAAACGGGAATATAGATACAAATAATATGATAGCAATAGATTTAGGTAACGGGGCAAACCATGTGAACGTTAAAAGCGCTTCCGTAACTGGGCAAGACCGAGCTATTACCACAGGTGACGGGCCGGATGAGATTATACTCCACAGCGCCAAGGTAGAGGGCGAGGGCTCCACACTTTTCTTTAACGATGGCGACGATAATATTGAAATAAAAGACTCTATGGTAACGACTACTGTCGGGGGTGTCACCATAAGCGTTGGTTCCGGAAGCGATACTGCCGTAATTAGTAGTAGTACTGTTTCCACAGGCCCCAATATCAGCCGCGCTTTCACAGGAGGACTCGGCAGAGAGGACCTCACTATAATGGACTCTGTCATAACTAACTCCTCAACTGACGTAACTGTCTCGCTAGGGGCGGACGACGACAAGGTCTTTGTTACCCGCTCTACAATCACTAACGTAAGCAATAATTTCCCCTTAGGCGGCGCCGCCGGGGATGATGAGCTAACCATCGGCACAGGCGCAGTAATACCAGGCGGTATTGACTGTGATCTTGAAATTGACAACGTACCCCGTGGATTTGATACACTTATATTCGCGATGGAGGTCCCTCGTAGCCAGATAGCCTCATTCACCCAGCAGATTGAAAATGCGCCTACACCTGATGGCTCTGTCACGATTAACGGTATATTTTATCTTTACAGAAACTGTGATCAGATAGTTGCTGATCTGAGAGCGCCCGAAGGAAGGCCCATCCCGACGCTGAGTGAGTGGGGGCTTATTGCCATGGCGGGAGTGCTGGGGATAATAGCGGTAGTTGCAATACGAAGAAAAAAAGCAGTTGTATAAATAGCAGAATCTAAGTATGGGATTAAAAAAAGGGAGCCTTAGCTCCCTTTTTTGTAATTGCGCGATTTTATCTGAAAATGTATTGTTTCCTAAACACCCTTGTCTTCAAGGCCTTCGGGGACCTCGCCGTAATAAATCGAGTCTTCTTTGTAAAGCTCTTTAATCTTTTCCTTAGGCATGTCAGGCATCCCTTCGTCAAGCCCGAACATCTTGCAAAGGTGTTTTAACTCTTCGTCTCTTCCGGGATGAGGGGCCATCGGTTGAATCATATGCTCCTCTTTCAGCTGTTCTTTGACCTCAGCGTCTTCTTGAAGAGGTGTACCGTACTCGTTGTAGTGAAATAGTTTGTCGAAGCGCTTTCTGGGGCGTTGTCCCGGGCTCTCGGCTGCGTAGCCTACTGCCATAAGCCATATGGGCACGACGTTTTCCGGTACACCGAGTATCTGGGGGAACTCAACGGGTTTTCTTCCCGTTGCGAGAAGACAAGCTCCGAGTCCAAGCTCCGTCGCCGCAAGTAGTGCGTGCGCTATTGCCTGGCCGGCCTCGATCCTGAGCAGGTCCTCAGCCCTGTCCTTGGGAAAGCTCATAAGGCGCGGGTATGTGGTCTCGGTAAGAATCTTGTAGGTCCACCCGTAAGCCGCGGTTACCGCTCTTGCTGGGAAAAGCACCGAGAATGACTCGACCAGCTCCTTGTACCATGCGTCCATGTTTATACACCAGGCAATCGTAATGGGTGCCTGTCTTAGCTGCTGCTCGTTGAAAGTAGATGCACATTCTATAATCTGCTCAAACTTCTCTTTCGGGTATGTCCTTTTGTCTATTACAATAGCCTCTGTAGAACCGCAGTTGCCCTGGCAAGACGCGTAGCGTGCCGCCTGAAGCATCCTTTGAATCTTCCAGTCCTCGACCTCCTCCCAGGGCTTGAAAAACCTAATACTTCTTCTTGTTCCGATAGCTTCTAAAAGTTCCATGCTTATTGCCTCCTTATTTTTAAAAAGTAATTTAGTGTAAACGGTAATCCCAAATATTTCTTTCGAGACTCGTTGTGTTAGTATAGCTGAACGAGCGCTTGCTCGCTATTACGATACAACGGAGGAGTCTCTTATTTCAATATCCGCCTGAATCAGATCTCGATCTCAAGGAGATCCCGAGCCTCAATAACTTCCGCTGCGACATTCTTCCTGATCTGCTCAACCACGTTTTCTTCATCGCTTACGGGGTAGAAGTGGGTAACGACAATTCTTTTGGCCCCGCACTCATTTGTAATCTTTACTACTTCTTTTGGTGTGAGATGTCCTTTTCGTTTATGCTCGTCTGGGAGAGCGCATTCAATTATAAGTAGGTCTACGTCCTGTGAGAGTTGTATTAAATTTTCTGAGTAGTCGGTGTCTCCCGAATATACAATCGATTTTCCTTCGCAATCGATCCTGTATGCAAGGCTGCTGTCTATATGAGGAACCTTCGAAGCTGTAATCTTTAAGTCCCCGGTATCAAAGGATCCGGGCTCAATCTCCTCTATATCGAGACCCTCGGGCACTATCCATTCCTTATAAGCGCTTTTTAGATTGTTGAAGAAATCAATGAAGCCTTCACCGCCCCAGAGGCGAAGCGGTTTATCTTTCCCCCCACGGTATGGGTACCATTCCGTGTATTTTCTTGCGAATAGAAACGGCACTAAATCACCTGTGTGGTCGGGGTGCAAATGGGAAAAAAATATATGATCGATCTCCATATAGTTAATGCCTGCATGTGCTAGCTTCCAGGTGGAACCGCTCCCGCAGTCAAGTAGTACTTTGGTGCTTCTCGACTCTAAAACATATCCGGACGAGCCTCTATGAGCGGAAGGAACGAGAGTCCCCGAGCCAAGAATTGTGAGCTTCATTTTTTAATCACCAGCATTTGGGTTAATCTAATTAAGGACTGTAGCACCACTTGGGATAAAGGGCAAACATATATGAAGCGTGTAATCACATTATGCACTGATTTCGGTATAGCGGACCATTATGCGGGTGTGATGAAAGGGGTAATACTCGGGATAAACCCGGATGCCGTGATTATCGATATAACGCACTCGATACCCAAGTTCGATGTGCTTACGGGAGCCCTTACTCTTAGTAGTTCTTACGACTATTACCCTGAAGGTACTATACATATTGCAGTAGTGGACCCCGGAGTAGGGAGTGAGAGGAAGCCGATTGCAATGGAAGCGGACGGTAGTTACTTCGTCGGCCCGGATAACGGCCTGTTCTCGATGATCTTCAGAAGAAGCTCGAATAAGCGTATTACAGAAATTACAAATACGGACTATATGATGAATCATGTAAGCCGCACGTTTCACGGAAGGGACATCTTTTCCCCGGCGGCAGCTCACATCTCTATGGGCGTAAATATTAATGAGCTTGGAGATGAGGTTTCCTCGCCCGTTACACTTGAGCTTCCGGAGCCCGTGGTTTTGCCCGGAAGAGTGACAGGGGAGATCATACACCTGGATTCGTTCGGTAACCTAGTGACTAATGTGCCGAGTAAGATGGTGAAGAGTGGCTCAGAGGTTTTTGTTGGCGAGCTTTCGTTGGGTGCTCCGAAGAGCTCCTACGGAAGTGTAAAAAGGGGGGAGCTGCTGTGTATAGTCGGGAGCTCGGGTTATTTGGAGATATCGGTGAATCAAGGAAGCGCTTATGAAGCGCTTGGCAGAGAATTGCAAGTCACAATAGTAATGGATTAAGTACCATCAAGCTGCCTAGCAAGTTGTGGTTATTGCTCCAGGGAGGGTCAGGCTTCAAATTCTAATATATATAGCTTCCCTTTCATTTCTAATTCTTTGGCCGAGCGGTAAGTAAAGATATTTTCCCAAAAATGGTCTTCAGGCTCCTCGTTGCCCTCTTTTCTTAGCTTCTTTATAAGCTCCCAGTACGCTTCGTCATCGGGCAGATCGGGCAGTAGATCAAATAAAGTCGCTATATGCGGTCTGTCGGCATCATCGACAGTTTCCCAGCTTACCCACTGCTGATTTTTTTTCGATATAAAGAGCTTGTCCCCCGGATTATTATGCCGGGTTTCATTGAGCGTCCAAGCCGGGATGTATTCTGTATAGTAATAGTCAAAAGCACTTTCCAGAATGTCGCTCCATTTAAGCGTCACGGAATTCGATTGCTCAGAATCGGTCTCTGCGTGGTTCGCTGTTTCTTTACACATTTTGCTTCTCCAAGCTTTAATGCAGTACCTGTATAATGATTATATAACATGCATAAATGCACAAATCTACAGGAATTTATGTTACTATTCTGAATAGTGCAAAAACTATGCCAGCAGCGGGTATTCTTGTAACCCCCCTCAATTGTTTGTTTTTCTCAATTGCTTGTTTGGATATAAGGGAAAATCCTAACAAATTTCGTCATGATTTGTTGGATGGTAGCGATATATTGAACAAGAACGGGTTTTTTTATACACTTAACGTTCGAGGTAAAATATGCCTGAATCTATTCCTGAGTCGCTAAAAAAGTATGTAGACCACACTGCGCCAAAAGAGCTTCGCTTGAGTGCGGCCAGGGGTCTAATACCCCTAAGCCCAAACGAGCTTGCGCACCTTTTGTATTGGCTTACTCAAGACGAGGATCGGGAAATAGCAGATGAGGCTAAAAAGTCTTTAAGCGAGATACCCGAGGCGGTAATATCCACAGTCCTTTCAGACGTCAATTCACCTCCTGAGGTTCTTGACTATTTCGCAAGGACATCCCTTGAGGAACCCGGGCTTGAGAAAATAATCGTAAATAACTCAACCACCGATCTCACAATATCATATCTTGCCGAACAAACAGACTCTCAGAAGCTTCTTGAGCTTATTTCAAATAACCACCAGAGAATAGTACGCTCATCTGAAATTGTAGAAGCTCTCAGTAAAAATCCCATGGTCAGCCGGTCCACACTGGACAGCGTGATCGATTACCTGAGTCTGTATTTGGGTGAGGATGCCGAAATTCCCGTTCGTGCCGATAATATAAGCTTGGAAACTAAGGGCGAAGATCCGCAAGTTGAAATTGAGCCCGGCAGCTCGTTCTTAGACAGTGCAGAGGTAAATCAAGAGTTCCTTCAAGAAAGCACTTTAGAGGAAGACGATGCTCTGGAAGTCGGGCGTGAGAATATTCAAATTGAGATTAGTAATATGACGGTTGGCGAGAGAATTAAGCTTGCGATAAAGGGAAACAGAGAGGCAAGGTCAGCCCTTGTACGCGACCCCAATAGAATCGTGTCCAGAGCCGTGCTTAAAAACCCTCGCCTCACAGATACGGAAATTGTGCTTATTTCTCAGTCAAAGATAGTGAATGAAGATATACTCAGGGAAATATCTGATACCAGAAAGTGGTCAAAGATATATCCTGTGAAGTTTGCGCTAGTAAGTAACCCGAAAACACCGCCCCATATTTCCGTAAACCTGGTAAGACATTTAAGAGATCATGATCTCCGCTCTATTATGTGGAGTAAAAACCTGCCGGGAGTAATTACGAGCGCTGCAAAAAATATCGTGAACGCAAGAAGAGACAAGAAGTAATTAGAATATTCGCTTGCCTCACTTATAGTAAGCTATGTCTGAAGAAAATAAAACGCAGATACTAAAAATAACAAAAGAGCTTTCAGGTAAAAGGGCAGACGTCGTTCTATCTGAGTTTTTGTCCGGGCAAACGCGCTCGCAGATAAAAAAGCTCATTGACGACAAGATGGTCGTGGTACAAGAGAGGACTATAAAGCCCTCAACCAAGTTTGATGAGGGCGATGTGGTACAAATTACTCTGCCTGAGCCCGAGCTGCTTAATCTTGCGCCTGAGGACTTGTCTATTGAGCTGCTTTACGAGGATGAATGTATAGCTGTTGTAAACAAGCCCGCAGGAATGACTGTGCATCCGGGCGCAGGTATTAAACACGGAACGCTTGTAAATGCGCTTCTATATAAATGTAAGGACCTGTCCGGTATTGGAGGGAAGATCAGACCCGGAATAGTACACAGACTGGACAAGGATACTACAGGGGTCATGGTAGTAGCAAAAAATGATCATGCACATAACTCTTTGGTTGAGCAGTTTAAGACAAGAGAAGTTAAAAAAAAATATATTGCCATAGTTGAGGGAAACGTGAAGGCGGATTCGGGTGTAATAGAGTCGGAGATCGGGAGGCACCCTACGAATAGAATCAAGATGTCCTCTAAAGCTAAGGCCGGAAGGGCATCTGTTACAAAATGGAAAGTGCTTGAGCGCTACAGTGCCGCAACCCTAGTCGAGGCCGAGCCCAAGACCGGCAGAACTCACCAGATAAGGGTGCATTTGGCAGAATCGGGCTATCCTATCTTAGCCGATAAGGTATACGGTCCGAAAAAGTTTAAGAATGATATACTCAAGCGCGCTTCTAAATTAATGGGAAGGCAGGCTCTCCACGCCTCGGAACTCGGGTTCAAGCATCCGCTCACAGGCGAATTCCTGAAGTTCAAAGCTCCACTACCCGTGGATATGGAGAAAACCCTCGAATATTTAAAGCAGTTGGAAGGATAAGCTTTAAGGGATAAATAACGATTATGAAACTTAAGGAATCAAAGCTTCTATCATCTATTAAAGGGGTTACACACGGGTTTTCCGATAAATACCTCGGTGATAACGCTTCTCAAATAGGCCACTTACTTAATTTATCAAAAGTTACTCTCTTAAAGCAGATACATAGCGATAATGTGGTTTTTGTAGATGATATAGCTACAGAAACTGCTCGCTTAGAGGGAGACGCTATAGTTACTCATTTAAAGGGCTGCGGTATAGCGGTAGCCACTGCGGACTGCGTTCCTATACTGCTGGCCTCTAATGACGCCAGAATGGTTGCCGCTGTGCATTCCGGGTGGCGCGGGACATTAAATGAGATTGTAGTTAACACTGTGTCTGCCGTAAAAGACCGATATGGTATTGAGCCTGAAAACCTGAAGGCTGCAATCGGTCCATGTATCGCTAGCTGCTGTTACGAAGTGGGGGAGGAAGTCGGCTCGTTGTTTAGCGGGAAATATCCCGACACAAGCGAATATTTGTTTGAAAAGGGGCAAGATAAATACATCCTCGATTTAAAGACGGCTAACGAGCTACTCCTTAAGAGAGAAGGAGTCTCAGATATCGAAGTTCTGGATATATGTACAAAGTGCAGTGAAAATTATTATTCCTATAGAGGCGACGGTAATGGCGCGGGTCGTCAGCTGAGCGTGATCGGACTTAGGCAGTGAACCCTCAAAGTGTGTTAATATTTTTCTGAGAAGGTATAATGTTTGGAAATTTTGCAGATTTTAAAATAATTTGATTGGAGGCAATAATGCTTCAGATAATGTGCTGGGTTGATTCCGAGGACTACGGGTACTTAAACTCGATGAACGAGAAGAAAGAGGCTATAGACTTCTACGCGTACAGGTTTGTTGTAGAAGGCGGGGGTGAGGGAATGGGCAGTAGCGCTGTAAACCTCTTAGTCGCTGAGTTTGTTAACGCCAAGATGGCTGTGGGTTTTGTAATCGCCAATGATTTTAAGCTCGATAAGGATATAACATTCAGGTTTGTATGTAATGATAGCCCCTCAAATGATATAGCGGTTGAAACCAAGCTTTCTGATGAAGTTAAAAAAGCAACCTACATGGGTAATGATCTGGAAAAAATCGAGTACATTGGATTTACGTTAGAGAAATTTTATGAAGGTCATAACGCGAAATTCTATCTGAACGATCTCAGACCCAGAAGTGAAGAAAGCGAGGAAGGCGCTCAGCCTTAACCTTGTATAATCGTCTAATAAGATATTCTTAACTTCAATAAAGAATCTATTCTAAATGTACTCGGATTGACCCGGCTTTAAACTCATCACAACAATTTATCTTCTTGGGTCAATCGGTTTAAAGAGGAGTTATAAAATATGAGCGATACGAAAAAAATAGTATTGGCTTATTCCGGCGGGCTCGACACTTCGGTTATTCTGAAGTGGCTTGCAGAGGAGTATGAAGCAGAGATAATTGCCTATGTAGCGGATGTGGGACAGGGGGAGGACCTTGAAGAGGTAAGAGAGAAAGCAATCAGTACGGGCGCAAGTAAGGTATATATTGAGGATTTAAAGGAAGAGTTCGTAAAAGACTTCGTATTCACGGCGATTAAAGCAGGCAGTATTTACGAAGGCACATATCTGCTCGGCACTTCGCTTGCCCGCCCTCTAATTGCAAAGAGACAGATTGAGATTGCAAATGAGGAGAATGCCTTTGCCGTCTCTCACGGCTCCACCGGGAAAGGAAACGACCAGGTGCGTTTTGAGCTTACATACTATGCGCTTAACCCGCAGATACAGGTGATCGCGCCCTGGCGAGAGTGGAACCTTAACTCAAGGACCGCACTTCTTGAATATGCCGAGAAAAACGGGATTCCTGTGCCAGTGACCCAGAAAAAGCCGTATAGCTGCGACAGGAACCTCCTTCATATAAGCTACGAAGGGGGGATACTCGAAGACCCGTGGGCTGAAGCTCCGGAGGATATGTTCGAGATGACGGTGTCGCCCGAGAGTGCGCCCGATGATCCGGTTTACATCGATATAGAGTTTGAAAAAGGCGCTCCGGTAAAATTGGACGGAAAAGCGCTAAGCCCGGCTGAGCTGCTTGGCGCTCTTAATAAAATCGGGGGAGCAAACGGCGTAGGAAGGGTGGATATGGTTGAGAACCGATTTGTAGGGATGAAATCAAGGGGCGTGTATGAAACCCCGGGCGGAACTATTTTACTTGCGGCCCACAGAGCGCTTGAGTCCCTTGCCATGGACAGGGAAGTGATGCACTTAAGAGATGGGTTTATGCCTAAGATTGCTGAGCTCATATACTACGGGTTTTGGTACTCGCCTGAAATGGATATGCTTAGAGCCGCGGTCGAAGAATCTCAGAAGAACGTCACGGGGACAGTAAAGCTTAAGATCTATAAAGGTAATGTAATCGTTGCAGGAAGACGCTCGCCGTACTCACTCTATCAGGAAGACCTGGCCACTTTTGAGGAAGACAGCATTTACGATCAGTCAGACGCCACAGGGTTCATTAAACTTAACGCCCTAAGGCTATCTGTAAGGAAAATGCTCGAAAAAAAGGGTGGCTGAAAGCAACTTCATGAAAACGTCTGATTTTGACTATCCTTTGCCTGATGAGAAGATTGCGTACCACCCCTTAAAAGATAGACAAAACTCAAAGTTAATGGTTCTCGACAGAGAAAACCATAGTATTCTCCATAAAAGGTTTTACGAGCTTGTAGAGCTCCTGTGTCCTGGAGACTTATTAATCTTTAATAACACAAAGGTGATTCCGGCCCGGATTTACGGTAAAAAGAAATCGGGTGTGGAGATAGAGATACTCCTTCTTGAGCGACTGGATGGGAATAGGTGGAAGTGTCTTGCCCGAAAGCCCAAAGAGGGGGCACTAATTGAGTTTGAAGAAGGGTTAACCGGTACACTTAGCAGGACAGACGGCGGTGAATGGACAATAGACTTCAGTGAAGATGTCACTACTTACTTAAATAAGTGCGGGAAAATGCCGCTTCCGCCATACATTAAAAGAGAAGCCGAAGAAGGGGACAAAGTTACTTATCAGACTGTTTACGCTGAGCGAGAGGGCGCTGCGGCAGCCCCCACTGCAGGACTCCATTTTACCCCCGGACTCATAGAAGAAATAGAAAAGAGGGGGATTGAAACCGGGTATGTTACGCTTCATGTCGGGCTTGGTACATTCCTGCCGGTTAAGGAAGAGGATGTTTCAAACCACGTGATGCACAGTGAATATATAGAGGTGCCAAAGCGAACTGCCGATTTAGTGAATAAGGCGAAAAAAGAGGGTAGAAGGGTGATAGCCGTAGGGACGACTGTGGTACGGACGCTAGAGTCTTCCATTGATGATGAGGCCCTGCTTAAAGAGAACTCCGGCAGGACGGAGCTATTTATTACGCCCGGATATGAATTTAAAATTGTAGATGCGCTGATAACTAATTTTCATCTTCCGTGCTCTACGCTTTTGATGCTTGTATCGGCTTTTGCCGGTAAGGAATATATATTTCAGGCTTATGAGGAGGCGCTTCACGGAGACTACAGGTTTCTGAGCTACGGGGACGCTATGTTAATATGTTAAAGAGGACTAATAAATGCAAGTAAAAATTGAGAGTTTATCATCAAGTGGCGCCGGAATTGCAAAGATTGATGGAAAGGTCTACTTCGTAACGGGCGGGCTGCCAGATGACCTTTTGGAAATAAAGATAGTAAAAGACAAAGGGAGTTTTGCCGAGGCAGTGATAAGTGAGGTTGTCGAGCCTTCGGCGAAAAGGGTGGAGGCGCCTTGTCCCGTGTTTAATCAGTGCGGCGGGTGCCAGCTTCAGACTTTAAATTACGGTGCGCAGCTTAGTGAAAAAGAGAATATAATCGGGGAAACTCTGAGTAGGATCGGAGGATTTAAGAATTTAAATATAGAGCCTATAAAAGCCTCTTCTGAGCACTACGGCTACAGAAATAGGGTGACTCTGAGCGCTTTCTTTTATTCTGGAATGTGGCATGTCGGATACAATCAGAAGAGAAGTAACCGTAAAGTAAAAATAGAGGGGTGCCCGGTGTCGGATGTTCTTGTTGAGGCTGCAATCGGACGTTTATCCAATGTGCTGTCGTCAATAAGTGACCCTTCTTATTCACTTGATAAAGTTCACATATCATCAAACGCAAAGTTCTCTTACATTACTTTGGTTGCGAAACAGGGCAGAAGGGCGGATTCGCTAAATGTGCTGATAAAGCACCTTAAGCGCTATGAGGAAACAGAGAATGTATCGGTATTGGGTCAGAGAGAGGTCGAGTTTGAGTATGAAAGTGCCGGGTTCAATTTTATATCAAGGCCATCTGTATTTGCTCAGGCAAATTACAGCGTCAATCTGGCAATGGTAGAGACTGTAATTGAGTGGGCTGGCAGCGATGGCAGCGACCGTGTTCTTGACCTTTATTGCGGAACAGGAAATTTCTCTTTACCACTTTCCCGGAATGCGCTTAGTGTGGATGCCGTCGAGATTAACAGGAGTGCGGTGAACTTGGCGAAAAGAAGCGCTAAGTTAAATAAAGTAGATAACATTCGCTTTCATGTTTCTCCCTCCGGTCATTTTATCCAGGAGCTTGATAAGGATAATATTAAATTTGAAACGGTAGTGCTTGATCCGCCAAGAGAAGGGGCCAAGGAATCCTTAGAAGGTATAGCTCGGCTCGCGCCCTCTAAAATTATCTATGTATCATGCGACCCGGCGACACTGGCGCGGGATTTAAAGGGCTTAGCCGGTCTCGGTTATGAGCTTACCGCAGTCCGTCCCTTCGATATGTTCCCCGAAACCTCACATATAGAATCTGTAACACTGCTCTCCAGAGCTTAATTAATATAGTGTGTGCTTAATGTCAACGGAATAGCTATATTCTAGGAGCATTAGCTGAATAATTGGATTAGCGTCTATAAATTTGAATCAGCCGGCTTCGGACGGCAAGTTTTTGAGCATTTGTAAAAGAATGCGCGTAATATTACAATAACCATATATCGTAGGTAGATGGCACATTTAAATTTCATAGGCTGAAATAAGTATCGATCTCAATTTACTAAAATGAAGATCCTATTCGGTATTCAAGGTACAGGTAACGGACATATTTCACGCTCCAAGGAGATTGTTAAGGAGCTTTTGAAATCTGCGAGAGTTGATGTGCTATTAAGCGGCACTCAGCACGAGGTGGATGTGGATTTTGACATCAAGTACAAATACCCGGGTCTCGGATATACATTTGGAAAGAGGGGCGGGATCGATTATATGGATTCCTTCAGGACTTTTAGTCCCTACAAGCTTATTTCCAATATCAGGGGGCTGCCNNTGTATTTCAATTTCGCATCAGGCCGCTTTGCTGTCGCCAAAGACACCCAGACCTTCGGAGAAAAATAGTTTTCAGGAGCTTGTGCTCAAGTGGTATGCGCCCGGGACGTCTTTAATTGGGCTCCACTTTAAGGAATATGACGATTTTATTAAAACACCGGTTATACGTAAAGAGATGCGCAATACCGAGGTAAGGAACAACGGTCATTATACGGTCTATTTGCCTTCATACGATGATACCTTTCTTTGCGAGATACTAAAAAGAATAGACGTACCCTGGGAAGTATTCTCTAAGCATTATAAGGGGGAATCTTATAGGGACGGTAATATCCGGGTGTCCCCAGTGGATGGTAAAAAATTTGTAGAGAGCTTCTCGAGCTGTGAGGGGATAATTACAAACGCAGGGTTCGAGACACCATCAGAGGCCCTGTACTTTGGTAAAAAATTGTTGGCTATACCGATGAAGAGGCAATATGAGCAGGAGTGTAATGCTGAGGCGCTAAAGCAACTCGGTATTAAAGTCGTATACTCTATTGGCCCCGATTTTGAAAAAGTAGTAGCTGGGTGGATTGATTCTTCATTTATATATCATGCTGATTACGGAAATAATTTGCCGGAGCTTGCTGAAATGATTTTAGCGCACGCTTCAGATAATGCACGGGTGGAAGAGCCTCTTACGGCTAAAGAGATCGAGCAGTAAACAAAGTTTAACAAAGCTTAGTCCCTATCTATTTACTGAGAGCCGATATCTCCGGCTCAAGAGTCCTCAGAGAAAATAATCAATTATCTTCTATATAGCCCTGAAGTAGTGAAAGACTTACAAGCTTTTCGGCGATGTTTTTATAGAGCTCGCCTATCTTGAGCAGATTGATCACTTCGTCCATGTTCTTCCAGTCCTGAATCAGGTATGTCAGAAGTATTCTCTTGTGCTGGTCTTCAAGCATCTCGATATAGATGCAGTCTTCTTCAAGCTTTTTGGTATCCAGATTGATGGACCAGGAATCGTATTCAGTAAGACACTTGATGTTAGGAAGAATGACGTCTAGCATCCTCTTCGTATCGAATTCCTCGAGTAACGGCTTTACGGATTTGAGGTTTTCCATCAGCGTTACCGAGTCGCTGAATTTATCTATGATTGACAGCATGAGCTTTACCGCTGTCTTGTAGTTGGCGTTATGATTATTCTTGCAGTCCCGGAGAGCTGCTTCCAGGTTCTCGCCCAGCAGTGTTATTTCTTCTCTCAGGGATTTGAGTTCATCTTCATCCCTCGTAGTTATGTAGCTCTTTGATCTTGAAACAAAAGACTCGAATTCACTATCTATTAGTGATCTATCCAATGTGTCTGTTCCCATATGTCATCACCTCTGATTTGATATTGAAACCGAAAGATAATTGTACTATGCCTGGATAGTTTAGTGTTAAGATTGTGTTAAGATTGTTTGATGTTAATGCAATTCTTTTAATAGTTATGCCGCTTACCTGGGGGCCATGCATCAGTAACGAGCATTATTTTCATATTATTTGTCGAACTAGGAACTGAGTCTGATTGGAGGTTCAAATAATATTAGTGAAATATAGGATGGACGCAGCTGTCGCCACTCCAAGGAATATGCCCGCTATGCTCTGGGCAAATGTGTGTCTGTCGAGGCGGATGCGGGACCATGCAATTATGGGAACGAGAAGCAAAATCGGCAGTAAGCTCTGTCCGAAAAGAGCTACTACAAATACAGCCAGACCCGCAGCGGCTGTGCAGTGACCGCTGATCTTCCACCTAAATGTTATAAGCACGATTAACATCAGCTGTATTATGGCGACCGAGCTTATTATCAAGAGAAGTCTTGGAGCGCCCCCGAAATAGAGCGCAGAAAAAACGAGGGACGCGATGAGTAATATAATTATCAGCGGCCAGGCGCGCTGCTCCCTGATCTTCATGTGGAAATCTGTGACATGACCTCTGCGTACAAGGGAGAGGACATATAAAGTGGGTATCAGTATGAACAGCACAATGGCCAGAACGGTCCAGTAGAGCACAGGCCCGTCTTCAACTGCCTGAGCCGCAATAATGATGCTTGCGAGCGCCAAGAGCGGCGGGCTGAATATTGTAGAAATTAGGCGTGCCGTGTTATCCCTCCGGCTTTCCGAGATGAAAATTGAGTCAGTAATTCTTGAGTAATAACTTTTATTCGTCGCCATATCTCTTAGTTTTAATTATATTACCGTCCAATACTAATATCATAATAACAATTAAGTATTAAGCGGTTTTGAATTCTCTATTAAAGCGGCGTTAATGTGAACCCGGGCTCCGGAGCGCGTTTCAGTGTTAGATTGATTGAGTATGTGTATTGTTTCTCGACCGCTCTTTTTTCATTGTACCCCGTATAATCATATTATAGTCTAAAAACTTCTTTTTAGTAATACCGCTTGTTTATCTTTTATATAAGGATTATTTTCCATTAATCTCCGGCGCTTTCAAAATTTACTTTGAGTACGCCGTTTTCAAGATTTGCACTCTCCACGTTTAGCTTGGCAAGGAACTTGGGAAGGAAAATGTTGCGCCTCTGGTTCTCGATCTGGATCGTAAGCTCGTCACCTACCTGGTGGAGCTTAAGCTTCTCCTTGGTTACAAATGGGAGTGTCATCACAAGCGAGTACGTTTCCCCTTCCTTCACGATTTCATAGGGCTTGCCCTTGAAGAACACCTTCACCGGGTCCTCTTCTGAAAAAAGTAATTCACCGAACCGTGTAAGCGCTTGTGTACCCAGGACTTCCTTTGATGAAAGCTGGGCCTCGTGTATGGGTATCTCGTTAAAGAGCTCCCCGATTTCCTCACGGTATACGTTCTGGAACTTGCGCCACTCTTTAAAGAACGGGTGGTCGAGCTCAACGGGCATGGTGCGGTTTACGATTATGGAATCCACAGGGTACCCGTAGAGGTTTAAATAGGTGTATGCCCTCTGGGTTTCCTTTATTACCATTTTCTCAAGGTTCAGGACCAGACGGATGGAGGTGATCTCAGGGTCTGAAAATACTTGGTGTATGGCATTTAGCTGCTTGAATAGCTGCTCAATCGCCTCGTACGTGTCCTCTTCGGGAAGAGGCATGTCGGACACGACTTTCACCGCGGGTCTTACGACCTTAAGGACTTTCCTCTCTATCGGGAACACTTTTACGAGCCACCAGCGGGCTACATCCGGCAGCGAAAGGAGTTTCAGGGTCTCACCGGTCGGGGCGCTGTCTACGATTATCACGTCGTAGTCGCTTTCCGTATAGTGATTATAGACCCAGAGGAAAGAGGCTACCTCTTCCATCCCAGGGAAAACACTGAATTCCTCGGCCAGAATGTCATCCACGTTCATCCAGTTAAACAGAGACTGAATGTATCCCGTGAGCTTGCCCCAGTATTTATCCACCGAGTAATAGACGTCTATCTCCTGGGCGTAGAGGTTCTTCATCACCCTGACCGGTTCGGGTCCGAGCTCACGGTCAAAGGCGTCCCGCAGGCTGTGGGCGGCGTCCGTTGAGACCACTAGAGTCTTGTAGCCCCTTTTTGCCGACTGTATGGCCGTTGCTGCAGCCACCGTGGTCTTGCCTACCCCACCTTTACCAGTGTATAGGATTACTCTTTTCATCAAAATTATTCCTTTGCCTTTTTACTCCCCCCTTTGGAAAAGGGGGGTTGGGGGCATTTTTTGTTTTTTGTTGCGATGTTAAATCCCTCTCAATCTCCCTTTTTCTAAGGGAGAAGCATTAAGGTATAACCATCTCTTATAACAAGCTTTAAAGTTAGCATGGTTGGGATCGTCTTTCCCCCAATAATAGTACCAGGTAATCCCGCAGGCTTGACATAAATTTTCACGCGCTTAATATAATAGTCCCATATCTTAATAAGAGGATAATGCCATGAATGATAACCATACTTCTGATAAAAACGCACCTGAGTCTTACAGCGGGATCTTTGCAATTGCCGCTTTTTTGATCTTACTTGCGACAGCGCTTCTTGCCGTGGGCGGGATCTACTACAGCTTCATCAATCCTTCTTTCTAAGCTCTTAACAGGGTTAACCGTTTTACCTTTCAATTTGTCATCATAACTATGACAGTTCCGCAGTTTTCTAATTTATTCCCCGGCATCGCTGTGAAGCGCTCGCCTCTATCCCCAGGGCGCACGCAGTTGTCGGAATTGGGAGGAGCCTCTGCATTAGTCAGAAAGTGTTATTGTTAAATGCAGTTGGGGGCAGACCGTAGCCTGCCCCCAACTGCACTGTTGCCGAATTCTGAAGACTATTTTCAGTTAATAACAGCGCCGTCCGGTATACGCGCGAACGAGCGTATCCTTACGCCATCGCCTATAGTAACGTCTTGTCCGATCCTTACGAACGAGCCGATACGGACGTTGTTTCCGATCACGGTATTAGCGCCAATCCTTGTGAATGCGCCTATCCTCGTTCCGTCTCCGATCTTAACGTTATCACTGATTCTGGTTCCGACCCCTATTCTCGAGTTCGATCCCACCATAACGTCGTTGCCTATTCTCGCGAACGGCTGGACCCTGGTGTTGTCGCCGATCATAGAGCCTTCTCCGATCTGCACGAATACGCCCACTGTCGCGTTATCGCCGATAACCGAGTTATCGCCCAGTACGGCAAAGTTCCTTATCCTCGCGCCGTCGCCTATGATAACGCCCCCGCCTATGGTCACGTTATTCCCTATATTGGCGCTAGGGGAAACGCAAGCGTCGCCGAATCCGTCCATATTGATGTCTTCCTGCCCCGGGTTAGCTACGGTGGGGCAGTTGTCGACATCACCGCAAACGCCGTCACCGTCGATATCGTTGTCGGGGTCAACCGGGCACGCGTCACAGACGTCTCCTAGTCCGTCACCGTCCTCATCTTCCTGCCCCGGGTTAGCGTCGTCAGGGCAGTTATCATCACCGTCCGGAACTCCGTCACCATCACTATCAGCAGCTGTTTCCATTTTCGCAGGCAGACTATCGTTTATACCCAGCCTTACGAAACAGTAATCTTCCGAGCCGCATGACACGAAAACCTCATCGGCATCAAAAATACATACCTCGTAATTCGAAACCGCCCCAAGC
>DEIM01000088.1 GCA_002352485.1 Candidatus Dadabacteria bacterium UBA2774
CGTGAAGATCCCGGGTCTCCCTGTCTCCCGGCTCTACCCCTGAGCTGGTTATCGATTCTTCTTGATTCGTGACGCTCTGTACCGATTATGTGAAGCCCGCCTAGCTCGAGCACCCTTTTCTTTTCGTCATCGCATATGGCTCTTGCCTCTAGCATCGATTCCTCGAACTGCTCGGGAGTTGCTTCCTCGGGGCTCACTTTGAATTTCTTTTTTGATATTTCCTCGGCCAGGTGCTCTGGGTTTCCGCCGAGCACAATGTCAGTACCCCTTCCCGCCATGTTGGTCGCAATGGTCACGGCGCCTATCCTTCCCGCCTGAGCCACGATCCCGGCCTCGTTCTCGTGCTGCTTTGCGTTTAGGACCTGGTGAGGAATCTTCATTTTTTGGAGCAGTTTGTTCAGCTTCTCAGATTTCTCAATCGATGTGGTTCCGACCAGAATCGGCCTGCCCTGTTCGTTCAACTCCTTTATTTCTCTTCCCACAGCGGAGAACTTCTCGTCTTCCGACTTATATATAGAATCGTTATTGTCCGCTCTTATCATGGGTTTGTTTGTGGGGATGACGTTTACGTCGAGTTTGTAAATATTTTTGAACTCAAATGCCTCGGTGTCCGCGGTTCCGGTCATTCCCGCCAGCTTCCTGTACATCCTGAAGTAGTTCTGAATCGTAATGGTGGCTAGGGTCTGGTTTTCGTTCTCAATATCAACCCCTTCCTTTGCCTCAACAGCTTGATGAAGCCCGTCGCTCCAGCGTCGTCCGGGCATAAGCCTCCCGGTAAATTCATCCACAATGATTACCTGGCCGTCTTTTACCATATAGTCGACGTCTTTGTTAAAGAGGTTGTGAGCCCGTAGTCCCTGTATTACGTGATGAAGGAGCTCCAGGTTTACCGGGTCATAAACATTGGCTATGTTAAGCGCCTTCTCGACTTTATTAGAGCCTTCCTCTGTGGGTGTTACCTGTTTGGTCTTCTCGTCAATAGTGAAGTCCACTTCGGGGGTGAGTCTCGTCACGATTTTATTAATGTCGTAGTAGAGCTCGGTAGAGTCTTCAGAAGGGCCGGAGATAATTAACGGGGTTCTGGCTTCATCGATGAGAATGCTGTCCACCTCGTCTACTATGCCGAAGTTGTGGTCTCTCTGAACGTAGTCATCGAGTGAAAACTTCATATTGTCTCTTAAGTAATCAAACCCGAATTCATTATTAGTGCCGTATGTCGCGTGCGCTCGGTAAGCTTGTTGCCTTGTGCATTCGACTATCTTTGTCTTAAACGCCGACAGTACATCCAGGTTTCTCTCGGGGGGTATGTCCATATCGGCATACTCTTTGGGCCAGACGCTTAGGTTATTCTCAATAGCATGCTGAGCGCGCTCTTCGTCTTCCCACTCAAGCAGATACGATACGTCGTGGTTTACGATGCCGATGTCGAGCCCTAGTATCTTATAAATAGGCCCCATCCACATAGCGTCTCTTCTGGCCAGGTAGTCGTTCACTGTTACGAGATGCGCGCCCAGGCCCGTGACGCCGTTTAAGTAAAGAGGAAGGGCCGCGACTAGTGTCTTACCCTCACCTGTTTTCATCTCAGCGATCTTGCCCTGGTGAAGCACTACACCGCCAATTAGCTGAACATCGAAGTGCCGCATTCCAAGAGTCCTTCTGGCCGCCTCTCTTACAAGCGCGAAGGTCTCAGGCAAAATATCCCAGAGCTTATCCTCAAGCGCCCCCGCAAGCTCTTCATCATCAAGAACGTTCCCGCCGTTAAGTGAGGATTTGATATTATCTGAGAACTCATTCGTTCTCTCTCTCAGTGCTGTATTTGGCAGTTTAATCAGACCGCTTTCAAGCTCATTTACCGTTTCTACAACGGATGTGATCTTTTTTATCTCCCTTTCGTTCTGGGAGCCTACAATTTTTTTCATTAAATAAGAAAGCATATGGTGGAAAACCTCCGGATATCTTACAAACCCTTAAGTATATGTGTAAAAGCCATCTATCTCAAATCATATAAAATATATATATTCACTGTTTTTATCGTTTCCAGTTCAAACTACAATTATTTTTATTAACGATTAGGGGGTAACCAAGTGATCTAGTTAAGCTCGACTGAAACAACTGTGGAAGTGCCCGATTTATTGGATGTTATTCCTATGAGTGAGTTTACTTCCTGCATCGTTTTTTTGTTGTGAGTGATAATTATTACCTGGGAATTTCTGTCTATTTCCTTTATTAGCTCTGTGAAATAAGAGGTGTTTCTATCATCCAGCGGGGCGTCGATCTCATCGAATAGTAAAAACGGCGCAGGCTTTATAAGGCATGCGGATATGATGAGCGCAATTGCGGAAAGAGCCTTTTCGCCTCCTGAGAGCAGGTTAATTGACTGGAGCTTCTTCCCCCTGGGTCTTACCATTACATCCACACCCGATTCCAGAATATTATCCGGATCGGTGAGTATCAATTTCCCCTCGCCCCCTCTGAAGAGGCGGCTGAATATCTCCCTGAATTTCTTGTCCATAAGCTCAAACGTTTCACCAAAGCG
>DEIM01000139.1:0-1100 GCA_002352485.1 Candidatus Dadabacteria bacterium UBA2774
GATCGGGGATGTGTCTATATCGCCCTCGGCTTTACTTCTTATCTCATCCCACTTCTGCAGCAATATGATGAGAGAGGAGTCGGCCTCTTTGGCTTTGCCCTCTTCTATCATGCGGAGAACGCCCCAGATCTCAGTGACAGAGCGCTCGTTATCGAGGGTGTAGGGGTGGATGATGGAGCAGATATCCCCGTAATTGAGTACGATGAAGCCACAAGAGTCAAACCCCGAGAGCCAAGCCCGGAGATCGGACAGGCCCTTTCTCATATGCTCGACATTCCCCGGGTGGAGAGCGGTAAATACTTCTTTTTCCTCTGAATTCGAGTAATTTTCGAGTATAGCTTCGGCCTCAACTATCCTTTCGATGGCTTGTTTAATATTAGCGTCATAATGTATAGCGTTTAAGCCCCAGTGGGTGAAAAGCGTCTTACGTTCCTCCTCTGTAAATAACATGAACCAGTCAAGCGGGATAATGTTTTCTGAGCTGAGAATATTGGCTTTTGACGAAGCAGGGGCCACGTAGTACTTTTGCTGCTCGTCTTTCATGAAGTAGCAGTCCTCGATCTCCTGCTCGTCTATTCCTAGATGATTGGCAAGCGCTTGCTGAAATGCCCGGTACTCGTTTCCAAACCACACACCCAGCGGAGAGGTGGGGCCTCCCCAGTAATTTTCGTAAAACTTTGTGTATTCAAGCCAATAAGAGCTTTTATCCCTGAAACTATCTATGGGCTCATAGACTATGAGGGTGCTTCTGGCCATAACAAAGTAATAAACCAAATCACCGCTAAAATCAATTGCCGGAATCTAAAGGGCGAGAAAGTAAAAATAGATTGACAAAAGCTTTACAACCTGCTTAATATCATTGGTATGCCAGAGATTTCACTAGAAGAAATTATAAAAGAATCTAAGAAAAGAAAGATAGACCTTGGGCAGGACCCTGAGAATACGATCAAAGTATGCGCCAAACTGGGACTTATACCAAAGCCTAAGCGGAAAAGAACAACAAGTAAGGGAGTCAGGAAAACTACGCTCTACTTCCCTGAGAAGACTATAGACAAGCTTGCTCACATTAAGGCAATGAAGTCAGAAGGGCTGAGCCTGCA
>DEIM01000139.1:1133-3167 GCA_002352485.1 Candidatus Dadabacteria bacterium UBA2774
AACGCAGACGGTGAGAAGGTGAAGGAGCTTGCCAATATCATCAGTAAGGAAAAAGAGCTTGAGTCAATTGTGGAAGCTCCGCTTGTGTACCTAATTGAGGGAATGTCTCAGGACGAGGCTAAAAAGCTTCTTACACTTTTTTGTGGAGTGGGATTTTACGCACTGCTTGAGTCGCAGAAGCTGATGGAGGAGTTTAGGTTTAACGAGGCCAGACACTCACTGTTTAAGGCGATATTCTATAACTCGATTGCAATGCTCAGAATGGCGAGGACTACAGGGGACACAAAGCTTGAAGATACGGCGTCCGAGATATATGAAAAAGCGGTTATCGCACCAATAGGCAAAGCGAGCGAGCGGGTCAGAAAGGAATTTATAAACTCATTTGAGAAATACCTGAAGGACAAGGGGTTAACAAACTAGCGCCTGTTAATAAGATTTATCTCTTAAGATTTGCCGGACAGGAAAGCTTCAATACAATTTACGGATTCTAGAATTTCGGGGGTTATCTCCCCCTCATCTATGCTAACTTGAAACTCTTCTTCGAGTGCCACAACAAGCTCGAGAGTGGCCACTGAATCGAGCCCTACACCGAGGTCTATTAAAGATGAGTCGTCAATTATATCGGCAGCTTTCATGTTTTTTAGCACGCTCTGAACAAGCAGATGTTTTATCCGGTCTTTTGTATCTTGGCTCATAATATTATTTTAAACGCTCCCGGAGCACTTTACCTGAGGGGCTCCGCGGAAGCTCGTTTACAAACTCTACTATCCTCGGAACTTTGTAGCCTGCGAGTCTGTCACTGCAGTACTCCATAATCTCACCTGACTCCACATCATCCTCTGTAACCAGGACCGATTTTACAAGCTCGCCGCCCTTGTCGTCACTTACCCCTAAGACGGCCGCTTCTTTTACCAGCGGGTGAGAAGTAAGCACGTTCTCGACCTCTCCCGGGTCGACCTTATTGCCGCTTATGTTGATAAAGAGTTTCTTACGTCCTACTATGTAGATATAACCTTTCGGATCGATCCTTCCTAGATCTCCCGTGAAATAGTAACCGTTTTTAAATACCGCGGCTGTCTCTTCAGGCAGACCGTAATAACCTGTTGTCATAGAAGGGCTTTTAACGGCGATCTCGCCAACCTGTCCTGACTGCACTTCTTGTCCATTATCATCAAGAATGAGGACCTCCACGTTCTTTACCGCGCGCCCTACGGAGCCGAACCTTTCTTCAATAGAGTCCCCGAGGTTAATTGAGATAACCCCTGTTTCAGTGGAGCCATAGAGTTGACGGGGGTAGATGCCGAACTTTGAATGAAAAGCCCGGAAAATGTGCTCGGAGAGTGGAGCACCGGCAGAGATTACAAGTTTTAGAGATGATATGTCCCCGGGCTCTTTAATATGAGTCCTTGCGAGCGCGTCAAGCATTACAGGGACTGCGGGGAAGATTGTGACAGACTCCTTTTCTACAAGGTCCAGAACTTTATGGCGGTTAAACTCGCCCAGTGTTACGATGGCGGCGCCTATTTTGATAGAGCTTATGAAATTACCGAAGCCGTACGTGTGAGAGATCGGGATAGTGAAAAGAACCCTGTCGCTCTCATTCCATCCTACGGTCTGAGTGTGGTTATCTGCAAGTGCTAACAGGTTTGTGTGAGTCCGGGAGACTCTCTTGGGTTTCCCAGTTGAGCCTGTCGAGTAGAGGTATATCGCTTCGTCTTCGGGTCTAATACAATCAAAATCTAACTGAATTTCGTCGCTCTTTTGCCAATCTGACGAGTCCTCTTTAACAACAGTAACCAGAGTGCCGGATTCGGATGCTGAATCTTTAAGAAGCTCGGCAAAGCCCTCGTCGGTTAGTACAAGACTCGCTCCAGAATGCTCGATAAAGAACTGGATTTCCTGTTTCTTAAAAGCCGTGCTAACGGGTACAGAAACCGCTCCCAGCTGAGCAATACCGAAAAACGAAACAACGAATTCGATGGAATTGGGAAGGAGGGTTATTACCTTGTCGCCTTTTTTAATTCCAAGTGAGGT
>DEIM01000139.1:3337-3833 GCA_002352485.1 Candidatus Dadabacteria bacterium UBA2774
CACGGCCTGCCCGGAGGCGCCTTTCCCCAGGTTATCGAGAGCGACGACAATAACTAGCAAGGAATCTCTGAGGGCTAATCCGATGCGGCACATATTGGAATATGTTACGTCTTTCACCCCGGGGAATTTCCCCTTACTCAGAAGTGAAACGAAGGGCTCTTCACCATAGTGGGTTTTATAGAGATCATAGATTCGCTCGTAGTCCGCTTTATCATTTAACCAACAGTAGGTAGTAGCGAGTATGCCGCGGTTAATTGGTACTGTGTGGGGAACGAAGGTTATATTAACAGGCACATCTGTGATCTCTGTAAGCTTCTGCTCCATCTCGGCTTCCTGGTCGCGGGTTAATTGTGGACCTGCGCTCAGGCCCTCGTTTACCTCTGAGAAATGATGCCCGAGTGAAGGAGCACGGCCTCCGCCTGAGATGCCGGATTTGATGTCGGCTATAACCGAGCTTCCCGACAAAAGTCCGCTTTCCGTCAAAGGCAATAAGCCT
>DEIM01000054.1 GCA_002352485.1 Candidatus Dadabacteria bacterium UBA2774
TTGGGGGAAAAAGAATACGGAGTAGAGGTGCTGCTGCGCGATATAAATGAGAAGACGCTGGCTGAGAGTAGGGCGATTGCCGAGCGGCTCGATGTAGGGGATAAAATCACCTATGAGCTCGGGGACGCGCTTGACCCGGGGAGTCTCGGCACCATTAGCACGGCGCCTGATCTGGTTGTCGAGGTCGGTCTTTACGGCATCATCCACGACGACGAGCTACTTAAAAAACATATGTTCGACTTAAAAGAAATACTTAATCCGGGAGCGCTTCTTTTTAACGTGCAGACCTATAACGAGCAGATTGAGCTTATTGCAAGAGCGCTCGTGAACCAGGAGGGAGAGCCCTGTGTATGGCACCTCCGCCCGGTCGAGCTCGTTATAAGCTGGGCTGAAGAAGCAGGTTTTAGGGAGCCTGAAATCACTATGGACCCGTACGGGATATATGCGGTAGTTATGATGAGAAACTAATGAAAAAAGAAAGATTCGTATTAGGTTGGCAGGGCGGCGATAAGGGGCCGGATACTCTGACAAATATATTGTCAGACAGAGTGCGCTCGGTCATGGAAAGCCCACACGGGATGTGGAACTACATGACGTACCGTGACGCAATTAACATCTTGGGCCTCGACCCCGGGGATATATATAAAGAGGGAAGGATTGATCTCGATCCTAAAGAGTGGGCGGATTTCGGATGGATGACCTGTTACGCCGGCCCGCCTGAGAGTGCAGTCGAAGCTATGCGCAGGAGTACTAATGAAGAAAATATAAATCCCTACTCCCCGGACCTCATTAACCCTTTGAGAGACGCATGCGCCGAAACTAAATTCGGACGTAAACGGGGGAGCGATTTTGAAGTAATAGGAGTAGAAGGCAGCCAGGCTGGGATTTCCTACACTCTACAGACCGTGCTCAATCCCGGTGACGAGGTGATAATCACAGACCCCGGTTACTTTCATTTCGAGTCCTCCATACTTATGGCCGGGGGCAGGGCACTCAGGGTGCCGCTTGATTCCGAGTGCGGATTCAGGCTGAAACCTGAGAGGCTGGAAGAGTACATTACTCCCAGAACAAAGGTAATTATTGTATGCGATCCGCTCAACCCCTTCGGCACCGTGCAGAGTAAAGAAGAGCTTCTTAAGATTATAGAGATCGCCTCCAAAAATGACATAATCGTAATCAACGATATAACTCACGACACGCAGCAGATTGATCCTGAAACCAACCACTACCCGATGAGCGCACTACATACGGAGACGAATACGGATAATGTGATTAGTACTTTCAGTGTTTCTCACGGATACGGAATGGCCGGGGTGAGGATCGGGTTTTTGGGTGGGCACCCGGAGCTTATCAGAGCCTGTCTTATAGCAAAGACCTCGCTCACAAGGCTTAACACAAACCTTATAGCTCAGTACGGAGCGCTGAGCGCTCTTAACGACACGGAGTATGTGAGGAAATCACAGGACAGAATAAGGCGAAATTACTCGCTGATAAAAGAGATAATCGACGGGACGGAGGGGATCGTCATCCCTGTCGAGCCGAAATACGGGTTCTCGATGGTGATAGATGTTTCGGGAGCGGGAGTCTCGGCGCAGGAGCTTACGGTGGCGCTATTTAAATACAATATCGCGGTGTATCCGGGCGACGGCCTGGGGAGCGTAGGGGCGACGCGTTTCATCCGCCTGAATATTTCAAGGCCCGATCTCTGGGCGTTTGAGCACTTTAAGGAAAACCTGCCCAAGGCAATTTCGGACGCGAAGAGCGGTATGTACAGAGATAAGGTGATAGAGTTTTTCCGGCAGAGAGACACTGAGCGCGCCAGGATGATAGTGGAACAGATAAAGAGAATCGCATGAATACCAAAGAGGACCTATTAACCCTCGTCGGAAACACGCCGCTTGTCGCGCTCGATAAGATCGGGACGGAATTAATGAGCAGTCTATACGCGAAGCTCGAGTACACGAATCCGACGGGGAGCGTGAAAGACAGGGTATCGCTATATATAATAGACGACGCGGAGCGAAGAGGCCTTCTTAAGCCTGGGGATACGATAGTTGAGGCTACTTCTGGGAATATGGGCGTTGCGTTTGCGCTAATAGGGGCTATTAGAGGCTACAAATGCATTTTTACACTGCCTGAGTCCATAACAAAGGAGAAGATACAGGCTCTTAAGCTTTACGGGGCACAGGTGGTGCTTACGCCCAAGGGGCTTCCGCCCTCGGACGAGAGGAGCTGCTATAAAGTAGCCCATAAGATCGCACGTGAAAAGGGGGCCTTTTACGTAAACCAGTACTTTAACGAGCTAAACCCTGAAGCGCACTATAAATCTACAGGCCCCGAGATATGGAGCGATACGGATGGCCATGTGGATACTGTAATATGCGGGATCGGCACCGGGGGTACAATAAGCGGGGTAGGCAAATACCTGAAAGAAAAACGTCCTGACATAAAGGTAGTTGGCGTTGAGCCCGTAGGCTCGGTGTTCAAGACTTATCTTGAAGAGGGGGTATTGACCGAGGCTTCTGATTTTGATATAGAGGGGATAGGGAAGAACTTCATACCGGGAGCGCTTAGCTTTGATTATATAGACGAGGTAATTCAGGTCGAAGAGAATGAGGCGCTTAGCTCGGTCGAGGCACTTTTAAAAAACGAGGGAATCCTGGCAGGACCCTCAAGCGGGGCCGCCTTGGCTGGTGCGCTGAAATATGCGAAGAATCTTAACAAGCAAGAGAAAATTGTCATCATTTTCCCGGATACGGGACTCAAGTATCTGTCCAAATACACAGGGCTCGGTTAAAGATTGTATAATCTATATATTCCGGCAGTCTGATGAAAAGAATCACTTCCCAAAAGGCAAATGAGCTTACCAAGAAATACGGCTCTCCCTTATTTGTAGTTTCGGCTGAGGAAATGCGCAGTAACCTGGTTACCTTTAGAGACGAGTTCATAAAGCGCTACGAAAACACAGAGGTCGCCTACTCCTACAAGGTGAACTCTCTTCCGGGAGTACTTAAAGTAATTCACAAAGAAGGTGCCTGGGCCGAAGTTGCCTCGGGTTTTGAATACGGGCTTGCAAAGAATGTTGGCATGCCGGGCGGACAAATTGTATTTAACGGGCCGTTTAAGACAAAAGATGAGCTTAAGCGCGCTATTGATGACGGAGCTTATATAAACGTAGACCATTTCGATGAGCTCACCACCCTAGAGCAGATTGCCACAGAGCTCGGAAGGCCCGTTGATATAGGGATAAGGATTAATACTGACGTTGGGATCGATCAGCTCCCCGACAGGTTTGGTTTTAACCTAGAATCGGGCGAGGCTGAGCGGGCTGTGTGTAGATGCACGGAAAATAAACTTCTGAATATCACCGGCCTGCACATACACCTTACGAGTTACATTCTTGAATCACAGAGTGAAGATGACATACCGGCAAGGGGAATAAAGCTCATATGGCCCAAAGGCCCGGAGGCTTATTCAAGCGCTTCGAAGCAAATGGTGAATTTTGCCAGGACTCTGAGGGAAGAGTACGGGGTCGAGATAGAATATCTGGATATGGGGGGTGGTTTTCCTACGGTTGATTCCCTGGGCCCTTACGCACAGGCTATCACAGCCCCGATACTGGATGAGTATCAGCAGAGTGAAGCACCGCTTTTGATTCTGGAGCCGGGTAGGGCGATCGTGAGCAGCGCTGCCCAATTAATTACAACGGTCGTAGCGATAAAAGAGCTTCCCGGAGGGCACAGCGCTGTAGTCGCGGATGCCGGGATAAATATCCTCCCGACCTCGCTATTTAAATACCAAGATATTGAGTGCGTAACGGAACCCAAAGGCGAGTTAAGAGATACAATTATCTACGGCCCGCTGTGTCTTCAGACGGATATAATTACGAGGGCAAAACTCCCGGAACTAAAGGCAGGTGATAAGCTCCGGGTCAAAAACGTCGGTTCCTACAATATCCCTCAATCGAGCACTTTCATATTCGAGCAGCCAGCCGTTGTGATGATAGACGAGGGCGACGTGAAAGTTTTGAGAAATAGAGAAATATGAACGGTGGGTATCTCTATTAGACTGACAAGATGCAGGTATGTATAAATTGACTATTGCAAGATGTATTATTATCGTTAGAATATAATCCTTCTTTAGAAGTGGGCTGTTAGCTCAGCTAGG
>DEIM01000179.1 GCA_002352485.1 Candidatus Dadabacteria bacterium UBA2774
AGATATGTCGATGATTTCCGCATCTGTGTCCAGATAGAACTCCTCATTAAATGTCCTATCGGCATATTCTATGATCTGTGGATGGTTCAGCGGGCCGACGAGTCCAAATTTACTGAGTATCTTGACCCTTACTCCCAGGCGGTGAAGCGCTTGGCCGAGCTCAAGCCCGATAATACCTGCGCCGAACACTACCACTGATTCGGGTAAATCTTCCCAGTAGAAAACGTTGTCATTTACTATGAGTCTGTCCTCGAGTCCTTCGAACATAGGGAGCACAGTCGGGGTAGAGCCTGTAGCAATTACAATAGAGCCTGCTTCCACAGTAGTATGGTCGTCAACCTGAAGGGTATGGTCGTCGATAAATCTTGCATATCCGTCAATCTTGTCCCCGGCGTCGATGGCTTCGACCGAATCGAGCACAAAACCTACGAACCGATCCCTCTCGCTCCTTACCCTTTTCATTACGGCGGCGCCGTCAATTGCAGGCTCGCCGTTTGGATAAACTCCGAATACGGGGGCTTCTCTAATAGTGTGCGCCGCATCAGCTGCGGATATTAGCAGCTTACTTGGCATACACCCTACCCTGGCGCATGTAGTACCGTGGAGTCCGCCCTCGATGATGACAGCTTCTTTACCTTGTTCTTTAGCTTTTCGAAATGCTACGAGCCCCGCTGAGCCGGCGCCTATTACTGCTACGTCTACTTTTTTATTCTTCAAAATCTCCCTCTCTATATATCAAATTGTTGTGAAAGCTAGAAATATTTTTTCGTTTAGTTAAGAATCATACAAGAAGCTTAGACCCCCTCTCGGCAGCCTTCTTCTCATCGAACTTTTTCGATTTTGGTACGTCCATGCCCCGCTGTACTGCAGGGCGGCGCCGGATTTTGGTCATCCATTTTCTAAGGTTATTCAGCCCCTCAAGCTCTACCCCCGCCCAGTTGTGAAGTGTTATCCACGGGTAGGTAGCAATATCTGCAATCGAGTAGAAATCTCCGGCCAAATATTCGTTGTCACTTAAGCGTTTATCCAGCACTTCGTAGAGCCTTCTGGTTTCGCGTTGATAACGGCTGACGGCGTATTCGATCCTCTCCGGAGCATAGCGGTGAAAAACGTTGGCCTGTCCCTGCATCGGTCCGATCCCCGCCATTTGAAACATCAGCCACTGAATCACGGTCGAGCGCCCTTTAACATCCGTAGGCAAGAACTTTCCCGTCTTCTCTGCGAGATAAATGAGTATCGCTCCCGACTCAAAAACCGAAAACCCGTCGTTATCATGATCCACAATAGTCGGGATTCTGCCGTTTGGATTTATCATAAGGTACAAATCGTCTTTTTGCTCCTGTTTACTGAGGCTCAAGTGTTTAAGATTGTAAGGAAGCTCCACCTCTTCAAGCATTATGGAAACCTTCCTCCCGTTAGGTGTAGAAGCAGTGTAAAAATCTATCATTAAAGTAAACCTCCGCTTATATAAGCTCGAAATATGAGTCCCATATCTAGAATAACAGGTTTTAGATATTTTTTTTCAACAATTTAGTTGAGAAAAAGGCAGCTCTGGATTCAAGGAAGAAATACTTTAGAATAGGCATAAGTAAAAGTAACCCG
Source organism: Candidatus Dadabacteria bacterium UBA2774 (assembly GCA_002352485.1). Lineage (GTDB taxonomy): Bacteria > Desulfobacterota_D > UBA1144 > Nemesobacterales > UBA2774 > UBA2774. The sequence goes on from DEIM01000179.1 coordinate 1,603, forward strand.
TATTGTCTGCGTGTACGGGTAAATGCTGCCCGCTTTAATGAGCGCCGCGCTTCATATATAATATCCCTAATTCAATCACTCACGCAGTAAGCCCTTACAAGTCGCCGGGTACATCAAGGAGATAACTAGATAATGTTCATTGATTATGACAAATTGGCACAATCCGCACTTGACGGTCAGGAGATAGACCGTGAGGTCGCTTTGGCAATCCTAGAAGACCCGGACGTGGACCTGCTCCATCTTGCGGCTGCAGCCGGTAAAGTACGAATGACTTACTTCGGCAAAAAGGTCATGATCCATCAAATAAACAACATCCAAAACGGCCTATGCCCCGAGGATTGCGGATACTGCGGACAGTCCAAGGTCACCGACGCAAAGATAAACAAATATCCCATGAAATCCGAAGAGGATATCTTAAAAGAAGCTTATGAGGCCAAAGCCCGGGGAGCATACCGTTACTGTATGGTAGCAAGCGGACGTGGGCCCTCGGAAAGAGCAACCGAAAAGCTCGCGCACGTGATAAGACGGATTAATGATGAAGTGGGTATCAAGACATGCCTATCCGCTGGGATTGTTAACGAAGAGCAGATAAAAGAATTAAAAGAAGCGGGCCTTAACCGCCTGAATCACAACCTGAACACAAGCGAGCGTCACACGCCAAGTATCGTGAGCACTCATACATACGAGGACAGGAAAAATACGATTATGGCCGCAAGTAAGGCAGGTCTCGATACCTGCAGCGGTATCATCGTCGGCATGGGAGAAACAAACGACGACATCGTGGATGTGGCCTATGCGCTAAAGGAGATGAAAGTCCCCTCGATCCCGGTAAACTTCCTTATCCCGATCAAGGGCAATCCCCTCTACGATTTTAATCAGCTCACGCCCGAGCGCTGCCTCCGTATTCTATGCGCTTTTAGGTTCATCAACCCAAAAGCCGAGCTACGTATGGGCGGGGGACGAGAAGGCCATCTCCGCGGCCTCCAGTCACTTGCGCTCTATCCGGCAAACTCTCTGTTTGTGGAAGGCTACCTTGTGACCCGTGGCGACAAAGTGGACAAGGTTTATCAGATGATCCATGACGCCGGATTTGAAACCGATAACGAGGGGGAGTTCGATCACGATCTGAGCTCAGCAGATAAATTCGCCATCGATGATGACCCCAACATCATGAACCCCAAGACCGCCCCAAGCGGACAATAGCATGTGCCTTCAGGCGCTGTCCATTTCCCTCCCTATGTATAGTCGGATTCGGGTATAATCACCAATAACCACAAGGCTTAAGGAACCGGGCCTAATGATAGAAATACACACAGGGAATGCCGAAGACAAATCCTACATCAGCTACCGTCTGGAGAAACTGGGCCGCGACTGGGTGCTGTACATCACGGGGGGCGTGCCCCACATCGGCTCTGTGGCGTGCACAGAAAAAACAGGTGACACCGGGGAAATTCATCAATTTACTCTCCAGCACCATAGAGAGGACATAATCGTCCGCCGGGCTCTCGAAAAGCTAAGGAGACTACTGGATGGTGAAATTCTCGTTGTAGGAGGCATCCACTACGACGGAATTGAAACTGCTCAAATCCGGCAGATCGAGCAAAACTGTGATGAGCTGCTGGAGCAGCTTTCAGCTGAATTAAGAGATAGCTGAGCCCAATGCCGAACTCGACATCATACACCTCGAAAGAGCACGCAGGCTTTATGATTCAGAGAAGAGAAATAACGGTGCTAAAGACTACTTCATATAACTCCTGACCCAGGCGTGAAGGGGCGAGTAATCCTTAAATATTTTATAGCAGTATTCCCGGAAGTCAGAGGAGTATATTACCTTCGGCAAAGGAACCTCGCAGAACGCATGTATCCCGTTATACAGAAGAAGCTCAGCGTTCGGGTGCTTGGGGTCATAGCCTCGCGGCACCTTTTTATAGTGAGTGTCTCCGACCTTATAAAGCCCGTTCCTGGTTATCTTTTTTATGATCCTTCTTAATTCAGATCCTTTCTTCGGATCGACCACCGCGTCACGGTAGGATTTGAGCAGGTCTTTAGGGAATATATAGAGTCCCCCGGCTACGAAGATCGAATTCTTATTGAGCTGGAGATAAAACCCTGGGTTCTCGAGCTTTTTTCTCTTTCCTTCCCAGAAGAAAATCCCTATATGGGTCTTATACGGGGTTTTATCCTTTGAGAAACGGATGTCTTTATAAATACGGAAAATCGACTTATCGGTTTTAGGAATAGCCACAATGTCAGGGGCAATAGAGCTGAGCCTCTCGCCCATTTCGACGATAAATGAAAGTGAAGGCTGAAGGACCTTCTCTTCATAAGTTTCCCGGTGCTCTTCAAACCACTCTTTCTTATTGTTGTTTTCAAGGTCCTTAAGGAACTTAAACGTGTCCTTACTGAACCCACCAAATTCATCTGTTTCGACCAAGGGCGGCCTCCGTAAATTTATTAAGAGATCATCCCGTCAATTATAAACGTTTATGCTGCAGATTGAAGTGCATCGGCATAGCTCTTGTGACACCTTGTATAAAACTCCTCATTTTGTAAGCGGCTACGCCATTTAGTAATATTCGGATACGGAGATAAATCTATTTGCGCAGCCTCTGCAGGGTCAAGTACCGACAATAGATTAAAATCAGCAAGCGTGAGATTATCTCCCGCAAGGTATTGAGATTCAGATAATTGTTTCTCTACTACAGGTAGGAATCTGTCTAAAAAGCTAAGACCGTCCGTGACCGATCTATCATCTACTTCAACACCAACGACCGGGGCAAGCACTCTGTTAAAGAATACTCGGTTCACACCGTTATTTACGTGTATAGTCACAAAATCAGTCCACGTGTCCACGTCTGCCCTTTCTTTGAGACCGTCAGGATATAATGGCGAGCCGTGCTTTTGTGCCAGATACTTGATAATAGACCCGCTCTCAAAAAGCACAGTCCCTTCATCGTCAATAACAGGCACTTTACCCGCAGGATGCAGTTTTAGATGTTCTTCCTTCATGTGCTCACCCGCCATCAAGTTTACGAGCACGTACTCATAATCGAGCCCCATATAATTTGCTACATATCTCACTTTATTGCTGGGCAGTGAGAGCGGAAACGCATAGATTTTAAGCATTGTTACTCCTCCTATTACTTATGGTTCGATTTTGGACTGCCTGGTACATTTATATTGTACTAATCAGTACATCTATGTCAAGTAAAATGTTTTTGGTAGAGGAATTACTTAGAAAAGGACTTTAAATATGTAAGTGCGTGTTTGACCGTATTTTCTGCGGGTTTGGGATCTTTATTAAACTTTGACAGTAACAGCGCCCCCTGCAAAGAAGCTAAGGAGAAGTTTGCCAGGGACTTCGGATCGGCCGATTTTTTCAGCTTTCCAGCTTTTTTTAAACCCTCGAAAAATTCTGTTATCTTTTGTATAGAAATATCCAGGACCGCATTTACATCCTGTCTGACATCCTCGTTTTCCGCTGCAAGCTCGTTGCCAATGGAGCCTATCGGACAGGCCCTCTCGTAATTAAACATCCTGATGCCCTTCAAGTGATCGTTAAAGAAGTTTTCCAGACCTTCCCAGCTGTCGATTTCAATCCTTATAGGCCCCTGGCCACTCAGCATGACTTCTTTATAGAACCTTAGCACCTCACGGACAATATCCTCTTTACTTCTGAAATAGTGATAGAACTGGCTTTTGCCCGTACCCGAGGCTTCAAGTATTTGGTCTACGCTCGTAGCCCTGACGCCGTTTTTATGAAATAGCTCCCTAGCAGTCTCTACAATGCGAGCCCTTGTAATATTCCCTTTTTCCGATAACTCTTGCATAATAATATTGTACTAAATAGTTCAATATTATCAACTTTATCGACCAGCCTCAATCTGTATTGCGTCATTTTGCGGTCATCAAATTTTTCTTGCTTCATCGAATACAATTGTTTTACTACTGTCAAAAAACGAACACTTGACAGCCTACCTGGCGTTAGGTAGGATATAGTAAATGAAAAAGGTTAATCAGGAAGGCAACACTTCACAAGCAATACTTGAATTGTCCCAATCTTTAATCCAAGAAAGGGGGTATAATGCCTTTAGTGTTCGCGATCTTTCAAAAGAGATCGGAATAAAACCGGCGAGCATATATTATCATTTCCCTTCAAAAGCTGATCTAGCTCATTCACTGGTAATTAGACAGAGGGAAAAATTCAATTCGGCATTTTCCGAGATCGACGCCCAGACCGATAATTCCAGGAAAAAACTGGAATTATACTTGATGTTATTTTTTGATGATTTTAGAAAAACCAAAAGGATCTGTTTTTGTTCGATGCTGGCCGCTGATTTTGCAAGTCTTCCCATCCGAGTACAGGAGGAAGTAAAAGGATTGTTTTCCGACCACGAGCAGTGGCTGGCCAAAGTACTGGAGGAAGGGAAAAAGTCAAAAGTGCTTAATTTTAAAGGGTCACCTGACATAAGAGCAAAAAATATATTTGCTGCTATTGAGGGATCAACTATATCAGCTTGTACATTCAGAGACGAGAAAAGGCTTACTTCTGTGGCCGAATGGATTGAAAGTATGTTCAAATAGAGGGAAAATTTTTTACCACATTAGCCTACCTAACGTTAGTTAGAATAATTGGTTTATAGGAGGTCAAGAAATTCTAATCTCAGACTTACTACATAAATACGATTCAAATAACTGCAAAACTATAACCAATTGGCAGTTTACAGAATCGGCAATAAAAAACAATAAAAAACAAGGGGGTGATTATAATGCCGGATTAACTTAAATATCTTTTATTTTCACGTCGCGTAATTTGTCTGGATTAATCTACAAAAGAGTAGATAAAAAATATACGGAGGTAAGTACTTTGAGACATTTAAAATATACATTTGGAACACTTTTTATTGGATTAACATTGTTTATAGTGTCCGGGTCAATGTCATTTGCTCAGCTGCCCGATCCGGGAATTGAAATAGATGATCGTACTGCTATCGTAATAACCGACCCTCAGAACGATTTTTTGAGTCCAAAAGGTGTAACGTGGGGCGTAGTCGGTGAAAGCGTCACCGAGAATAACACTGTTGAAAACATAGAAACCCTTTTTAAAGTCGCCAAAAAGAATAACATCCCGGTATTCATCTCACCCCACTATTATTTTCCGACAGATAAGGGTTGGGAATTTGAGGGCGCACTCGAAACACTGATGCACAACATCAATATGTTTGACCGTACGGGCCAACTCTCATTAAAGGGATTTGAAGGCTCCGGCGCAGACTGGCTGGAGATTTATAAGCCATATATAAACGACGGTGTGACAGTCGTTACGAGTCCTCACAAAGTCTACGGGCCTGAAACTAATGACCTGGTTCTTCAATTAAGGAAGCGTAATATAAATAAAATCTTACTCGGCGGTATGTCAGCTAATCTTTGCACCGAGTCGCATATGAGAGAGCTTGTCGAGCAGGGTTTTGAGGTTGCTGTCGTAAAGGACGCGACAGCTGCCGCAAAGGTTCCGTCAGGAGACGGGTACCAGGCTGCCTTGGTTAACTTCCGTTTTATAGCCAGCGATGTAATGACCACGGAAGAAGCGAAGAAAGCAATAACAGAATATAGTAAGCAGAAAAAAAAGGGTTCGTAATAAAAACAATAATTGGGCTATTCTGTCACATGAATAGCCCAATTATCACATTCTCATTTGTCTAATGGCTTCGTTATAATAAGCAGCAAACCTGTATACTACTGTAGCTAAATGACACTATAGCCCATCTTCATACTCTTATGGAGTCTCACAAATAAGATAATATGGAGGTATATGATGATCGGCACTATAAATGTCGGAAGCAGGCTCAAGGGTAAGTTAAGAAGCTCGCTCATCGAACTAGGGTCAGCCATAGCAAGCCTCCCTGCAGTGGCCACAACAAAGAGAATATCCAGGAGCCCGAGGAGGTTCCATAAAAAATATAAAAACCAGCCGGCTTTTCCCCTCGCCGGGATAAATAGAATAAGCACCACGGCCAGGGCCGCTATAACAATATCGCCCCATCCACCCAATACAGCGAAATCATAAGGAAGCCTTCCCTGAGCGTAAAGTATTAGAAAATAGGCCCCTACGAATCTTACAAGATTAAAAAGAAGAAATACTTTAATATCTACATGAAGACACCAACCCCTGAACTTTGGTGAAATCCAAAAGCCAAGCAGCATGATAATAACCAGACCGAATAGAATAATTTGCGGCAAAGGTGGGTTTAGTGAAGTTAAATTCCCCGATGCCCCCGCTATAAGAGCTAGTATAAGCCAAATAAAAGCGATCGCCGCAATCTTCATTGAGCTTCTCTCCATACTGTTTCCTCAATCTGTAAGATGGAACATTTTTAAAGGCGTATATACAGACCCTTTATTATTTAGCTCACTTTTTATTAGTCCTATCTCAGATATTTCGAAAGCTGTTTTCTCGGCAATGGCAATCGGGCTTTTAATAACGAATCTATTCTTTACCCGCCCCACGGTAATGTGGGGAACGAACCTCCGGTTCTCCATTTTGAACCCGAGCGTTTCAAGCTCACTCTCTATATCACTCTTAAGTGAAGATAACCCTTCATTCGGTGAAAGACCTACAAACAGAACACGTGGCTTTTCTAAATTAGGGAACCCCCCAAACCTTGTGATATTCATATGAAAGGGAGAATATTTTTTACAGAGATTCTCTAATTTATCAGAGACTTGAGCTGCGGTGGAGTCCCCGGTTTCTCCGAGGAATTTTAGCGTAACGTGCAGTTTATTGTACTTCTCCCACTTTACACCATCAACATTTGGTTTAAGACCGTCTATATACTCACCCACACTGAGCCTGATCTCTTCGGGCAATAGCGCCGCTATAAAGAGTCTCATTATAGCTCACCGGGTTTATGCACTAGACTAAACAATTACCCCCCCTTCCGGGCGAAGTTATTTACACCAGGTCGGGAACGACTTACCGCCGCTCTTGCCGAGCTTACGCTGGTTTTGACCGTTTAAATACATTATATAAAGGTCTTTACCACCCGATCTGGAAGAGCTGAATGCGATATAATGGCCGTCGGGCGACCATGCGGGGTTCTCGTTTCTACCCGAGGCCGAGGTTAGTCTTTCCTGACCCGAACCGTCTGGGCTTATCGTGTATATGTTCGCCCCGCCTTCTACCTTAACGAATGCGATACGGTTCACTTCCCTGCTTGGAGACCAATCGGGATCTGTGCTGTACCCGCCTGAGGTTATCTTTCTCACTCCGCTACCGCTTGCCGACATTACATATATCTGCGGCGATCCTGAGCGGTCCGATACAAAAGCAATCATGCCTCCGTCAGGAGACCAAGTAGGTGAGACGTCGATAGCATTACTTCTGGTAAGGTTCACTGCTCCTTTGCCGTTTGCTCCGGACACGTATATGTCTCCGTT
>DEIM01000165.1 GCA_002352485.1 Candidatus Dadabacteria bacterium UBA2774
GTAAGAGCCAAAGAATAAATAACGGTAACTACGATTTTAGAGGATAAAAGAAAGTATTCCAATTTATATATTCCCCGGCATTACTTTGATGCGCTCGTTCTCATTTTATCCCTGTCCCCCGATCCGTCCCCATTTCCTCATTTTATCTTACCCGCACATCCAAATGCCTTTATGGTATCTAATCTATTTAGAATTTAACTTCTTTAAGCCTCTCCACAGCCTGAATGATTCTCTCAGTGCTGAACGTAGTTGAGACGCGGGCATAACCCTCGCCTGCATCCCCAAACCCGTTTCCGGGTGTTACTACTATACCTGCTTCTTCAAGGAGTTTGGATGAAAACTCTTTTGAGCTCATCCCCTCAGGCACTGAGAACCATACGTAAAAGGTTGCTTTGGGTTTAGTATAAGCAAGCCCAATCGCGTCAAGCCCCTTACAGAATATATCCCGCCTCTCCTGAAATAGCTTCCTTCGGTCGTCAAGCCCGAGTGTGTGGTTTTTGAGCGCCTCTATACCGGCATGCTGTACAGCCTGAAAAGCGCCCGAGTCTATGTTTGTCTTAATCTTGCCGAGACCACCTATCGCCTTTTTATTGCCTACGGCAAACCCTATCCTCCAACCTGTCATGTTAAAGGTTTTGGAGAGGGAATGAAACTCGATCGAGCACTCCTTTGCTCCGTCTACTTCCAGAAAGCTCGGCGGAACGTACCCGTCATACGCAATTTCTGTGTACGCTGCGTCGTGGCATATGAGAATGTTATTAGAAACCGCAAACTCTACAACATCCTCGAAAAACGCCTTATCGGCCACAGCCGTTGTTGGGTTGTTGGGATAGTTTAAAAACAGAAGCTTACTCTTACTCAAAGTGCTCTCAGGTATTGCTTTTAGATCCGGGAGAAAATCGTTTTCTTTATATAATGGAACGCTAACCGGCACTCCACCCGCAAAACTGATCGAAGTAGGATACACAGGGTATCCAGGATCGGTAAAAAGACCTACATCGCCAGGGTTTATGAATGCAAGAGGAGTATTGGCTATGCCCTCCTTTGAACCTATGAGCGCTACAACTTCGTTCTCGGGATCAAGCTCAACTCCGAACCTCTCCTTATACCAATCAGCAGCGGCTTGTCTGAAAGGGAGCATGCCCTGATATGATGGGTAGCGGTGGTTTTCGGGATCGTCAGCTGCGTCTTTCAACGCGTCTATGATATTTGATGGTGTGGGTATATCGGGATCGCCCACTCCGAGATCTATGACGTCAACACCTTTTTTCAGCAGCGCGTTCTTTTTGGCGTCTATCTCGGCAAATAAATATGGCGGTAAGTCTTCAATCCTCTTTGACCATTTGATATCCATTTAATGTTCTCCTTGAATTAATTCCCCCGGATCGTGCTTNNTCGCACTCCCGCCCGTCCCCATTTTCTAATTTTATCCTACTCTCGCTTATGAACGACATTCACTCGCGGTCCCCATAGCATCACTGTGGGGCACTCGCCTCTGTCCCCAATCACCCCCAGACTTCTGGTTGCGGGAGTTTTTATCATAACTAAAGTATGCTGCCGGAGCAAGACGTATATCAATATTTACTAGTGCTTATAGTACTTAAATACGATTACGGATACCATATATATCTACGCTTATACCATTAATTTACAAGACGTTGTCATTGCGAAAATATGCATCGCTAATTCTCTTGTAGGCAAGATCGCTTACTTCCTTTCTTGAGCTCTCTGGGGTTATCTCTATTGTCTCGAGCTCTTCCAATTCGACTGTAATCGATTTTAGCTCTAACATCCTAAAAAAATGATCGAAGAACCCTATACCTCCGTAAAAATAAACCATGTGTTTGTTCGATGTTGTAATATCTTCACCGTTTATTTTTTTATACCTTATACATATAGGCTGAATGTTAACATTACTCTCGATAGCAGAGATTAAAAAAGGGGTCCTGAATTTTAAAATCTTCTCTCCGTCAGAAGTAGTCGCTTCGGGAAATAGCACCATATCAAACCCGATGTTGAGAATATCTTTTATATTTTCAATATCTTTAAGGAGACTCGCCCTGTTTCTCCTCTCTACGAACACTCCTCCGGAGTACTTGGTAACAGCGCCCAATGGAAACACATTCTTAAGCTCTGAGTTTGCGATAAACACAGAGGACACTATGGAATAGATCACCTGTATATCAATATAGGAAAGATGGTTCGATACGATTAAATAGTTTTCATTGCTATTAAGCAGCTTATTCAAATTCTTCGTATCGACATGCACTCCCCAAACAATAAGAGCAAGTTGTGAGTAAAAAGGTGCGATTTTTGAAAAATAATGAAGCTTCTTTCTTTTATCCCTTATTATTAAATCCACAAAAGAAGAGACCATAAGAAAGGTGATAACAAGTAAGAAAGTGATAAATGCTTTTGTATATTTTCTGATAAATGTCATAGAATATTACGTCCGGTATAAACTTGAAGTTGGAATAGTTTATTTCCCCGCTGGCATCGCGCATCCTAATTTTATCCTACTCTCGCTAACGTACTACGTTCACTTGCGGCCCCCAGCCTCTGTCCCCATCGAGACAGTCTGATATAATTTACTTTAGTTGGAATAAATAAAAAGACCAGATATCCAGAAATAATTAAGATGAACAAATTAAGTGAGATTATAAAATCAAGGATAAGAGGTTCAGGCCCCATAACATTTGAGGACTTCATGGACCTTGCCCTCTATCATGAAGAGTACGGATATTACACTTCAGGGAATGTGAGTATTGGCCGAGAGGGCGATTTCTATACAAGTCCTTACGTTCATACTGCATTCGGAGAGGTCGTATCGAAGTTCATAACAAAAGGTCTATCTTTTATAAACGCCCCAGTTCCGATGATTATTGAAGTAGGCGCCGGCAAGGGCACTCTTGCACGGGACATACTCGATACAATAAAGAGAGAAAGTTCAGAGATATATGGTAAATTAATATATACATTCATAGAAAAGAGTCCCGTGCTTATTAAGCAAGCCCGTGCAGTACTAGAATGGCACTTAGATAAGATCCGTTTTATCGGTGATATTTCTGAAATTGGGAATAATAGCGCTGAGGCTGTGGTAATATCAAACGAACTTTTTGACGCTATACCTTTTCATAGGGCAATAGTAGAAAACGGCGGACATCGTGAGATTTATGTATCACTTAAGGATAATAATTTTATCGAGATTACTGGTGAACTGAGCACGGATGAGCTTAAAAAATATATAGATAAGTATGAATTAGGGCTTTTGGAAGGACAACAGATTGAAATTAATACTCTGGCAGGCCAAGCTCTTAAAGACATAGCCGGCATTATGAAAAAGGGTTTTCTGCTAACGATAGATTATGGCTACACGGCTCCTGAGCTTTTCAGCCCATCAAGAATGAACGGTACATATAAATGTATGAAGGGTCATAGCATTAACGAAAAACCATATACGGATATAGGCGAGCAGGATATTACGGCACATGTGGATTTCAGTAACCTGATAAGTGAGGGAGAAGCGGTAGGATTAAATAAACTTGTATACACTACGCAGGGACAGTTTCTTTTAGACTGGGGTATTCTGAAAGTGCTTGAGAATACGTCTCAAGTCGGCAAGGAACCTTCAGAGAAAAAAATAGCGGCTGTAAAGAACCTCTTTCTACCGGGCTCTATGGGTAATAGTTTCAAAGCGCTGATGCAAGTTAAGAACCTTGGAGACAAACTTTCGGAATTCTATCCCGAATCACCTTTCAAAATCAGTTTTGATGTAGTATGAGCCGTTAAGTTTCGGGAGAGCTACAAGCTAGTACGGATTATTGATATGTGGTAGTTTATCTAACAAATGAGCATGAACTTACTACCTAACGAGGATACGATAGCGGCAATCGCCACTGCTCAGGGCGAGGGCGGGATAGCTGTAATACGCATGAGCGGCCCGCAAGCACCTGATATCATTAACAAATTACTCCATAACGGCACAGGGATCGACTCGAATAAGATGGATTCCCACCACCTATACCACGGCTTTATCAAAAACCCGGACACGGGAAAGGCAGTTGATGAAGTACTATGCGTGCTAATGAGGGCCCCGAATTCGTATACGGGCGAGAACGTTGCAGAAATTCACTCA
>DEIM01000141.1 GCA_002352485.1 Candidatus Dadabacteria bacterium UBA2774
TCCATCACGTCACCGCTGATAGGCGCATAGAGATCAGACACAGCCTTGGTCGATTCTACAGCCCCGAATGGATCGCCTTTGGTGATTTCATCTCCTTCGCTCGGGAGCTCGATATATACAATTTCCCCAAGAGAGTCCTGAGCATAGTCTGATATGCCTATTACCAGCATATCGCCTTCTTCCATAACCCATTCGTGATCGTTCGTATATTTTAATTCAGCAGGTATCTGAACCATTGTGCACTCTCCTTAATTACTGTCCTTTTTATAAAAGGGAAGCGAAGCCACCTGAGCTTCCCTCAGTGTATTTCTAATCTCTATCTGTATACTGTCACTGCTTGACTTAACTTCATCTATTTCCGTTCTTACCCCTTTTAGATAACCCATACCGATGGGTTTTTCAAGACTTGGGGAAAAAGTTCCGCTTGTAACCTTGCCAAGTTCCTCCCCGTCCCTGAATATTGAGTACCCTTGTCTGGGTATTCCGCGCTCTATCATCGTAAAAGCCACAAGCTCTTTTTTTAGTCCGTCTGCCGTTTCGTCAACTATCGTCTGCTTTCCGATAAAGTCATCTGAATCCAGTTTTACATATCGTCCGAGCCCGGCTTCGAGTGGGTTTGTTTCTTCATCTATCTCATGGCCGTATAGCGAATAGCCCATCTCCAGGCGAAGCGTGTCTCTGGCTCCTAGTCCGGCAGGTTTAATACCCTGGCCGCTTCCTGTTTCCATAAGCTTGCTCCATAGGTCGGGCCCCGCCTCCCACGGAAGGAATACCTCGTATCCGTTCTCACCCGTGTAGCCGGTCCTGGCAACTATTAAGTCGTTCCCGTTCCAGTTGCAGGCTAGAAAATAAAACCTTTTAAGGTCCGCTAGAGAAACTCCTATACTCTCTGACAAAATCGCCTTGGAGAGCGGTCCCTGAACCGCTATCTGTGAGTAGTCGGGACTCCTGTCTGTTATCTCAACCTCGAAACCCTCTATCTGTGCAAGCATCCATTCATAAACCTTTGTAGAGTTAGATGCGTTTACACAGAACATAAGATTCTCATCCGAGAATTTATATAAAATTACGTCGTCCACTACCCCGCTGTTTTCATAACAGATGAGTGTGTACTGAGCCTGGTTAATTTTAATCTTATTTGCATCATTAGTAGTGATCCACTGACAGTAAGCGAGTGCGTCAACCCCTCTTACTTCAATTTCTCCCATGTGACTAACGTCGAATAAGCCACACGAGCTCCTCACCGCGAGATGCTCCTGTCTTACGCCCTCGTACTGAACGGGCATCTCCCAGCCTGCGAACTCGACCATCTTCGCGCCAAGGTCTTTATGTATTTGGTATAGGGAAGTTTTCTTCATTTACCCTAATTGTTTAACGATAGAAAGAGGGATTGTCAATTAGGAGGTGACGTAAAGTCGTGAGAAATCTTAAATACAAAGGAGCTGTCTCGATAAGCCCAAATGCATATAGATATAAAATAAAATTAAAATGAGTGAATAAATATTAAATGAGGGATAAATTCTGGAGACCTAATACTCTTCAACTATTCTTAAATCGCCCCTGAACTGATCGGGAACGAGGTCGGGAGCGTTTACGAAATGCTCTACCCCACGGTCGTCTTTCCATATGTATATGGTGCGCCTTTCTGACTCGGGGGTGTACGAGTAACTATCAGGCGCACTCTGATATTCGTCCGGATATTCATACACATCTTCTTGGTAATACTCAGGCTCGTCGATACCATAATCCGGACCGTATACGTAATTATTCACTTCCAAGTTGCTACGTCTCTCCGGCACTGTACCCAGGGTCGAGCCGTAGCCGTCATATGGGACATCTTCATAGTAGTAGTCCTCGGGATAGTAATCATTGTATCGGTAATAGACATAGCCTCCGTAGGGTTTGTAATAAGGGTTGTATCCATAGTATTTATTGTGCTTCTTATGGTTCTTATAGTAGTGTTTTTTACCGTGGCCATAATTGCCATAGTATTTCTGGTTGTAAGCCTTTGTGCCGGGGTGGGGTTTATAGTACTTATTATGAAACTGCTGGTGCTTATTGAAGAGGTTGGTATTACCAGAGGAGTTATAGTTTTTTTTGCTAGCCGGGTACTTATATGTAGTTTTCCCACTCTTGGAGCTTAGTTTATTGCTCTTTTGACTTGCGCTCTGAGCGAACGCAAATGAAGTGAACGAGGCTAGCAATACTACTAAAAGAATTCCGGTAATAGTCCTTTTTATCATGACCCTACCTATTTATACCCTCTGTTAAAGAATGCTGTATAGTGATCGCTATTTCAACCCCTAAGTTACCCTGTGCCAAGAGCCCCGTTTAATTAGTAGCCAACCAGCAGAACTTTAATTACAATATCAAACTAGAGTCTGGTAAGAGGGAATTGAAACCATGCCGAAAATATTGGAAATAGCAGAGCTGGGTCAGCCTGTATTAAGAGAAAAATCCCTGGATATAGACAATATTGAAGACCCGGCGATTCAAGAGTTTATCGACAATCTCATCCAAACAGCTATAGACTCAAATGGAGTCGGCATAGCGGCCCCTCAGGTGTTTGAGCCTTACCGTATTTTTATTATCAACTCCCGTCCCAACCCGCGCTACCCGGAAGCTCCTGAAATGGGGCCTGTAGCGATAATAAACCCCGAGATAATCTCCTATTCGGAGGAGAAAGAAAAGGGCTGGGAGGGCTGTCTCAGCATTCCGGGGATTAGGGGTTTAGTACCAAGATACAAGCACATAAGCATACGTTACATGACAAGGGAAGGTAATATTGAGGAGAAGAAGTTTACGGACTTTGTCGCCAGGATATTCCAGCACGAGTTCGACCATTTAAACGGCGTCGTGTTTTTAGACAGGATGGAATCGAGCCAGGAGATTATTACAGAAAAGGAATATCAGCGGCTCATGACCCAGGCTGAAAATCTAAACGACGGAGGATAGAACAGGTGAATTCGGGCTTAAAGCTAATAGGAGCAATTATGCTACTTCTCATATCGACGTCTTATTCAACAAATTACTCGGCAGCTGAGGAACCTCAGGACTCACTGTTTCAAACCGCTATATTACAATCCTTAGTCGAAGGCGTATACGACGGGGACTTAACCGTGGGAGAGTTAAAAGAGCACGGCGATTTCGGAGTCGGAACCTATAACAGACTAAACGGCGAGATGGTCGTTCTTGACGGCGTATTTTATCAGGTTAAATCAGACGGTAAGATTGAAATCCCGGACGACTCGACCAAAACCCCGTTTGCGATTGTAACGTTCTTTGATACGAACAAAACTCTGAAGCCCCGCAGCAAGCTAAGCTGCGAAGAGCTGAAAAGCTTTATAGAAAACGCGCTTCCGGCTGAAAATATATTCTACGCTATAAAGGTGTCCGGTAGCTTTGAATATATGAAGACCAGGAGCGTCCCCGAGCAATCCGCACCCTATCCCCCTCTGAGTGAAGCCATCAAGAATGAGTCAAAATTCGAATTCAAAGATATTACTGGCACCATCGTTGGGCTTTGGCTGCCCGAGTACATGGGCAAGATTAATCAGCCCGGCTTCCACTTTCATTTCATATCGGATGATAAAAAATCAGGGGGTCATGTGCTTGACTGCAAAACGGATAAAGTGGTAATCGAGATAGATTACATGAGAGAGCTAGATCTCGACCTTCCTGATACACAGGGCTTTAATAACGCGGAGCTTACGGAACCTAAGAAAGAAAACTAGGAGCAATTATGAGACGCACACTTTCAACATTAATCATCATACTAATAACAGTCTTAGCTTTGGATAATTCATATTTTGCTCATGCAGAATCTGGGGCTACGACAATCCCACAAGGCATATGGATTGATCTTACACACGACTTCTCTGCAAATACTATATACTGGCCGACGGCTGAGGGGTTTACGCTCGAAACAGAATTTGAAGGCGTGACCGACAAAGGATATTACTACGAGTCACACCGCTACAGTGCATCGGAGCACGGCGGCACTCACATTGATGCACCGGTGCATTTTGCGGAAGGCAAACAGACCGTAGACCAGATACCGCTTGAGAAGCTAGTAGGAAATGCAGTAATTATAGACGTGAGCGCAAAAGCGCTCTCAGACCCGGATTATCAGGTAAGTGTAGAGGATTTAACAAGCTGGGAAAAAAAGAACGGGAAAATACCCGATAACTCCATACTGTTATTGAATACCGGTTACGCTAAATTCTGGCCCGACAGAGTGAAGTATATGGGAACAGATAAAAAGGGCCCTGAGGCTGTCAAAGAGCTACACTTCCCCGGACTACACCCGGAGGCTGCTAAATGGCTTACCGAGAGCCGGCATATTAACGCAGTGGGACTCGACACGCCCAGCATCGACTACGGTCAGTCTACACTGTTTGAATCTCACAGGATCCTGTTTAAAGAAAATATCCCGGCCTTCGAAAATGTGGCGAATTTAGATAAACTTCCCATAAAGGGAGCGTTCGTAATTGCGCTGCCGATGAAGATAAAGGGCGGGAGCGGAGCGCCGCTCAGGATTATCGCCGCCGTACCGGAAAATAATGACGAGGAGTAGAAATTAAAATGAGCCAGGACAAACCTACGAGAGAGCAGGAAGTAGAAATAGGGAAACAAAGAGATATCTCGGAGCACGCCAAGAACGTGGGGCTCTTAATTCCGATGTTCATTACATCCACCGTGTGGGACGCGTGGGTAGTCCCTGATCAAGAAAGTATTGAGCAGGGTGAAAACGAAGACTCACGGCTAAATAACATTCTGGATAAGCTTGTTTACTACATGAGAGTGCAGCGCCAGACCAACCGTTCGAACCTCCTCTATTTTCCTGTCCCGCTAAGTAAGGAAGGAAAATCCGAGGACGTACAGTTATTGTCCCATCTGGGTCCGCTTGACGTAGGGGTGAATAAGCCATGCATTACGATCATGACCCCTGAGGAATATGAGGATCAGAGTGTAAATTAAATTTTCTCGCTCTGCACTGCCAAACCTACCGCTCTGATATAAATCAGAATTCACTCACGGTCATCAAAAGGCCCTCTCAGAAAACAACCCATCATATATATACCGTAAATAATGTATAATAATTTTATTGAGGTCGGGCTATGAATCATCGTGAAATTTACTTTGACAACAACGCAACTACGAGACCGCTCCCTGAAGTAAGAGAAGAGGTTCTCAAAGTTTTAGGTGAGGAGTTCGGCAATCCCTCAAGCGCTCACTCTACCGGTAAAAGAGCGCGTAAACACCTGCGCCAAGCAAGGGACAGCCTTGCAGTGCTCCTTGGATGCAAACCATCCACCATCACATTCACAGGCTCAGGGACCGAAGCGAACAACATGGCGTTTTACTCCTGTACCAGGGACAAAAAAAAGAAATGCCGCATTGTCACGACCTCTGTCGAGCATTCATCCATTCAGAAGATGTGCAGCTACTTATGCATTAACGGCGTCGATATCAAAATGATAAACGTCCTACCAAGCGGTGTAATCGACCGGGAGGAGCTTGAGAGCGCAATTAATGAAGATACGTCACTTGTCTCCGTTCAGTGGGTTAACAATGAAACAGGCGTAGTTCAGCCGATCGAGGAAATAGGGGCGATGTGCAAAGACCTGGGGGTCCCTTTTCACACAGATGCCGCACAGGCAGTTGGAAAAGTCAAAATGAAGCTGGATGAGCTGCC
>DEIM01000038.1 GCA_002352485.1 Candidatus Dadabacteria bacterium UBA2774
AGCAGCACTAGTGTCCCCGTGTCCGCAATGGCGTAATCTACCTCTGTGATACCTATGTCAGCTTTGGCCAGGCGGTTTTTATTCTTCACAGTTGTGAGTTTTAACCCTTCTTCTTTTAACTTCTCTTTTAGTCCGAGCTCTTTTAAATAGGGAGTGTCCCAGATCGCAAAGGATTTCACCTGCTTTTCTTTTGTGAGCTTAGCAATCGACTGTATAAGCTTCTTTGAATTCTGAGATCTTGTGACAGTTGTGTTTACATTTTCTACTTCGGCAAGGAATTGCTCGACAAGTTTGTCTTGCATATTACTGAGGTTTTCTATTACCTCCTTACTCTCTTTAGAGAAATCTCTTCCGTCAGTCAGGAGCTGCGCAGGGTCCTTTACGGTTGAAAGGCCTTTTCGTATTCCGTGCAGTATTTCCTCACGTGATTGATTGCTCATGATATATAACGAACTTACCCTAACTCCCGTTTTATTTTTTTCCATCTCTTGCGGAACGGTTCTTTCGCTACCTGCGGGAAGTCTCTCTCATTTGTCCATCTTGAGAACGGGTACGGGAGCGAGTCCAAATTTCCCTTTCCTTTTTTCCAGGGCGTCTGTAAATAGTAGGCAATCTTATTGGCTGCCTCGTATAGCGATTTACTCTCTACCGTAAGCCGCCAGAGCTTGATACCCAGCATTTCAAAAAGGTGCCACCCTACCCTGTTTGATTTACCTTCTTTATCTACTACCTGTTTCCTTAGATCGAGAAGTACTTTCGGAAAATCGATTTTTACAGGGCAGACGCCTCTGCACGCCCCGCAAAGAGACGATGCGAACGGCAGCTCAGGCGCTTTGTCTATGCCCATAAGCTGCGGGTTTATGATTGCTCCTATCGGTCCCGAGTAGACCCAGCCGTAGGAGTGCCCGCCCACCTGTCTGTATACGGGGCAGATGTTCAGGCAAGCCCCGCACCTGATGCAGTACAGTGATTCTCTCGTTTTCTCAGATGCAAGAATTCCCGAGCGTCCGTTGTCGAGCAGCACCAGGTGAAACTCCTCCGGGCCGTCTGTGTCGGTTTCTCTTCTCGGCCCCGTGATGAAAGAGACATAGGTGGAGGATTTTTGACCCGTGGCGCTCCTGGCAAGGAGGGTTAGAAAGAGTGACAGGTCCTCGTAGCGTGGAAGGAGCTTTTCAATTCCCACAAGCGCGACATGGATCTTCGGCACAGTTGTCGTAAGCCTTGCGTTACCCTCGTTCTCTACTATGACAATAGTGCCGGTCTCGGCCACAGCAAAGTTTGCTCCGGAGACTCCCATTCCTGCATTTAAGAACTCGCTCCTTAGCCTCTCACGGGCGACCTTGGTAAGCTCCTCTGGCTCATCGTAATGGGGAATGCCCAGCTTCTCGGAAAATAGCTCCGAGATATCGTCTTTGGTCTTATGTATCGCGGGAGCGATGATGTGAGAAGGATGCTCTCCGGCAAGCTGAATTATATACTCGCCGAGATCGGTCTCGACCACTTTTATCCCGTTCTTTTCAAACGCGGAGTTAAGCTCAATTTCCTCTGTGGCCATGGACTTACTCTTGACTACTGAGCTAACCTCGCCTTCACGCGCTATGCCCACAATAATATCACATGCTTCAGCCGCGTCCTTTGCCCAATGCACCTTGCCCCCTGCCCTCTTCACACTCTCTTCAAGCATAAGGAGATATTTATCCAGGTTCTCAATTGTTCCCTTCTTAATCTCCCTAGCACTCGCTCTGAGCTCATTCCAGTCTTCCACCTGGCTTGAAGCTCTCAATCTGGCAGCCCTGAAGCGGTCGGTAACATTAACCAGAGCTTTTCTGAGCTTTTTATTCTTTAAGGCTTTTGAGGAGTCTTTTTCAAATGCTACTTTTTCAAAGGACATAATTAAGCCTTTTTACCCTTATTAGCCAGTAAATCCGCTATGTGCACGACTTTTATTGGGATATTTCTTCTACTGAGAGCCCCGCCGATGTTCATGAGACACCCCATATCCGCCGAAATCACAGTATCTGCGCCAGATTTTACTATACTATTGATTTTCTCATCAAGCATCGAGACCGATACTTCGGGGAATTTGACTGAAAATGTGCCTCCGAATCCGCAGCAGGCGTCATGCATCTCCATTTCTTTGAACTCCACACCCTTAACCGAGCGAATAAGCTCCCTCGGAGCATCGTTTACTCCTAGCTCCCGGAGCATATGGCAGGAGTCGTGGTAAGTGACTATACCCCCGTATTCCGCCCCTACGTCCCGAATGTTGAGTACATTTACCAGAAAATCCGTGAATTCAAATGTTTGGGCTGATACTCTCTTCACTAATTCTAATAATGACGGACTATTATGGAATAGTTCTTTATAAAACACTTTAATCATAGAAGTGCATGATCCCGAGGGGCAAACTATGTAAATTTCCTTGCCTGAGCCGTCATTTATAGCCTTTTCGAAGATATTTAAAAACCTCTCTGCTACTACTCGTGCATCGTCCTGATAACCACTGTTAAATGCCGGCTGTCCGCAGCATGTTTGTTCTTCCAAAAACTCCGTTTCCACACCTAATCTATCGAGTACCCTTACCATACTCACCCCGACTTCAGGAAAAAATGTGTCCACAAGGCATGTGACGAATATATAGGCTTTAATTCCTTTCTTTTCGAGTTTTTTTTGCATGAGGTATCTTTGTTACATGGGACTTATATGCTGATAGCTTGATTATTGCCACTGGCTGATATAATGTCAATTCCGAGATAGACCGTTAATATTATTTATATTCATAGGTTGGAAATCTTATGACGAATAAAGAGCTGCCTCTGCCACCACACTTTGACCCTGAAAAAGTTTCCGAAGTATGGCGTGTAGAGTATCAGAAAATCGCCAAAGCGGCCCCTGTATGGGCGGCAGAGCATAATATTAACCCGTCGTTAGACGACGGTTTCCGTATATGCCTAATAGCGGTGGACGTTCAAAATACGTTCTGTATTCCGGGTTTCGAGCTGTTCGTAGGTGGACGGTCCGGCACAGGGGCTGTTGAAGATAACCGGAGGCTTACGGAGTTTATATACAGGAACCTGCACGTGATTACAGAGATTGTCCCCACTATGGATACGCATCAGGCGATGCAGATATTCCACAGCATATTCTTTGTTAACGAGAAGGGAGATCACCCGGAGCCATACACCCTGATATCCGTTGACGATATACGGGAAGGCCGCTGGAAGTTCAACAAGAAGCTCACGCACGATGTGAGTTACGCCGGGGAGTACATAGAACAGCAAATTCTGCACTATACGGAGGAGCTTACAAAATCGGGTAAATACGAGCTTACCGTGTGGCCCTATCACGCAATGCTAGGGGGAATCGGACACGCTCTCGTATCATCGTTTGAGGAGGCAATGTTCTTTCATACGATTGCCAGGCTAAGCCAGCCGGATATTCATGTGAAGGGCGACAACCCGGTTACGGAACACTATTCGGTTCTCGCTCCTGAAGTATCTACAGGTCCGGGCGGTGAGCCACTTTCCATAAGGCGCGAGTCTCTCTTTCAGAAGCCCGGGACGTCTGAAGCTATATTTCAGAAGCTGATCGATTATGACGCGGTAATTATCGCAGGGCAGGCAAAGAGTCACTGTGTTGCGTGGACCATTGAAGACTTACTCGGTTCCGTCTCGGCAAGAGACAAGAAGCTTACGGAGAAGATATACATTTTAGAAGATTGTATGACACCAATAGTAGTCCCAGGGGTTATAGACTACACGGACGAGGCCGATCGTTCGTTTGAAAAGTTCCGGCAAGCCGGTATGCGTATTGTAAGGTCTACCGATCCGATTACGGAGTGGCCAAACATTAAGATTTGATTCAGAAACGTCAGATTAAATTAACCGGAGGATTAACATGAGTACGATATTCAAGAAAATCATAGATAAAGAGATTCCTGCTGACATTGTGTACGAGGACGACCTATGCCTGGCGTTTAATGATATCGATCCGCAGGCGCCCGTACACGTGCTCATTATTCCTAAGAAAGAAATATCTTCGCTTGCTGAAGCGGGTGAGGAGAACAGAGACCTTCTGGGGCATATGCTGCTTATAGCTTCACAGATTGCCAGAGACCTGGGGGTATCGGAGAGCGGGTACCGGCTTGTCCTGAATACGAATAAAGAAGGTGGGCAGGAGGTAGAGCATATGCATATACACCTGCTGGGCGGTAGGCAGATGGAATGGCCACCGGGGTAAGATACCTATTGTATATAGCAAGCAAAAGGAAACATCTTCTCTTCTTTTGAGTGATCAAAAGAAGCAAAAATCACCGCCTTCACATAAATTACGCTAAAAGTTAATTATCCAGGCTAAACCTTATAATTCCTCCCCACCCCGTATAAGGTTTTTAACGC
>DEIM01000096.1:0-13248 GCA_002352485.1 Candidatus Dadabacteria bacterium UBA2774
ATTCAAGAATCTTGGCCCTTCTCGAATATGGTGAAGATTAAAAACCCGATGAACACCGTTACGCCCGTGACGACATACATCGTTTCATATCCCCAGTCCCTTGCGATTATCCCGAACGGGAAGGCGAGGAAGTTAATACCCATACTGTAGGAGGCGTTAAACGCACCCATTGCTTTGCCCCTCTCGTCCTCCCCGGCCTTATCTATTACGAGCGCGCTCAGTGTTGGGTATAGGAAGCCGTACCCAAAGCTGAAAACGAACGCCACTAGTATGGTGCTCATGGGAGAGTCGATCAGGTACATAGCCGCAAGCGAGATTGAGACCACGAGCAGCCCTGGAGAAGCTACCGCCTTTCTGCCCCAGGTGTCTGAGAATTTGCCGCCGAATATGCGCACAGCTGTAACAGTAAGTGTATATGTGAGAAAGAAGTAAAACGCCGCGAGACCTTTTGAGCGCAGATAAACGGCCACGAAATTCAGTATAGCCCCGAGCCCTCCCGCGAGTATCAGGTTTGAGAGCAGGATCAGAGAGAACCTTTTTGAGGCTATAAGGCGGAAGAAGCCCAACCCGTAAGGGTCCCTGGATGTGATGTAATGCCCGTCGCGCATAAAAATGGCCAGTATAAATGCTATTAAGCTGAATACCGAAGCGTAAATAAAGAAAGTGCCGAACCCATATAGCCCGATCACAAACTCTCCGAGCGAGGGTCCTATGGCGTAGGACGCGATAGTGAAAGCGCTGAATATCCCGAGCCACTGAGCCCTTTTCTCGGACGGCAGGTAGTCGGCCACAAAAGTGCCCGCCGCTGTGAATGAGAACGCGAACGACACGCCCTGTATGAAGCGTATTAGATAAATGTACGCAGATAGCTCGGTTATTGTGAGATATAGAAGAGAGGCTACGAACATTACACTGTAACCAAGGAGCATAAACTTTCTTCTTCCGTAGCGGTCTACCAAGTAGGCTACAAAGGGTATTGCTCCCAGCGAAGTGATTCCGAAAGAGCCCATTATAAAGCCGACGTCGGCCTCTGTGCCCCCAAGCTCTGTAATATGAATAGGCAGCAGGAAGAACGCCGAGAAATTACAGAAAAAGAAGAAATTCGCAGCCGTTGCCAGTGTGAAGTTTCTTAAAACGTCTGATTTTATAGGGGAAGCCATAGCCCGGTCTTAATTAGTGATAATCCGGCCTTAGATTTAAGAATTATAAGCCCGGAATAAGAGGTAAAAAATAATACCCATAATCTTTGACAATGTATATTGTCGTGATATATTGTTTTTCCTTAAACATTGAGCCGTTAGCTCAGTAGGTAGAGCAACTGCCTTTTAAGCAGTGGGCCGCAGGTTCGAATCCTGCACGGCTCAATCCGTTATACGTCCCCATCGTCTAGCCTGGCCCAGGACATCGGCCTTTCACGCCGAAAACAGGGGTTCAAATCCCCTTGGGGACGCCACTTTATCCGGAACAGTTATAGCCCACCATAAGGGTTGTTTGATTGATAAGTAAAAAGGGGAGCTTCAGCCCTCTGCTCTACCGGTCGCAAACGTAATACACGAAACCTCAGGAACAATCCGTCGTGCACGTATTATCGCTACAACAATACTCACTGGTACCTGTATGCCATGTAATACCGTCACTGTCGTCTACGCAAGCATAGTTACAACCATCACTTGATCCGGTTACATCGGATGACGTGCAAAGCCACAGGACATCGCTAGTTTCCTTCACGATGACATAACAGCCACTATCCCCATTGCAATCGGCCTCTGATGTATCGCCTGACGACGTTCCCCCGATTGAGGCAGAAACTAATTTATCCCACGTACTGTCGCCGTCGTATGTACACCACTCGATGTGCCCCGATAGGCAGTTTGTAAGCATGACCTCACAAATGGTGGCCGGTGCGGGTGCAGGTCTTAAGAAAGAACCGCTCACTATCACCATTGCGATTAATAAATATCTCATAAGTTATGCCTTCCTTGTTCTATTGTATGCACAACGAGTCGCTGGTATTAAAGTCATTTCCCTGCCACGTGTTTGCACAGTCCTCAAGATTGTTGACTCCCGTGTCTGCGATGTCTGCGAGATCTGTACCGCCACGATTAAAACCAGATTCAACGGATTTATTATTACCAAGCGCCGTGTTGCTTATAATGTTGTTATCAGTACTATCGACACGGATTCCCGAAATTTCATTGTTGCTGGCCTCACTTCCTGAAACACTATTGAAATTGGCCCCAATGTATATACCGTGACTCAGATTGTTGTGGTTGGCCGTAACATTCGAAATTATATTGTTCTTGCCCGCATCCACCAGTTCGTTATTTATCACGTTGACAATCGCGATATTCACGTAGTTGTTATTGTTTGCCTGCGTTTCAGAAACCTCATTGGAATTACCGAAAAGGACGATACCCATGTGGTCGTTCTCCGAAACCTCGCTGTTTGTGACCACATTGCCGTCCCCAACCAATTGTATACCAACGGGGTGGTTGCCGTTCGCTTTCACATTGCGAAGGGTATTGTTATCGCTTAGCACTACGAATCCTCCCGATAATACAATGTCCTTCTCCCCAAAGTTCTCAATTGCCTCCAAGTTTTTGATCGTGTGCATTCCATCACCTTCCGCAAGCACGCCCGCCTCGCAGTTCTGCACAGTACCGTTCTTAACCGTGGCTCCTATTCCTGTGACGTGAATTCCAACCGTGCCCGCTGACCCGTCACATGAGATCGTGTGCCCGTTCAGGTCCAGGGTTTCAGGCCCCTCAAGCGTAACGGCCGTGCCGCTGCAGTTCACAACGTCATCCGTAGCAACAATTTTTCGTGAATTTGATGCGTCGCTTCTTACCCAGGAGGCCGTGACGACATCTCCGCACCTGAGGTCAACTCTCTCAGCCCCGCCGCTGCCTTCGTCGTCACACGCATGGATGCTTAATACGGCTAGTATAATAGTCAATGCAAAAACTGCTTTCTTAATCATTATCAATCCCCTCTCTGGCATTAATTATTTTTAGCTTTGGCTTGCTCCTTTGGACACCATTGCCTGCATTGATTGAGATCCATGCCTCATCGAATTACTATTTACTCTTAACCAAAAATGCAATTTCTTTTTTTTCTTGCTATGTTGGTTTTTAAATATAGTCCAATTTTATAATCGAGCAATAAGATATAAATAAGCAATATAACTGCAAGTGACTGTCAAGCCCCCGAAAATAGGTACACCTATTAAGTTAGAGTCTATTAATATATTCACCGATATTTACAAAGCTTGGTTATACGAAGTTACCTGACGAGCTTTGAAATCTGCTTAAACTCATCTGTTCCGGCGCGCTCCAGTAGCTGGAACAAAAACGCCTCCGTAGTGCCCACAGTGGCCCCTGCTTTCTCTATGAGCTCCATACCCTTTTCCCAATCAAGCTCGCGGCGCGATATCACCGCGTCAGCAGGAACGTAAACATTATAGCCCCGGTTAATGAGATCAATTGCCGTCTGAAGCACGCATACGTGGGTCTCAACACCGCATAGGAGCACAGAGCCACGGTCTATGCCCTTAAGAGCCGACTCGAACTCGGGCTCGCGAGCGCAGCTGAACACCACTTTCTCTATAGGCTCGAAGCCCTCTCCAACTGATTCCTTAATCTCTTCAATCGTTGGCCCAAGCCCCTTGGGATATTGTTCGGTTACAGTAACCGGGATTCCCATTATATTCGCGGCCTCTAGCAGTATCTTCATATTTTTTACATTCGTCTCGCTAATGTCCTCCGGCATAGCGCCCATCAGCCTCTCCTGAACATCGACTACGACAAACGACGTATCTTCCTTTTTTATAAATTCCATATCCACTCTCCTTTCTTAGTTATATCTATGTTATTAGCATACCTGTATCAAAAATTCCAGAATCATCATAGCTAACGAACTGAGTTTATAATCCCAATCTCTCTTTACAAAATGGAGAGGTAATAAGTCAAAGTAAAAAGGGAGCCGAAGCTCCTTTTTAATCTATTCTATAGTATAAAAATAAGGGGAAACTATTCATGTTGAGAGTACACCCCTTCTATTTCCCAAGAATTGAGGAGATTATGAGGCTAAAGATTTGGATTCCTGATAAGATCCCGTGTCAAGTACGGGACATGTTCAGAAAGGACAACCTGTTTTATGAGTGGGGTTCCTACTCTCAGCCCTGGTGCTTGGCAAATTCCTCTTCGAAGCGTGCTTGAAGCTCGTTTGCTTTAGCGTCATATTCCGCAGGGTCTGACCAGCTTTTCTTGGGTTGAAGGAGCTTGTCATCGACTCCGGGGCATGAGCTCGGAACACTAAGTCCGAATATAGGAACATCCTCAAATGATCCGCTCAAAAGCGAGCCGTCAACAGCCGCTGTTACAAGCGCTCTTGTCTGAGGAAGCGGCATACGTTTACCGATCCCGTAAGGGCCGCCTGTGATTCCCGTATTGAGGAGCCACACTGTGGCGCCCGAGGATTCGAGCTTGTCTTTAAGCATCTCCGCATAAAATAGAGGCGGTCTCGGCATGAAAGGCGATCCGAAACATGAGCTGAATGTGGCCTGCGGCTCATCAACTCCACGTTCCGTGCCCGCGACTTTAGCCGTGTAGCCCAGGGTAAAGAAATACATAGCCTGCTCAGGCGTAAGCCTGGATATCGGAGGAAGCACACCGAATGCGTCATAAGTGAGCATAAATATGGTCTTCGGAGTACCGCCCACCCCGTCAGGAACTATGCATTTAAGGGCGTCTATCTGGTATGCGACTCTTGTGTTTTCAGTATGCTCGACACTATCAAAATCTATCCTTCTGGTCTCGGGGTCCATCGCTACGTTCTCGAGTACCGTGCCGAACTGAAGCGATGCGTCATATATTTCGGGCTCTGTTTCCGGGTTGAGCTTGATCGCTTTTGCGTAGCAGCCGCCCTCGAAATTAAACACTCCACCGTCAAACCAGCCGTGCTCGTCGTCACCGATGAGCGGCCTCTGGGGGTCTGCGGATAGAGTGGTCTTCCCTGTCCCGGACAGACCGAAAAAGAGCGCCACGTCTTTCTCATTGCCCACGTTTGCCGAGCAGTGCATCGGGAATACATTCGATTTCGGAAGCAGGAAGTTTAGCGCCGAGAAAACAGATTTTTTCATCTCACCCGCGTACTCTGTGCCGCCAATGATGGCCATACGTTTTTCGAAGTTCAGGATTATAAATGTTTCTGAGCGTGTTCCGTCCGTCTCAGGGTCGGCCTTAACACCGGGCGCACTCAGAACTGTAAACCCTACAGAGTCGTGCGGAAGGTCTTTCTCGTCAGGTCGTATGAATAGGTTATTTACGAAAACATTATGCCACGCGTACTCGTTAATCACCCTCACTTTTTTTTGGTAGTCAGGGTGCGCGCACACATAGAGGTCTCTTACGAAGAGGTCTTTACCTTTGTAGTATTCAAGTATTTTCTTGTGAAGTCTGTCGAAGCTCTCAGCGCTGATCGGCTTATTTATAGCTCCCCAGTGAATGTCACTTTGGGTACCGGGCTCCTCTACAATAAAACGGTCCGCCGGTGAGCGTCCGGTATGAACGCCAGTGTAGGCTACGAGGGTGCCGCCCTCTCCTATCTGACCTTCGCCACGTCTTATCATCTCCTCATAAAGCTCAGGTATGGAAAGGTTGTAATAAATGTTCTTTGGGTCTTCAATTCCGTGCTGTTGAGCCAGCTCACTTTGTGTTAACTTTGGCAACTTAAGTACTACCTCCGTGTTCAATTGCTTATGGCTTGTGTTTTGAAAAGCATAGAAGCCTATATAACAATCCGGGCAATTTCAAGACCCGGAACCGCAATTATATAAATAAAGTATGAATCAGCAACATATTTTCAGAGCAAAACGATATTACGTTTATTATAGCTATACTATATATACTACATCTACCTATAGCTCATTGAAATAATGCACGATACGCCTAAAATACTGAAATTTCGAGAAATTTTCATACATGAGCAATTCACTTGCAGTATTACGGACACCGATCTTCATTTGACCCGGGCATTATTTTATGATAGGGTATTAAGCATCAAAGCCACCTAATATATCAAGAGATCACGCAACAAAAATTGATACTGGGTCACAGGTTATTGCTTGAATAAATATACGAGCGATATTTAATTTTGGGTCGGCAATGGGGCCAGAGACNNCAGAGACGAGCGTTTCACAGCGATATCGGGGAGTTAATTTGGGTCAAACTAACAACATGCTTAAAGTGAATTCTTTATGGGGCCAGAGGCGAGCGCTTCACAGCGATGCCGGGGCAGGGACAAATCTAGACTACAGTTTTTTCAAAGCTGCTAAGGGGGGTTGGAAATGACAATGTTCAAAGTAGGTAAACAGGCTGTGTACCCAGCCCACGGAGTTGTAAAAGTTCAAGCAATCGAATCAAAAGAAATCTGCGGCACTACAAAAGATTTCTACATACTTCAGGTTATTGACAGCGACGTAACGGTGATGGTTCCTACGGATAACGCAGAGGCAGTAGGGCTAAGAGCCGTAATTACCAAAAAAGATATCAACAGAATCTATACTATCCTCAAGAACAAAGATAAGAACGCAGACCATCAGAACGGACGTCAGAGCTGGAATAAGCGCTACCGTGAATATTCGGACAAGCTGAAGAGCGGCGATATCTTCGAAGTCGCAAACGTGCTGAAAGACATAAACATGCTGCAGCAGAGCAAAGACCTCTCCTTCGGCGAAAAGAGGATTATGGACTCGGCGCGGACGCTGCTGACAAAAGAAATTTCCATAGCTAAGAATTTAGGTGAGGACTCAATTACAAAAGAGATAGATAAACTTCTTAATTGAGCCCTTAGACTTACTGAATTCCATAAAATATTCCCACCCCTAATATTATGTCAAACGGTATTCTGGACATAGATACGGCATCGAGACTTAAGGGATTTTATTTCCGCACCCGCTCGAGTGTCAGAGGCCAGAAATCGGGCATTCACAAGAGCCTATACAGGGGCATAAGCCCTGATTTCATGGAGTATAAGGAATATAACAAAGGGGATGAGCTCAAGCAGGTGGACTGGCGCCTATACGGCCGCCATGACAGGCTCTATGTAAAGAAGTATGAGGATGAAGTCAATCTCAGCTGGTGTATACTGCTCGACAAAAGCGCCTCGATGGACTACGGGGACGAAGGCTCAAACAAACTCTCTTTCTCAAAGAAACTCTCGGCTACTCTGGCATATTTACTCTTGAGACAGGGAGATTCGGTCGGCCTCAGCTGCTACTCCGGACTCGACTCGGAAATCATTCCACCGAGATCGGGCAACTCCTCCATAATGCCAATCGTAGACAAGCTCGAGAATATTACGCCAGAGGGCGAAACAGCACTCAGAAAACCGCTCCTGGAAGCACTAGAAATCTATAAATCGAGCGCCACCTTCGTATTGGTATCCGACTTTCTGATGGAACCTCAGGAGTTAAGGGAATCCCTTCAACTTTTGAGGGCTTCAAAAAAGGACGTTACTCTATTTCACGTGCTCCACCCGGACGAGACCGAATTCGGATTTGAGGGCTCGGTGGAGTTTCTTGATATGGAATCGGACGCTAAAGTTATTGTCGATACGGCGAGCATAAGACATACTTATATTAAAAGGGTAAGAGAGTTTATAGACGAGCTTAAGAATATGTGCCATGAATTCGAATGCCGCTACGTCTTTACTCGCTCTGACGCTTCAGTTGAAGAGCCCCTTATCGAAATAGCCGACAAATAGAGCAAACTATTGAATTTTTCTTTTTTAAGCCCGATTTTTCTTATAGGTCTAATTGCGGTCTCGCTGCCCGTAATCGCACACCTTATATCCCGCAAGAGCGGTTTTCAAAAACGCTTCCCCGCCGTCAGGTTCTTACTGGCCTCACAGGGGGAAATGGCCACACGCTCAAGGTTAAAAGACCTGATACTGCTTTTGCTGCGCGCGCTCATAATAGTGATAATAGCATTACTATTCGCAAAGCCAGCTATATTTTCTTTCTCAAGAGCGGACAGCTCAGAGCCCCGCACACTTGCTGTGGTAATAGATAACTCATTCAGTATGGGTTATGGGGATAATTTTAATAATGCAAAGGAAGAGGCGGTACGCCTGATCGACTCTGCGCCTGACGGAAGCTTTTTCACAGCCCTGCCGCTAGTACCCGAGCGAGGCGAAGCTATCTCAGTCATACAGGATAGGGCTTCGGCGAAAAAGGACCTGAAGCAAATACCCCTGTCGCAAACTTTCACAGACAATGAGAGGAGACTTGAGCAGGTCTATTCCGCTTTAGAAAAGGCCCCAAATCAGGATAAGGAAGTAGTGCTCGTTACGGACTTTCAGAAAAACGGCTGGAAAAGTGAGGAATTTACAAGAACATGGCTCAGGTTGATCGATATATCCGATGCTGAGTCTCCCTGGAACAGAGCGGTTACAGATGTAGAAAGCCGCTACACAAAGGAGTCAATCAAAGTTAAGGTCAAGGCGTCTAATTTCTCGGCCTCGGAAGCAAGCGAGCTCCTTACGGAAGCAAAACTATCCGGAGAGGAAATTAAAGCATATATAGATATAGCCCCCGGAGACTTTACGACAGAGGAATTCATATTCCCCCGCGCTCAAAAGAACGAAGGACCCGAGGCTTCGGGCAGCGCGTCGATACCCGAGGACGAGCTCAGGATAGACGACACACGCCGTTTTGTATTATCCCGCTCGGGCGCGCTTAATGTCCTTATCGTGGACGGCGACCCTAGAGAGGACTCGAGACTAAGTGAATCCTATTATCTGGCAAGCGCCGCCGAAACCGCCTCAGAGCTGCTTCGCTCAAGAATCAGGATTAAAGATAACGAGAGCTTTTTAGATGAAGACCTCTCCGCATACGACCTTATATTTCTTACGAATGTGGGCGAGATTACTCCGGGAAAAGCTGCGGAGCTCGAAGAGTATATAGAAAGAGGCGGCACTACTGTAATTTTCTCCGGTGACAGAGTCAGGGCGGCGAGCTACAACGCGCTACTAAAGAATATACTGCCCGGAGAGCTAGGCGCTCCGACACAGAAGGATTCAACGCTCATTTCAGTAAAGACCGATATGTTTTCAGAAGAGTTATTTGAAAAAATTGGCCAGACTACAGTGAACCGGTCATTTACCTTAATACCGGCACAAGGAGCCGAAACAGTGCTCAAGCTCTCTGACGAAACGCCGTTTCTGAGCTATTTTGGATACGGAGAAGGAAACGTATTCCTCTTCACTTCGACAGCCGACACGTCCTGGGGCAATTTTGCCATCACACCTGTCTTTGCACCTGTTATAAAGGAGTTTCTCGATTTTGAGAGCCTCTCAAACACCAAGCGCAGAAATTATGTAGTTGGAGATAAGGTTCGTATTGACCGCTCACCGTCTGCTTCTTCAATAACGGTTAAAGACCCTTCCGGGGAAAATTTAAAGATCGAGCCGGAACAGGCCGTTTTCGAAGATACAGAGCTAACAGGCATATACAAAGTTCTTATTGACGGAGATAGGGCTTATGAGTTTTCGGTTAACCTAGACCCGCTTGAGTCAAATCTTGAGAAGTTAGACGTTTTAAGCATAGAGTCCGAGCCTGGGAGCGAGCTTGGGCTGGTCAAGGTTTTCAAGGAGCTTTGGCGCTACTTCCTCTGGGGGGTAATTGCGCTATTTATTTCCGAGTCTGTTGCCAGAGCGCTTTTCTCATAAATAGCTCAAAACACTAAGCAAGTCACACTAGGCTTACCCCGTCGTAGTTATCCGGGAGAGGGTATCCCATAAGCTCTAAAATAGTTGGATATAGGTCCACTGATCTGACGTTCTCTTTCTTTAACATATGGTTTATAACTAGGGGCATAATCATATGGTCACTGTGAAGCGAGCCGTGTGAAGAGCAGTGCTCGGGGTTCTCGTCCGTAGCTCTAAGGTCATACCCAGAAGTTGCGCTAAGTACCAGATCCCCCGTTCTCGGAGACTCCATTATCTGTACAAGCTGCTCAATTGCATCCGGGTAATCCGTGCTGTAAGTCTTGTCCAGGGCCTCTTCCGAACTCATTATAGCGGGCACGCCGTTGTACCCAAACGGATCGCCCTTTAACTTTTTGTAATTCATGAGTCCTTTTTCATCTAGCCAGGCTAGGGCCTCTCCCCTCCTGCTTTTGATCCTGGTGCGACCCTCGGCATCCACACCGGCAAGAATATCGATCTCAGGTCTTTCCAGCAGGTTAGATATAAGTGTGTCCATCTCCTCAAAGGCCGACCTCCTGCTCCAACCCTCGGGGCTCTTCACATAGAGGTTACTCATAGCGTTCCCCGAGACCATGCAGGCCGAATCTGCGTCGGTAAAGTGTTTTAGGACATTTGTATACCCAAGCGTCTTATACCCGTTTTTTCTCATAAACCCTAAGGTATCGAAGTGCGAATGCGACTGGCTTAGACCGTGATCGCTGGCCAGGACGAATAGTGTTTCGTCGAGCCTACCCTCGTTCTCGAGGAACTTGGCCGCGGCGCCTACGGTCTCATCGATCAGTCTATAAGACCCAAGTGTCATTTTATGAAACGGGTGTCTTATATGAGAATAGGTATCTATGCCAAGAAACACCGCGTATACGTACTCCGGAAATTCCTTCAAAGAGTGAAGGAGTATCTTTCTTGCTACTTGATCTACCTCATTTGTCTTTTCTGTAAAATGACTTTTAACTTTATAGTAGAGCTTTGAAAAACGTGTCCTGTCGTTTCTGAATTTAACACCGCGTGAGAGCTCATTTAAGATATTCACGCTCCTGGGGAAAATCTCAAATACACTCTTATTGTCCCTTGTGACATCGCTGTTCATAAAATATGTCTCAAGCCCTATATAGCTCCTGAACCTCTCGAAGGACAGGAGCTTGGAGCGGTCCTCATATTTACCCCTGTCGAACCACCTTATTCCCGGAAGGTTGCACCTGCCCGGGTATCTGCCAAGTATGTAGGGCGTATAGGCGGGCCCTGTGGTCGAGGGGAATACGGTTACTGCTTCACGGTATGAGCCTTTTTCCACTATGTATTTAGAGATATTTGGCAGATCACCGCGCTCCAGGAGCATAGAGAATACATCTGCCCTGGCTCCGTCGGCCATTAAGAAAATACAGCTTTTATATTGAGACATGTAGTATCTTCACCCTTGCTTTATTATCTACGACAGCTTGCTTATTTTGTATTCTTCGGACCCTTGAAATACTTTTCGTATATCTCTCTAATCTTTGCGGTTTTTGATTCGTATTTCATCTTTAGCTCATCCCCCGAAGTGCCCATATCCAGCTCAACCGCAAGCTTTTGAAAATCGCTCTCATATAATTCGTTAATAGAGCGGTCGTGGAGGAGTCTCAGCAGATTCTCCATTTTCTTTAAAAAGAATAGCCCCTCGTTAAGTATAAGATACTCTTTTTTCAGGATTATTTTAGCCTCTCTCAGTGCATTAAGCGCCTTTGCGGTGTTCTTTGCCCGAAGCTCCTTGTGCTCTCTTCCGTACCGCAGCTGAAGCATCTGCACCAAAAACTCGATGTCTACGATACCTCCCCTGCCTGTCTTTATATTGACTTTATTTTGATTCTCTTTTGCGAGCTCGTGCTCCATCCGCCCCCTGAGTCTGTAGATCTCTTTATAATACCCCGGGTCCAGAGGCTCCGTATATACAAAGCACTCCACTTGTCCCATCACCTTTTTACCGAGCTCCTTATCCCCTGCCGACGCCTTGGCCCTTATCAGGGCCTGTCTCTCCCACACAAGGGCGCTATTCTCATGATAGGTCCTAAACGAGTCAAACGAGGTTACCAGGGCGCCGGAGCGGCCAGAGGGCCTGAGCCCCATATCGATCTTATACGCATAACCCGCTCCTGTCGGAACGGAAAGCACCGAGATTACCTTCTGCCCGAACTTTGAATAAAGCTCGTGGTCATTCCCTTCGTAAATAAACATAATATCCAGATCCGAGTTATAGCTCATCTCGCCGCCCCCGAGCTTACCTAGCCCGAGCACAAGCATTTTCGGACGAGACTTCTTTTTCCGTACAGAGGCCGGAAGCTCTTCCCAGGCAAGGCACATTCCGGCTTCGAGCACAGCCTCGGCAGTCATAGACAGATAGCTCCCTACGTAAAAAGGATCGACTTCGCCATTTAAGTCCCTGAGACATATCTTAAGGGTCTCGGCGTGTTTGAAATTTCTGAGTGCATCTAGCTTAGATTCATAGTCATTTTCACTTGAGAGCATTTCCCAAAGCTGCTCGAGCATATCTTCCTTTGATCCGTACTCCGTACGCACGTCCCTCAATGTGAGCGCGTCCAGGTACTCGGGGTGGCGGATCAGAAACCCCGAAAGATAACCGCTAGTGGAAAAAAGCTTTGCCAAAAGCTCGATGATATCAGGGTTCTCGGACAGCACCGCGTAGATAGAGGTGCGTAGCCCAACTGCGGATATAAACCGCTCTACGTTTAATAGCGCCGCGTCGGGGTCTGGGGATTTTAAAATCCCGCCCAGAAAAGCGGGCACAACTTTTTTCATTGCCACCCGGCCCTCTTCCGTCAACCCTCCCCTTCTGGGATCGAGTAGCGTCGCAAATAGCTCTATGGCCGTCTCAGGGTGGGTGAAACCGAGATTGCTGAGATTCTTAAGTGCCTCTTCCTCGGAGATATTCCCCGCGGTCAGAAAGTCCGCAACCTCCCAAAACTCCTTCCCTGCCTGCTGTGTTTTTCGGGACGGCTCATGAAAGAGCATCTCATAAATCCCTGAGACTGAGTCCGTATGTTCTTTATAGTTTTTCTCAAAGTCCTCTAAGTCCTTAAAACCCGAGCGTAGCGCAAGCTTTCCGATATCTTCAGGGTTTGTCGGAATCTTGTGAGTCTGTCTTTCTTCAACAAGCTGAATATAGTGCTCGACTTTCCTTAGAAAAATATATGACGAGCCAAGCTTTTCGTGGACTTCATCATCAATAATATTAGTGCTCCTGAGCTTATCCAGCGTATCTAGCGTATTCCTTCCTCTTATCTCCTTTATCTCCCCTCCGTTTACCAGTTGAAGCGCTTGAACGAAAAACTCGATCTCCCTGATCCCTCCCTTACCGAGCTTTACGTCCCTCTTTTTTTGCAGACGGTCTAGCTTGGTCTTCATGTCCTTTAAATTTTCAATCGAAGCGTAGTCAAGGAATTTTTTATACACAAACGGCTCAATCTCCTGAATAAACTCATCGCCAAG
>DEIM01000096.1:13366-14456 GCA_002352485.1 Candidatus Dadabacteria bacterium UBA2774
CTTAGCGATTTGGTCACGCTCTCAGCAAGCTTGAAAAAGGGCTCTGGGTCTTTGATGTCTCGGTAGAGATAAATTAGGTCTATGTCCGAGCTCAGGTTAAGCTCCCTACCCCCCAGCTTACCCATGCCTAGCACTACGAACTCCCCGCGGTTCTCTATACCCAGCTCTTTTCTGAAATACGTGACCGCGGCTCCTAAAACAGCACAAGCGAGGTCAGAGAGTTCTTCCATTACCCCGGGGAAGCTCTCAAAGCTCATTAGATCACGGTATAAAATGCGGCTGAGCTCTTTGTATTTATATGCCCTGAGTGTTGACTGAAGCTCCTCTGCCGAAGCTGAAGCACCTGCAATATTGTACGCTTCTCGGTTATAAACAGAAGGAGGTTTCTTTTTCTTTATCTCAGCAGATTGTGACAGATAATCAAGTATTTCCGGGTACTTAAGAAGACTTCTTGAAAGAAAGCAGCTGTTTGCTGAAAGAAGCTCGAGTATATCTTTTTTAGATTTGGAGATCTTCTTATGCTGCTCTATATAGCGAAGTACGGTGGTCCTGGCATTGTCAGGATCGGGTAAAACTCTATTCAACGTTTATTTTCCTGCTTCTCTTTGACTTATATGTTTTGGACTTATTTGTTTTCCCTTGCGCCCCTTTTCTGGCTCTATATTCTTCTTCGGCCTCTTTGACCATATCAAAACCCTTCGTTATGACATTAAACGGAAGCTCGCGTAAAAATTTTCGGCCTTCCTCTTCCTGAAGAAGCCCCTTAACTCCCTTGATGGCAAACCCGGCGCCCACAAACAGCTCCGCAGCGCTCAATAGTAAATGCTCACCCGCTTTCTCTAGGTCAGCTAGGTCGACATCTTTTACAGAGCTTTTGGATCTTGTGCCCGCTCCCCGTGTGGTGCGTTTTGTGCCACCGCCCCGTGCCCCGGTTTTTCTCTGCTGTCTTTTTTCAACCATCTTAGCGCCTCGCTATGTGATTTTAGTCCGACAATTAGATTGTACCATAAAAGACAGGGGTGTGATTAGTTATGGTGCAGTTTTAGGTATGCAGATACTAGTTCTAATTTTATCCCTGCCCCGGCATCGC
>DEIM01000009.1:0-1739 GCA_002352485.1 Candidatus Dadabacteria bacterium UBA2774
TCTAACAATCTGGATACGGGGACTCCGGTCCAGTTGGAGACAATCGCCGCTATGTCGTCTGCGTCGACTTCCTCTTTAAGCATGCATTTTACTTTTTGTATCTCGTTTAGCTCTTTACTGAGCTTATCTACTTTCTCGTTAAGCTCAGGGAGTTTTCCGTAAAGGAGCTCAGAAGCTGTAGACAGATCGCCGCCCCTCTGCGCCCTCTCGGCGTCCGAGCGGAGCTGGTCTATCTCTTCCTTCGCGCTTCTGATCTCGCTAATATGCTCCTTCTCACGAGTCCACTGAGCCTTAAGGGTGTTTGAGTCTTCCTTAAGGTTTGCGATATTTTCTTTAATCTCAGAAAGCTTTTCCTTTGAAGCCTCGTCCTTTTCCTTCTTAAGCGCTTCTCTCTCAATTTCTAGCTGCATTATGCGCCGCTCGACCTCGTCTATCTCTGTAGGCATAGAGTCGATCTCCATCTTGAGGCGGGCTGCGGCTTCGTCTATCAGGTCCACTGCTTTATCCGGAAGAAAGCGTCCTGTGATATAGCGGTTTGAGAGAACCCCTGCCGCAATGATGGCTTCGTCTTTTATTTTTACACCGTGGTGAACTTCGTATTTTTCCTTAAGACCACGGAGAATGGTTATGGTTTCTTCCACAGTAGGCTCGTCAACAAAGACCTGCTGGAAGCGTCTTTCCAGAGCCGCGTCTTTTTCTATATATTTTCTGAACTCATCAAGCGTCGTGGCTCCGATACAGTGGAGCTCTCCGCGCGCGAGTGCAGGCTTCAGCATGTTAGAGGCGTCCATTGCGCCCTCTGTTGCGCCTGCGCCTACTACGGTGTGGATCTCGTCTATAAAAAGTATGATCTCGCCATCTGAGTCCGTAACCTCTTTAAGTACTGCTTTAAGACGCTCTTCGAACTGCCCTCTGTACTTGGCACCCGCTACGAGCGCGGCTATGTCGAGCGCTATGAGCTTCTTGTTCTTGAGCCCTTCGGGAACGTCCCCGTTCACTATTCGTTGAGCTAGTCCTTCTGCGATTGCGGTTTTACCCACGCCGGGCTCGCCGATGAGCACAGGGTTATTCTTTGTACGTCTGGACAGCACCTGTATGACTCGCCTGATCTCGTCGTCTCGTCCTATGACGGGGTCGATCTTCCCCTGGCGGGCAAGCTCTGTGAAGTCCTTACCGTACTGAGTTAAGGACTGCATGGTGTCTTCGGGAGACTGGCTGGTTACGTTCTGACCGCCCCTTATGTCCTGAAGGACTTTGAGGATGCTGTCTCTAGTAACGCCGAGCCGCTTGAGCTCGTCATGCACCTCGCCCTTTGCGTCCTGCGCAATGCCCAGGAGCAGATGCTCTGTGCTTATGTACTCATCGCCTAAAGATTTTGCTTCCTTCTCCGCTGTCTTGAAGGCTTTGCTGAGCTCTCTGGAAAGGTATATTTGGTCCGCATCGGTCTCTACTTTCGGCAGCTTGCCGATGGCGCTTTGAGCTACGTCGCGCACGACCTGTGCGTTTGCGCCGATTTTGCCGATAATCTGTCCCGGGATGCCTCCTTCTGTTAGGAGAGCGTCCAGTACGTGAGCTATATCTATTACCTGATTTTTATTTTCCTCCGCCAGAGACTGAGCCTCTGCCAGAGCTTCTTGTGCTTTTATTGTCAATTTATCAAATTTCATTGTCATTTACCTCCTGCTAACAGAAATTACAGTTTGAATTTTTGTTCCATTCCCCCGGCATCGCTGTGAAGC
>DEIM01000009.1:1812-4933 GCA_002352485.1 Candidatus Dadabacteria bacterium UBA2774
GCGCTCGCCTCTGTCCCCATTATATTAAAAATAGGTACGATTGGGCGATACTTCAAGACCGGACACACGGAAAATTGCGGCAATAAGATTGACAATTGTTATGTGCAATTAATATATATGTGATATGGGATAGTTAAGAGTCTTAGTTGAAGTATTACACTATCTATAGATTTTCATGTGCAAACTAGATAATTACGGACAAATATGAACATCCTCGCCTGGATATGCTTGACATTTTATTCCGAATTCTGTTCAGTATTTAATTATGCAGAAGGGGCCGGGCATCGTAGTTCTAGTCACCAGGAATCACATTGGGTCCACTATATTTCTGAACCAATTGGTAAATAGTGGAATAAATTTACAGGCGATTGTCGAATCACAGGCTATCCTGGCCAAGGACAATAATGTTGCTAACTACATTAAGCGTTTAAGCTCAATGGGCGCAAGGCTGACCTTGCAGTGGATGCTGGTATCTCTATATACGATAGCCCTAATAACCATATCGACTTTACTGTCCTACTTGGGCATCAAACAGAAAATTCTTACGGTCGGACAAATCTCAAAGCGGTATAAAATACCGATCATAAGAACCAAGGATATAAACAATGAAGAGACTGTGGCGAGCATTACAACCTATCAGCCGGACATTATAGTATGCGCCTATTTCAATCAGATACTTAAGAAAGAGATATGCGGTATCCCCAAACTAAACTGCGTAAACATACACCTGGCGCTCTCGCAGAAGTACAGGGGGCTTAACAGTTATTTCTGGGTACTCGCAAATAACGAGAGTGAATCGGGGGTGACGCTCCATGAGGTAGATGAAGGAATAGATACAGGAAAAGTAATCGCCCAAAAGAGAGTTAAAATAAGTGATAATGACACTGCCATAGGATTTTTTATCAAACTCTCACAAGTAGGGGGAGAGCTTTTTATTAACTCTTTGAGCGATATTGTTAAAGGGAATTTCAAAGAGAATGACACCTCGGGCTCACAATACTATTCCACCCTTACCAAAGAGGGGTACGGTGAGCTGGTAAAAACTGGAAGGAAGTTTTTTATTCCCGGCGATATTAACGATTTATTTTAGGCAATTCATACTTTATATATAATCTTCGTTTTACTTACAAATCACTTGACTTTTTTGCTCATAAATAATATTATGGTTGATTGTCTGGTTAGAATAAAAATCATAATTTACATAGGAGGCCAAAATGAGTGATTTAGTGATAGATGGTCTGCCTCAAGCTAGTGAAGTACAACCGCTTGGTGCTTTAGATGCAATCGGTTTGAGGAGATCAATCAGATGGTATGAACCTAACAAGCCTGTCGAGAAATGGAAAGTACAGGCTATGCTTGAAGCTGCGAGGATTGCTCCCTCAGCCGGCAACTTTAACGGACAGAGGGCGATAGTTGTATACAGGGACGAAGACCCAGAGATCTGGGAGTTCATTTCAGACTGGAGCCAGGTTACAACGCAGATGGCTCCGATTCTTATTTTCTGGTGCTATGACCTGTCGGCATACGACGTACAGGGACAGCAGCTGCACGATCTAATGAGAACGGGTGCTTTGGATAAAGCTCACGGTTGGGAATATGAGCGTGTAAACAGGCTTTTCCCTCTACCGGCGATTCTGCCTGATTTTATTCTTCACAGATTGGCATGCATAGATTTGGGTAACGCTCTTCAAAACGCAATCCTAACGGCTACATCGCTAGGTCTGGGTACGTGTCTTAACGGCGCGAGCGGAGGGGCAAGACGTAACGTTAAAGATAAATTCAACCTGCCGCCATCATATGTATTCTGCTGGCTGCAGACAGTAGGTTATCCTGCCGAGAATATAGACGGCGGAGGAACAAGAGGAAGACCTCCTTTTGAAACGATGTTCTTCAAAACCAAAGTTGGACAGCCTTTTGAGAGAGACCCGGGAGCAGTTGAGCTTCTTAAAGAGCTCAAATTGATCCAGGAGCCAGGACCTACAGCAGGAAGGCTCGAAGAGCTCAACAAACTTACAAAGAGATTCGGACTCGGCGACGATGCACTTACGGATTGGAAGCTTGGACCTTCACAGCTGAATGATCCAGTAAACTGCGTTGATACAAAACCTGAGATGCTTTCACCTGAAGAGGTTGCTGCCTCTGCCGAGGGAGCGCCGCCAAGCGACTTCCAGCTTCATCCGACGGTTAAGAGGGAAGTCCTCGATCAGTATAAGAAAGATAAAGGTATCAAAGAAACCGATTGAGAAAATTAAGGAGGTTTTTAAAATGGCTGAAGTAACAGTTAACATTCCGGATCCGGTATTCGAGATCATTAAGAAAAGGGCCGAAATGACAAAGTCTGCGCCGGAACAGCTTATAATGGTATGCGCGATTCTTTGCTATTCACCCGCCCACTATGACTCTTCCAAGTGGCTTAAGTTCAGGGACCCTGAGGGTACCGATATGACTGCCGCTTGGTAATGAGGAAAGTAAACGGATCATAGAAAATAAAAGAAAGATTGTTGAAAAAGAAAAAACGGGGTTGCACCCAAGAGTGCTACCCCGTTTTTTTATTGTCTTATTAGGTGTCCGGACAGCTACTTAAGTGTCCGACTCTTTCGAGTTAAATCCCTAGCTCACGAGCGATCACAACGTGCTGTATCTCGGAGGTCCCTTCTGTAATTGAGGCTAGCTTTGCGTCTCTGTAATAGCGCTCAACTGGGAACTCCACGCCGTATCCGTAGCCGCCGAGTACCTGAACGGCCTCTGTGCATACTTCCTGTACGACATTGGATGCATAGAGCTTGGCCATAGAAGCTTCCTTAAGCGCGTTCTGATCGGTACTGTAAAGCCAGGCAGCTTTATATACCAGAAGCCTTGCGGTCTCTATCTTTACAGCCATCTCCGCAAGCTTAAAGCTTATAGCCTGGAACTTAGAGATAGTCCTTCCGAAAGCCTCTCTTTCCTTTGAGTAGTTAAGAGCAAATTCAAACGCAGCCTGTGAAAGCCCCACCGATTTGGCAGCGTGCGTAATACGAGCGCCAAGGAGTGTGGCCATAGCGCCGTTGAAGCCGCCTTCGCCGACGAGCAGATTTTCCTCGGGTACTTCGCAGTTCACAAATACAAGCTCTGCGGTGTCCGC
>DEIM01000022.1:0-394 GCA_002352485.1 Candidatus Dadabacteria bacterium UBA2774
AGGTGTCTATTATAACCTTATAGGTCCGCGTTTTCTACATATTGCAGGGCATATTAATCAAATACAGCAATTGAAGTCTGACAATCGGTGTGCTACTCTCCTAAATAAATATGAGCAGACACATATTGCTTGTTTTGGCCAGTTACGTAATAGTCGAAAATTTAATACCACATTAAACCGGTATAATCTTCTTATACAAACTTCAGTTTATAAACCCGATGACAGAACATAGAAAGACAGGACATCTCATCACCGAGAAGATAAACCCCCGCACTGCCGATCTCGATCGGTGCTCATCCACCGAGATTGTCGAATTAATATTGAATGAAGACAGAACTATTGCCGACGCTATTGAGAAAGAGAGGAGCAATATTGCTGCAGCAGTAGATTTAAT
>DEIM01000022.1:457-7747 GCA_002352485.1 Candidatus Dadabacteria bacterium UBA2774
CCTACGTTCGGAACAGATCCCGGGTTAATCCAAGCAATCATCGCCGGGGGTAAGGGAGCAGTGTGGCAATCAGTTGAAGGGGCAGAGGACTCAGGTGAAGATGCGGTGCTTGCATTATCTGAGGCAGGATTAAGCAGCGAAGACGTGTTGATAGGTATAGCCGCAAGCGCCACTACTCCCTACGTCCAAAGCGCTCTCAAGTTCGCACAAGAAGTAGGCAGCGGCAGGATATTGGTAACATGTAATCCCGTTCCGGAGGCTTCTGCAGATGTTGTGATATCTCTACTCGTAGGTCCAGAGGCACTCGTGGGCTCAACGCGGATGAAGGCGGGTACCGTAACAAAGATGGTTTTAAATATGCTGACCACAGCTTCAATGGTTCAGCTCGGCAAAACCTACGGGAACCTGATGGTAGACGTTCAACCCCGCTCGTCTAAGTTAAGAGACAGGGCTCAGAGAATAGTAATGCACATTGGGAAGGTAGATGAAAGGACTGCCCTGGAGCTGCTTGATAAATCAGAGTGGGACGTCAAATCTGCGGTCGTTATGGCTGTAAAGTGTATAAGCTTTGATGAGGCCAGGGAGCTTTTGGCTGAGAGCAAGGGATTTTTACGAAAAGCGCTTGGATAAAGATGATAACTATACAAAATTCTCATTATGACTACTAACATCCTCTCATCATTGAATAAAAACAACAAGCTAGTGATCGGCCTTATATCCGGAACATCTAAGGACGGCATAGACGCGGCTTTGGTTAAGCTCACAGGTTCAGGCGTTGATACAAAAATAGAGTTATTAAAATTTATCTGCACTCCTTATAACGTGGAAGTAAGAGAGAGGCTGGATAATCTCCTACCCTCTTGTACTGTTCAGGAAATTTCCGATCTGAATTTTCTCATAGGCGAAGCATTTGCCGATGCTGCCTTAGTGGCTGCGAATGAGGCTGGCTTCAATATCGGAGAGGTGGACCTGATAGGCTCACACGGGCAGACCGTATTCCACAATCCGCCCTCACGGAGAGACGGGATACCATCGACGCTTCAGATAGGGGAGACGAGTGTGATTGCCGAGCGTACGGGTGTGACGACAGTAGGGGATTTCAGAACGCGCGATATGGCTTGCGGGGGGGAAGGCGCGCCGCTCGTACCTTATTTTGACTTTTTGTTACTCAGTGAGAAGAACAAGGTTAAGATTGCACAGAACATAGGCGGAATCGGGAACGCCACGGTTGTAACGGAGAATATCGAGGACGTAATAGCATTCGATACGGGACCCGGGAATATGCTTATGGATAGGGTGATAAGTATTGCTACAGAGGGCCGTGAGGGCTTCGATAAAGACGGAAAACTAGCGTCACAGGGTGTAATTCAGAGTGATCTTCTGTATAAGCTCATTATGGATCCTTATTTCAGCCTTCCTCCTCCAAAGTCGACCGGCGAGGAGCTGTTCGGTAAAGAAATGGGGCTTAAACTTTTTTCTAAAGTGAAAAATGGTGATATCAAACTGCCCGATCTACTGCTTACTCTTGTGGCGTTTACAGTTGAAACGATAGCGCTTTCATATGAAAGATTCATTTTTCCTAAGTGGGATGTGAGTGAAATTGTATTCAGCGGTGGGGGATGTAAGAATCCAGTACTGATGGAGAATTTGATGGATAGGCTGCACGGTTTTAAATGCTCGACTACAGATAATTATGGAATTCCATCGGAGGTTAAAGAAGCGGTAGCGTTCGCGGTTTTAGCTAATGAGCTTGTCTCAGGAAATAAGACCAATATGCCCAGGGTAACAGGAGCTAATAGTTGGGTACCCATGGGTAAGATCGTATTAGGCAGATAAATATTCTTTCGGACTATAATACTTGGACATAAATAAGCTCGGTATAGATACAAAAATAGCTCAGCTCGTAATGCCGAGGATCGATTTCAAAGATCCCAGGTCGCTCCCGCTTGCCAGAAAGCTTGTAAAGGAAGCCCATATCGGAGGCTTTATAATATTCGGTGGCACAAGGGACAGTGTAAGAAGAGCGACAGAGGAGTTACGGGTAGCTTCTCAGATTCCCCTGTTTTTCGCATGCGACGCTGAGCGCGGAGTGGGACAGATTGTAAGTGGTATGACCCTATTTCCCTTTACGATGTCATTAGGAGCTATTGATGACGAGGAGCTAGTATATGAGCAGGCTTCATTTATTGCTAAGGAGATGAAGGAATGCGGGCTGAACCTTGTTTTCGGTCCTGTTGCGGATGTTAATACAAATCCCGCAAACCCTATAATAAATATACGCTCTTTCGGAGACGACCCGGAACTTGTCTCACGTCTTTCACAAGCTTTTATAAACGGATTGCAGGAAAACGGAATTATGGCCTGTGCCAAGCATTTCCCGGGGCACGGAGGCACCTGGGTGGATTCGCATGTAGATATGCCTGTATCAGAGCAGACTGAGGAAAATTTATTCAAGTGTGACCTGATTCCCTTTAAAAACGCCGTAAGCAGTGGAGTTACCTTTATCATGCCCGCCCATATTGCCTACCCTAAAATAAGTAACGAAAAGATACCGGCTACAATTTCGGAAGCTGTTATTCAGGGCATACTAAGAGATAAATTGGGGTTTACTGGTCTGGTAGTGACGGATTCATTCAGAATGGACGGTATAGGGAAATCGGGTGACGAAGCGGATATGTCCAGACTAGCTCTTATCTCAGGCTGTGACATAATTCTCGATCCGAAAGATCCGGATGCCCTGATTAAAAAACTGACTCAAATGTCTGAGTCGGGGGAGCTAGACAGTGATACTCTAACTCGATCTGTAACAAGAATTATTGGTGTAAAAAATAAGTGGCTTACAGCTGAGCATTCCGAATCCACAAATATTAAACAGGATGCAGACAGCCTTGTGAAAACTATTGC
The DNA here is from genome assembly GCA_002352485.1 of Candidatus Dadabacteria bacterium UBA2774. Lineage (GTDB taxonomy): Bacteria > Desulfobacterota_D > UBA1144 > Nemesobacterales > UBA2774 > UBA2774. The sequence goes on from DEIM01000022.1 coordinate 3,362, forward strand.
CAAACACTCATCGTGTCTGCTTAAAGGCGGGGCGCTTAAATCTGATAATGCTATTGTATTAATATTCGATGTAACTGAGTCCGGTAGTGATATCTCAAGTGTTTTTCTTAATAGAATGAATGGGTCGGTAGTAAGATGTAAAAAGTTTGGTGTTTTAAATGAAGACCCCCAGTACATACTCGAGTTGTCAGAAGGGTATGATGCGATAATTTGCTTAATTTACACAACTGTCGGCGCGTGGAAAAAAGAGACTTCTCTTCCTGAGAATTACAATACTATTTTAAATGCGATCGAAACCCTCCAGAAAGAGAAAATCCTAGTCTCAATCGGCTCGCCCTATGTTGTATCGGAATTTATGAACTATGACACGGTTCTCTGCATTTTTGACCATATGGACGTGTGCCAGGCTGTCGCTGCCGACGTGCTCTTGGGGAAAATAGAACCGACGGGAAAATTGAGTGTAAAGATATAACCCTCTACCCCTGACTTATTATGAAGCTGTTTTCTTAATACCCCCTCAGGTAAATTAGTTGTTTAATGCCTGCCTCGCTTAAGTCCTCACTCTCTGTACTAAGTCCGCTAGACTGGGTTATAGTAGCCTCATATCTCTTAATATCGCTCGCAATCGGGATTTATTTTACACGCCGTGCAAGCGGCAGCATGTCCTCATATTTTGTATCCGGAAGGAGCCTGCCCTGGTGGATACTGGGCACTTCCATGGTTGCGACCACTTTTGCAGCTGACACACCGCTTGCGGTTACGGGCTGGATAAGAGCTGATGGGATTTGGAAAAACTGGTTCTGGTGGAACTACCTTTTTAGTCATGTATTCATAGTGCTCGTGTTCGCAAGGCTCTGGAGAAGGGCCGAGGTTATTACAGACAATGAGCTCATAGAGATCCGATACAGCGGGAAGCCCGCCGCGTTCCTTAGAGGCTTCAAGGCATTTTACTTTTCCACCTTGTTTAATTTTATAGTAATGGGCTGGGTCATAAGCGCGATGGCCAAGGTGTTTAAGGTGTTCTTCGGTGTGGATACCACGATTGCAGTGGTAATTTGTATTTCGATTGCGTTTTTCTACACGATGATGTCGGGGCTATGGGGGGTGGCGCTTACGGATTTCCTTCAATATTTTATAGCGCTATTCGGCACAGCGGCACTAGCCTGGATTGTAATCGCCTCTCCTGAAATAGGCGGCTTGAGCGGGTTTGTTGATAAGCTTGGACGAATTGACCAGGAGCACATTTCGTTTTTTATGACGCCCTCTGGGGGTGATCCGGTCTCTGAGGGATTTTGGTCCTCCAGCTTCTTTGCTTTTCTTGTATACGTGAGCGTTATTTGGTGGTCGTCTCATAACGCGGACGGGGGCGGCTATTTCATACAGAGAATATGCTCCGCCAAGAACGAGCGTCATGCCGTGCTGGGTACAGCATGGTTTGCGGTTAACCACTATATCCTTCGTCTTTGGCCCTGGGTTCTGGTTGCGCTAGCGTCTTTGATTATATATCCGAGAGCTGTAATAACGGACGGAGACCAGGAAGCGGTATATGTAGCGGTTATAAAGGAGTTTTTGGGTCCGGGACTCCTGGGACTATTATTTGTAAGCTTCCTCGCGGCGTTTATGTCCACACTATCTACACAGCTCAACTGGGGCGCCTCTTATCTGATGAATGATATATACAGACGGTTTATTAAAAAAGATGCGACAGAAAAGCACTATGTGCTGATGGCAAGGTTATTTACACTCATATTAACAGTATTGGCAGGTTATTTCGCTTTGTATATTACAAATATAGGAAAGGCCTGGATATTTCTCTGGGCTATGAGCGCTGGTGTGGGTCTGGTGCTGATTTTAAGGTGGTTCTGGTGGAGAATAAACGCGTGGTCAGAAATCTCTGCGCTTGCCGCATCACTAATAACTATCTTGGTATTAGTTATCTATACCAGAATCCAGGGTGTTTCTCTTGAGCTTAAGCACCAGATAATCGTAATTCCGGTTTCTATCGTAACCTGGGTTATAGTCACGTTTTTAACAGCCCCGGAGCCTGAGCAAACTTTAAGTAATTTTTATAAAAGAGTAAGACCCTGGGGTTTCTGGAAACCCGCGGTTAAGCTGTGCCCTGAGATTAAAACTCCTTCATTTATGCCCGTGGTGATTAACTGGGTTCTAGGGGTGTGCTTTATTATGTTCGGAATGATCGGTGTAGGTAAGCTTCTCTTAGGCTCGGTTCTATTAGGGCTTATCTTACTTTTAGTATCCATTCTCTCAGGTGTTTGGGTATACCGTAGGCTCAGAATAGAGCTCACAGAATAATGTTACAAACCGGGTTTTTAGAGTGAGGGCTACTTCCAAATTTACGGATTTGTGTTATAACTTATCTGTACTTTATACAGGACTGAACGATGGCAATTAAAATAAAAGTAATGGAGCCTCCCGAGCTCACATGGTATGAAAAAATGTACCTGCCGCAGGTATTCAGCGGCCTTATTATAACCTTGAAGCACCTTCTCAGGTTCAGACCTATAACTATCCAGTACCCTGAGGAAGTGAAGGAACTTCCACCAAGGTATAGGGGCATCCATGTAATGCCCGGCGATGACGAGGGAGAGATCAGGTGTGTTGCGTGTAAGCTCTGTGAGGTAGCCTGCCCCACACAGGCAATATCGATTGTAGCCGAGGCTGCGGATGATTACGGGATAGAGAGAAGACCGAAGGTGTACAATATCGATTTTATGAGATGTGTCTTTTGCGGGTTCTGTGTTGAGGCCTGCCCCTGTGACGCACTCAGGATGGGTATGAAGTATGAGCTTGCTTCATACAACAGAGCGGGTCTTGTACATACTAAAGAGGTTTTCTTTGACCCAAACGTAAAGAGTGAGGCACCAAGAGATAATGCCAATTATCTTTACGAAAAGGGTATGGGAGAGATACTGGACAGCCCTGAAGTAGCCGAGAAAGTTAAAGATCTAAGTGGCAACTACACTTCGTCTTAATTTTGGGAGATTCTTCTAATCTTTTGTCCTAATACCCCGTCACTAATGCTGTAATTTACTCCCGATCCATAAAACCCCGAAAGTAATTCCCGAATAAATGTAAAAAAGTATGTGCATAAGTATGGAAAGAAGCGCAAATCCGACGCCGCGCTTCCTTAAGAAAAATAGATACAGGTCTCTGTTAAGTATTAATATCACGCAAAGCGAAATGAGAGCAGTTAATAATATATATCCGCTCGGAATGATATCTATCTGAGTAAATAATTTTAGTATGTAGATAGAGACCGCGATAATTATTATTCCAACTAGAGTGGTGGAAAATCTATCCCTAAACCTGAGGTTTAGGTCTCTCGGAAGTAATTTTCTTTCCAATATGAGTTGAGACCAAGGGACGGCCCGCTGGAAAATATCTGTTTTAATCAGCGAGTAAAATCCCCAGTGCTTAAGGTGCGTTACCTGTATATTCTTGTCGAGAATTATTTTATACCCCTGCTCGGACATCCGGAGTCCGATTTCTATATCCTCCATAGATGGGATCGGGTGGCGTATTTCATCAAAACCTCCCAATTCATCGAATACCGATTTGCGTATTGCTCCGCACCCGGTCCAGAATGTCGTTGCATCTCTTTTTGCTATCTGATGCACGTAGTGGTGAAGGAGGTTACGGTACTGTGATATAAAATCCGGTGCTTCAGGTTTGTCGTCGTATGAGCCGAAGACGGCAGAGATACTGGGGTTCTCGGTATAAGCTTTTGCAATGAGCTCGATAGTATCGTTGTTGATAACAACATCAGCATCTATGAAAAGCAAAATATCGCCCCGGGCTGACTCAGCACCTCTGTTACGTGCTGCCGCGGGCCCCGACAGTTTATCCAGGATTACAATTTTAACACCAGTTTTTTGGGCGATCTCTACTGTATTATCCGTAGAAGCGTCATCTACAACTATTACTTCAAATTGTTCGTATGTAGATTCTTTAAACGCCAGAAGGCACTTGTCTATATATTGGCTGCCGTTTCTAACCGGGACCACCACAGATATGTAAGGGTCTTTATTCATAACGGGAGTTTGTCAGCTTGCTCAGATATTATCCCCTATGCAGTTGCCGGACAAAGTTTGCCCAAATTACCAAGAGATTCAATTAATTATGGACGACAGATTGTAGTACTCGCCTTTCTTTGCTATAAGCTCGGGCTCGGTTCCTATCTCCGATACTCTTCCATCCTTTAATACTATAATTTGATCTGCGTTTTTTATGGTCGAGAGCCTGTGGGCAATAATAACCACTGTCCTGTTGCGGCTGAGCTCGGTTATAGCTTTGTGGATCAACTGCTCGGTTTCCGTATCAAGAGAGCTTGTTGCTTCATCAAGTATAAGTATCTCGGGATTCTTT
>DEIM01000044.1:0-6265 GCA_002352485.1 Candidatus Dadabacteria bacterium UBA2774
CGGGACCACGGTGATTGCTTTTGTTGAGGACCCTGACAGTTATAAGGTGGAGCTTATTGAGAGGAAGGAGTGATATTAAATACATGCTTTTATAGACTCAGTATACGACAATTTATCACCCCCACCTTTAATCCTACCCCCTCAAGGGGGAGGAATTTTATGGTTTAACTAATCTTTATTATTACGGCGTTTTTTCCATATCTTTTCGAGGTATTTTTTGATATTGGATTCTCTGCCTATGTCTTTAGGTTTGTAGAAGACCTTTTCTTTGAGCTCGATTGGAAGAAAATGCTGCTCCTTTTCATCCTCACTCTGATCATGTGAGTACTTGTAGTGCTTACCGTAACCAAGGTCTTTCATGAGCTGGGTGGGCGCATTCCTTAAATGCATCGGTACCGGAACATCAGGCCTCTTGCGAACTTCGTCTATGGCGTTTCCTATAGCTTTGTATGAGGCGTTACTCTTGGGACAGCCTGAGAGGAAAGTCGCAGCCTGGGCGAGAATGATGCTGGCCTCGGGCATACCCACGTAGTCAACTGCTGTGAATGAGGCGGTCGCCAGAGTAAGGGCGTATGGCTCCGCGTTACCGATATCTTCAGAGGCTAGTACTATCAATCTCCTGGCAATGAACTTTGGGTCTTCACCAGCCTCTAACATTCTCGCAAGATAGTAAAGAGCGGCGTCGGGCTCACTTCCGCGAATGCTCTTAATGAATGCGGAGATGGTGTTATAGTGCTCCTCCCCTGCCCTGTCGTAGCGGTAATGGTGTGTCTGATAGGCTTCTTTTATTGTGTCTCTAGATATATTGTAGGACTCGCGCGACTCGGAGATATCAAAAGCTACCTCAAGGGCGTTCAGCATGGTGCGGGCATCGCCGCCGCACTGCCTGATAAGCTCTTCCTGGGCCTCTTCGTTGAGCACAGCCTGCTTTAGCACCTCGTCTTGAATCAAGGCTTTATCCAAAATTGCAAGGAGGTCTTTTTCTGTCAGCGACTCTAGCACATAAACGCCGGTGCGTGAAAGAAGGGGCGAGATTACCTCAAATGAAGGGTTTTCGGTAGTGGCGCCAATGAGAACGAGCGTGCCGTTCTCCACACTCTTAAGGAGCGCTGCCTGCTGGGATTTGTTGAAGCGGTGAATCTCGTCAATGAACAACACCGTACGCTTACCCATACGGAGCTCATGCTCGGCTTCGGAAATTATCTCACGAAGCTCTTTTACGCCTGAGGATATAGCGTTTATCTGGATGAACCTTGCGTCGATCTTTGTAGCAAGCAGCCTCGCAAGAGTGGTCTTACCAGTGCCGGGAGGTCCCCAGAATATCATGGAGCGTATATGTCCGCCCTCGAGCATTCTGCGTATTATGCCCTCGGGACCGAGTAAGTGCTCCTGACCCTGAATCTCATCAAAACTCCGGGGCCTTAGCCTTTCGGCAAGAGGTACCGCATCCTCTGGCGGTTTGAATAATGAAGGCTCTTGGGCCTGGTCTCTTGTAGACATAAAAAAAGAGTAGAGGGATATGGGGATGAAATCAAGAGATATATCGATTCGGATGAACTCAGATGAATATTAAAAAGCCCCTTCCCCTATAAAGAGGAAGAGGCTTCGTTTATTCATTTTCGTATTCTGAAACTATGCTTGCCCTAAACCCCAAGAAGCTTTCTTCGTCTCGCATAAGCAAAACCGATAACCCCTAAGACTAGAGCCATGGTAATCAAGCCCCACTCTGACAGTGTGGGTATTTCAGATACCTTTGGCTGTACGATACACATGCCAGCGTCAAAATCTACTATGTTAAAATCGGGACCATATAAATCGAGTATTTCGTCAGAGGAGACGAAGAGTGATAGAAGGTTTACATTTGCACCAGGGCCTGTGCGGAGAATGCTCGGTTGATTGTTAGAACTATTTCCTACATAGATCCTGCCGGCAAAATCCACTGCCAGACCTCCTTCAGGATCAGATGTTGCACCCGTAACAGATGAAATTTGCGCTTCAGATATGAAAAACTCTGGGATTCCGGTATTAATATCTATTCTGAATACGCATGCACAGTTGTCATCCTCAGCCACGTATAGGTAATTACCAACTAAAAGAATCTGCTCGTCCAAATTCGGGTCAAAACCTAAAGCAGCAATTATCTGAGCTTCAGAAGTAAGGACGCTGCAAGGCCCTCCAGGCTGGCAAACAACTATACTGTCGGATGCCGCATCTGCTATATAAATATTAAAAGCATCATCTATATCAATGCCCCCTTCCAAGTCTGCATTGGTCTCGCCCGTTGCGGATTCAATTTGTTCCTCTGTTACCGAGACAGAGACAGCCGCTCCCGGCACTGTGATTTGTAATATACTGTCGCTTTGTTCATCGGCGGCATAAAGGTTACCGTCAGGCCCAAACGCCATGCCTTTATCCAGATCGGCTGAAGAATCTCCGGTAGCTGCAATGAGTGCGGAGGTGGGTACAAAGAGGCTCAGATCTCCAAAACGCTCGGCACGAAGAACTTTACTTTCATCATCAAAGTCTTCTCCGAAATATACATCGCCGTTTAAATTACAAGCTATACCTACGTTATCACAATCGGCTTCATTCTCACCTGTAACGGCTAAAATTTCATCGTTTGTAACAAACTCTGAAAGCCTGCCTGCGGGATTTACCTTAAGCACAGAACATGCGGTCTCATCATCTAATTCAACAACTATAAAAAGATCACCCGGATCGGCTTCTGAGCGTATTGCAAAAATAGAAATGACTAAAACTATAGTTAAAGCTGAGTAGATTAACTTTTTCATTCCAATCCTCCTCTCAAGAATATTGATGAAACATGTATTAAAACTGATATACAATTTATCATAACTGATATCGTAGTCAAAATAATCAAAAACTTAGCTTTCCGTTAATTAACAAGCTTTTTGTCACCCGAATCATGAATAGTTATTGATCACATCCTTCTGCATTACCCTATAAATCCAATATTTATAATGACTTGCAATAAAACCATAGCAGCACTAAGATTAAACAATAAAGACAGGGGAATATTGGATTTTCTATTACTAAAGATAAGTGAAATGAAAAAAAATCTGGATAAATTGAAGGAGCTTCGGCTCCTGATACGCTCGCACTACAGTGTGATATATGTGGACACTCCCGAGGAAGAGCGCACGCACGGGCTTATCAGGCTCCTGGCGGACAATCTGAGAATACCGTTTTTCTGCTGGTCGAGAACAAAGGGACTCGTACGTGAAGATATAGACTCCAAAGGCCCGGTATACGGCTCTCAGGATTTAAAGACCGCACTCTCTCATATAGAAGCCTCGAAATTTCAGGCCCTTTATCATTTCGGCGGTATCGGAGACTATTTAGAGGATAAGCTCATGGTGAGTATGGTAAAAGACGCGGCTTCAAGATTTTCTAGAAACTACGGTGCAATAATAATTACAGGGCAAAACGTGGAGATTCCAGAAACCCTAAGAACAATAACCGCTGTCTTTAAAATGCCTGAGCCCGATGCTGAGGAATATAGAGAGCTTCTGGGGCATGTGGTGAGGGACCTTTACTCGAGAATCAGCGTAGACGTAAAACTTTCTGAAGATGACACGAATAAACTCCTGAATAATATAAAGGGGCTTACGCTTACAGAGGCTGAGAAGGTAATAACAAAAATTATAATCGAGGACGGTACGCTGTCGTCTGAGGACATAGGAAAAGTAATCGAGGCGAAAAAGGATATTGTGGAGCGGGACGGGGTGCTCGAATACTATCCTGTAGAAGAGAGTATGGCGGATATAGCTGATCTTAAGGGGCTTAAGTCATGGTTATCCAAAAGAAAGGAAATTATTGTGAATCCCGAAAAGGCGAAAGAATTTGGACTGACCTTCCCAAAAGGAGTGCTACTGCTCGGTGTACCGGGCTGCGGAAAGAGCCTCTGCGCAAAAGCTGTCGCAACCGAGTGGGGACTGCCGCTGCTAAAACTCGATCCTTCGAACATATATAACAAGTACATAGGGGAGACGGAAAAGAATTTTAAGCGGGCTATGAATACCGCTGAGAAAATGTCGCCCGTGATACTTTGGATAGACGAGATTGAAAAAGCATTTTCATCAGCCGGCGGAGACTCGGCGGACGGGGGCGTATCCAGAAGGATATTCGGCACATTTCTCTCATGGCTCCAGGACAGAAAGGGAGACGTGTTTATCGTGGCAACGGCAAATGATGTGACAAAACTCCCGCCCGAGTTTTTAAGAAAGGGACGTTTTGATGAAATTTTCTTTGTAGATTTACCTGACCGGGAGGCAAGGACAGCAATATTCGGCATTCACCTGGAAAAACGGGGCAAAAACCCATGTGATTTCGAAATCGACAATCTGGTGGATGCAACTGAGGTATTCAGCGGATCCGAGATAGAGCAGGTAATTGTGGCTGGTCTGTATACGGCCTTTTCGGCAGAGAAAAAGCTGGATACACAAATACTGTTGGATGAAATAGACAGTACAAGCCCGATATCACGAACAATGGCCGAGAAAATCACTGCCCTAAGAGAATGGGCGCAGGAAAGAACCGTTTGTGCTAATTAACACCCAAGCTCCTTAACCGGCTGGAGCAGGGTCTTTAACGGCAAATGAAAACATTATCATGGAGAAGCCGTTAACGAGGAAATAGATACCCACCAGAAGCCCCAGGATATATGTGCTAGATGACGGGAACCCGGCATATATAAGCACACCCAGAATCAGGGAAGCAATACCGCTAATAAGTAACCATCCCCAATTTGGAGTAGGGTTCATCTGAAAAGCGTGAATGATCTTGAAGATACCCTCGACGAATAAAAACGCAGCAAGGAGAAGGGTGAGAGTTACGACACCTTGTAATGGATTCTGAAGAAGGAGATAGCCGACAATGAGATATAATATGCCGCTTATCAGAATTAACAGGAGACTCTTCCAGTTGCCAGAGAAAAAGGAGCCGATAATAGAAATCACTCCGCCGACTAATAGAATGACTCCGATTACAAGCTCAACGGTATAACTTGCAATTATGGGATGTCCTATGGCAACAAAGCCCGCGATTACATAGACGATGCCCATTACTAGTAACCACCACCAATTTTGCCTGAGACCTTCTGCTATGCTAGTTCCGCTCATTTTCTCCATATCCTCCTTAGTTTATTTCATCCGAGTTTTATAGTATCTCAGATTGCTCATATTACAAGGTGGCTCGGCCTGCACTTGAATTGAGATATAGCACAGCAAACTATTTCTATTGATTTCAAGTCTCAGTCTTGTGTGAAATGTAGGAGATAACCAGGGAGGATAGGACTGCGGAGAGGGCGTAGCAGTAGATACCTGTTTCGGCAGAGAAGCTGAAATTAAACCCCTTTGCTTTGAACATTACTATGATTACAGCGACTATGAAAACGTCGGCCATAGACCATTTCGAAACAAGACCGATCGCTTTGAATAGGCCGTTATTAGTCATTGCTTGTTGTTTAAAGCTCCTGGAAATATAGACTGCGGAGAGAACAATCTTGAGAAGGGGAAACACAACTGAGAAAAGAAATATGATGATCCCGAGGAAAATCGAGCCGTCCTGAAAAAGTGATTTTATTATTCCCAGCAGGTACTGATCACCAGTGGGAATCTTGCCCTTTTTTACAATCCAGTCCCTGAGCTCGCCGTGAAGACCGAACCAATTGGGAATCCAGTCGGGCAATTCGAGATGGAAAGTGGAATGTATAAAAGGGAAATAGAATGCTCCGACAAGAAGGAGGGCCGAAAGAACTAACGCAAAAATAGATACAATTTTTACGTACTTAAAACCTGTTACAGTTTGCCAGAATTTATTGAACATGACTAAGACACGAAAAAGCTGAGTGACTTAAAGATTATTCAGTCACACCGAAAATGGAGCGTACCTCCGGGATATCATCAATTTCTGCCAGGACAAGGAGCTTATCTCCCTCCTTTAATACCGTGCCCCCTCTAGGAACAAGCGAGGTCTCGCCCCTTTCTATAAGCATTATGAGCGCGCTCTTTGGAAGTGAGAGCTCGACAATTTGCTTACCAAGAGCGCTTGAAGCCGGGGGAAGAGTGAATTCTATTTTATCGCTGTGATCATCGTAAGGAAACTCAAACTCCACCTGTTTCATATGATCTTCAACATCAGGGGCATCGAGCCCGAGCCAACGGGCAACGAGTGGAATTGTGGTGCCTTGAAGGAGTACGGATGTAATGACAATAAAGAAAACAAGATTGAAAATTAGATCGGC
>DEIM01000044.1:6364-6630 GCA_002352485.1 Candidatus Dadabacteria bacterium UBA2774
TCATTTAATTTCGTCTTACCAAACGGAAGCGACAGGAACACCCCGAGAGGACGCGCTATGAAGATTAGAAATATTGAAGTCACGATACCACCGAATATTACAGGTACGAGCTTTGATGGAAACACCAGAAGCCCGAGTATCAAAAACATGGTGATCTGAAGGAGCCACGCAAGGGCGTCGTGAAAACGGGTAAGGCTCTTTTTGTTTACAAACTCGCTTCCGCCCATGATAAGACCCGCGATGTAAACGGCAAGGAAACCGCTACC
>DEIM01000044.1:6684-20463 GCA_002352485.1 Candidatus Dadabacteria bacterium UBA2774
CGGTTGACTAAGAGAATAATGGCTCTACCCATCCCGTAGCCGATAAGAAGCCCTAAGGCCATTTGCATGATAAGGAGATAGAACATACTCCAGTATGTAGCCGCGGGGTTAGTGATGAGGTGTACGAAACCAAGGGTCAGGATTACGGCCATCGGGTCGTTACTTGCGGACTCAAATTCAAGAAGATCTTTTAAGTTTCCTTTGAGCTTCGTGCCGCTTGAGCTCATAACGGAGAAGACGGCCGCAGCGTCTGTGGAAGAAACGATTGCACCCAGTAAGAGCGCAGTCAGAAGGGAAAAACCCAAAATAACATGAGCAAACAGGCCGACGAGGATTGCGGTCAGGAATACACCTATGGTCGATAGCGACACACCGGGCTTAAGCACGGGAGCGACCCTATTCCAGCTCGAATGCAGGCCGCCTGAAAATATTATGAAGGCAAGAGCTAGCACACCGAGAAGCTGAGCCGCCCAAGGGTCTTCGAACTCGATACCGCCCGGACCCTCTGAGCCCGCGAACATACCAACCAGAAGAAATATGAGGAGGGCCGGCACTCTTAAACGTGATGCAGCCTTACCGGCGAATATACTTACAAGAAGTAAAACGGAGGCGCCAAAAATAATATATTCAATCGAATAACTCAATTTAGTATAACTCCCTAGGGATAAGCGATATTATCATAATATCATTCCAGGTTTCAAGATAAATGTCAGTATAATTTAATTCCATCTAAGATTAACCGATATTGATTCGTGTGGTTATTATTTCTATTCTATATGCTAGTATATTTGAATAGAAATATAGGGCCCAACAAATCTATGAAAAATTTAATAATAACCCTTGTATTTGTACTAATTGGAGCCTTGGCGCTTTTGTCTTGTAAGAACACAGAAGAAGCCACTATACCACAAGCCGGCATCCAAGGAGTATCCGTAGATCCTAAGAGTAAAGAGAGTGTAGTTACATTCCTATCTGATGTGTATGAGATAAAAGATATTTACCGCTCTATGAAGGGCCCTCATACTACGACCGAATTAAGGTTATCGGATAGTGAAGAGCCTGAGCTTATCTGGATTACAGGTTTTAGAGCTGAAATGGTGGGACCGGACGGCGAAACACCAATGTCTCAGGAGCTTATGTGCCACAGTAATCTGGATATTGACGCAAAGACCCATAATTATTTATTCCAATCTAAAATGAACCCCAAAATTAGCAGACTGTTCACTCTTTCTCAGGGACAGAACGAGATCGAATTCCCTGATGGATTCGGTATGCCGATACTAACACCCGAAGCACTTAAACTTACAACACAGGTACTAAACCTAAATTATAAGAAGCCAAACATAAAGACCCGTCACAAGATAACGATTAGATACGTAAGGGATTCTGATTTGAAAAAGCCTATGATACCACTTATGAAAATTTTCTCGAACAGCTTAAAACGACTGGATGAATCTGAGAACGGATATTATAATCTGGTATCTGCGGACGAAGAGCGGCACGGAGAGGGGTGCTTACTGGGAGAAAGCGCGGGGGAGAATATCATTAGAGACAGCTTTGAGAGAAAATACACTGGGCACTGGATCGTAAAGCCGGGGCGGGAGGTTAACACTACATTTGTAACAAATATGCTGGGAGTACCATACGACACAAAAGTCCATTATATCGCAATTCACCTCCATCCTTTCGCGGAATCACTCGAGCTAAAAGACTTAACCACAGGTGAGACGGTTTTCAAAAGCAATGCTAAAAACTCAGAGGACAAGATCGGGCTCGACCACGTGGACTATTATTCAAGCTCAGAAGGCTTGCCGATATATAAAGGACATGAATACCAGCTAATAAGCAGCTACAATAACACTACAGACGAAGATCATGATTCGATGGCGGTAATTTATATGTACGCACAGGACCGGGAATTCCGTAAGCCGAACCCTTCGGTAGCGAATATTCTTCAAGTTAGACCGTCATCAAATACGTCTGAAGGCGGGATGTAGCGCAGCTGAGAGTCCCGGCCAAGAGAGAATTAGTAAATCTTAATTGTTCTCACGAAAAGCCCTAATCAGATTTCAGGGAACTCGACTATACTAAGATCGAGGGGTAAATCTTCATTATGCTGCCCGGGAATATTAACAGGAAGAACATCTACGGAATTTCCTTTAATGAGCCCGGTTTCTTCGTCTACAAAGGGAGTATTATCCTCAAGACCCTCATCGAAGAAAGATTCCTCACTCGTGCGGCCTGTCAGGTTATATTCATCAAATGTGTATGGGAGTCCGTTTGAGCCGATCGTTAAGGGAGTTTCCATTACATGAAGATGCAAATGAGGGGCGCTGGTATTACCGGTGTTTCCAAGCTTTGCTATTATGTCTCCCCGTTTAACTAAATCCCCCTCTTTGACTTTCACGCTCCCGGGTTTTAAGTGAGCATAAAAAACATACTGACCGTTAGCAAGCTCAAGCACTATATGGTTTCCGTCTATTTCCTCTATGGTTATTGCCCCAGTCTTGGTAGGCAGAATAAAAGGCGTCTGATCCTTATACTTGTCTACGACCGTTACGACCCGGGCGTCCGCTACCGCGAGCACGTCCTGATTGTAACCGAACCAGCTCTTAAGATTTTGCGGATCTCCGACATAGAGACGATTATCCTTATCGGCTTTCATCCAGTCAATGGCGAATCGCTGGGAAATATATAAATATCCATTCATCGGGAGATCTGATCTCATATGGGTGATAGAATTGCAGCATCCATTTGCTGCTATCCAACCTGAGCCCCCGAGAGGAGGTCCCAGAACTACTGCGGAATCGCTGCTAATGCTCACAGGTGCCCCGAACTCTTTAAGCTTGTCCTGACCCTCAGGGAGCGCAAGCATCGAGACAATCTGATCGGGAAGCCCTCCTGGAGACGTGATTGTTAATCTGTGTAGGAGTGAGCTTGGAATATCCTCTTTGTTCTCTACTGAAAACGCCATAAATATGAGGCCGCTCTGTGCCGGCTCAAGCGAATCCGTAGGCTGCCTGGTACCGACAAACCGCATCTTATTTTTAACTTCCTCACCTGAGACCGTTTGGAGCACACGCCCGCTTGCATCCCCGTCGAGCACCTCAACTGAAAGTACTTCCCATTCAAATCTGTTTGAGTTTGTAACGAAAAGCTCATATACGATGTAGTAAAGTCCGTCAGACCCCTTAACGGGAACCGGAGGGGCGAGGACTGAGAACACAATAGGTGTAAACACATCCATCTCACCGAAAGCAGGTTGTTGTGTGGAATTACTATTTCCATCTTCAGTAACTCCCAAAGCATTTTTAGTGCCTAACGGCAAGAAACACACTATAGCAATAATAATTAACAGCAGGGTCGATCTCATAAAGTTTATTTTCATACTCATCCTCCATAGTAAAATATTATTTCGAGTAATATTACCGTGAATTAGTTTACTTACCCATGAGCTTACGGAGCTCGGAGGCGTCGAATACTAATTTGATTTCCTTAATTTTCCCACCTACCAATTTAAAGTATTCGACTGTCCTGATAGTCCCGGCTGGGGAGTCTGTAACACAGTCATACATAAGTATCGCTTCGTTTTCATCATAGAAGGTACTTATTGTGTCAACTGACTTGAGAATATTTAAAAACACAGAAATTGCGCTGATTAGAGAATCTGCGTCATTGAAATTATCTATGCTGCCTCGGAACTCAAGATCGTCTGCCAGATACGATCTGGCGGTTTCAATATCCCCCGAAGCCCAAGCCTTTGAGTAACCCTCGACTATTTTCTGGGTCGTTTCTTTATCGCTCATCACAAGCCCTCCCTTAAGAGGGCAAGTATATACGAATAATTTCAGAACTTCACATCTTATGAGTCGGAGTTTTTAAGCCTGGGCTTCGTTCAAACCTGAATTCACTGAGCGCGAGTAAGAGTAAGGGTTGTGGCATCTTTTTGGGCCTCGCCCCCTGCGTATGGGGTCCATTCCTGAACAATAGTGTCGTCGTCTTTAATCGTGAGCTTAAGTGAGTGCATGTGCATGTCTTTAGATGCATCCATGTTAGCACCGCCTATCAGGACAAATTCAAGCGTGCCGTCGCCTGAATTTTTGAGGGCAAGCTCAGGCTGATTCTTGAGCATGCAATAGTGAGTCATAACAACCTGACCGTCTTTTTCAGAATAGATCGAGATCATTTCCATCGGCGTACCAGGGAAAGACTTTTCAACTACAACACTTCCGCCGGCGCTTGTCTCATATGTAACGGTAAATTGTTCTTCCTTGCCGTGCATTACTCCTGTACCGCTCCATGTGCCAGCCAGGGATTTGATCTGCTCAAACTCGGCTGAGCCTGTGTAGGGCTTCATATAATCAGGCATTTCCTGCTTTTGTTCAGCAGCTACATATATAGAGCCTGAAAGTATAAGAGCTAACGCTGCAAATGAAAATCTAATAATGGATTTCATAATACACCTCCTATATTTTTTGATATTAACATATTCTCATGTGATTTACGCGCTAAAAATTGTTTCCAAACGATTGAGGCAACCTGTCCATCCGCCTCTGTGATTTTCAGCCATTTCGACACTGGGTAGAAGATCGTGAGAGATGGTTACCTCTGTGCCGCTTCCTGATTCCTCCAGTATCACAGTCACGACTGTATTCTGAACAAAATCGGAATTCCATGTAAAAACGAGCTTTTCCGGCGGAGATATCTCTTTATACTCACCGACGTGTGTGTATATGTCGCCGTTTTTAGCATACATCTTCAAGGTATAGTCACCCCCAACAACTGGGTTGTTGGTCACTTCCGCAGACATATCTTCATCAGGGAAAAACCACTTACTCATAATTTCAGCGTCTGTAAACGCCTCGAAGACTTCGTCACGCGGGGCACTTATCACCTTTTTTACAACAACAGTATTTTCGCTCATTTCTTTTTGTTCTCCTTGATCTTTTTCTTGTTAAAGTACTTCTCCAGTGCTTCGAGTCTTGCCTCCCAGAAAGCCCTGTAGCGCTGAATGAGCTCGGAGACGTTTTCAAGCGTCTCATAGTTAAAGCTGCATCGCTTTAGGCGCCCTGCCCTCTTTTGAGTCACGAGCCCTGAGCGGACAAGCACCTGAATGTGTTTTGAGACACCCTGAACGCTCATATCGTACTTCTCCGCAAGCTCGTTTACCGTGAGGTCTTTTTTTGTGAGCTCGAGCACGATGTGTCTTCTGGTGGAGTTGGAAAGCGCGTGGAAAATCTCGTCCAATTCTTCAGATCTATAATCAACCATGTAGTTGATTATAGATCATGCGCAACCGTTTGTCAACTAGTTGGTTGAATATTATTTTTCTATGACTATTTGCGAGAATTTGCATGGCGGCTAAAATGTTAGACCAAGATGAAAATAATTTTTCGCTCGCTCACATTTTTGCTCTTTATATTTACTGCAGGATTAGCTGTTGCCGATCAATATAACTCGACGAAGTCCATCGGGGCTTATACTGCGGGGTGTATCCGAAACGCGGCGGCGCTCCCGAAAGACGGAACAGGTTATCAAGTCATAAGGTTGGGTCGAGGCAGATTTTTCGCACACACTGAGACCATAGACTACATCACGACATTAAGTGAGAAGGTTAACGAAGAGCTCGGCGGGCTTCTACTGATAGCAGATATATCACAGCAGACCGGGGGGCCTATGCCTGACGACCATTCGAGCCATCAGATTGGGCTTGATGCCGACATATTGTTCTGGCAGCACCCGGTAGCCAAAAAGCGCTCACTAACCGTTAAGGAAAGGCAATACATAAACCCGCAGTCCGTATTATTCCCGGGCGAGTACGGTATAGACCCGAATAAATGGAGCACAACGCAGGAGCAGATACTGATGCTTGCAGCTTCCGACCCTAGGGTGGACAGGATATTCATAAACCCAGTTATAAAAAGAGAGTTATGTACAAATTACTCAGGTCAGGATTGGCTTGCGAAGATGCGCCCATGGTATGGACACGACGGGCATTTCCATGTGAGACTCAAGTGCCCGAACGGAAGCGCTTCGTGTGAGGCGCAGGCGCCGCTTGCAAATTATGGGGACGGCTGTGACGAGCTTGTGACATGGTTTAGAGAAGACGGTACTGTGAAGACAAGAAGAAAGAGCGGAACGTCGGTACAAAAGAGACTTCCAGATGAATGTATCGCGATTATGAACGGGAAGTATTAATAATCCGGAATTACTTATTCGTAAATTTTCGAAATTCTCTCGCTGTCCTCTACGCTGGCAGTCTTATCCGGTGCTTCCTTGTGCGGACACTCGAGCGGCCCGTCCCAGACTATCTCTGACTCGTTTGAATTGAGAAACTCAGTACCTACTTTTCTAGCACCTGTGAAAATAGCGCCTTTTAGATTCGTGCGTTCAAAATCTACACCGTTTAGCTTGGAGTTTATAAAGCAGGCACCTTCGAGGTTTACGTCAGTGAAGTCGACGCCGTTGAACTTGGCACCAGTGAAGTCGGCTTTTGATAAATCGGAGAACTCAAAGTCCACGGCATAAAATTTAGCGCCTACAAAGCTATGGCCTGAGAAATTGACCCCTGTGAAGTCGTGGCTCTTGTATACCTCGCCGTCATGCACTGTGTCCACCGTTTCAGCACCCTCTTGAGACGGCTCTTCGCTAAGTAGCTCCGACTCAACGGACTTATCCGCTTGAGTCTCTTCCTCAGCATATGCGATATGACACAGATATAGTACTGCCGTTAATAACAAGAGCGAGTATTTGACTGCGCTCATTAACTATTCTCCTACAGTCTCCCATCAAGACTGGTAAAGTGAATCTATATTATAGACTAATATGTTCATAATTGGAATATGGGCATATAGAAATAGAGTATATTCGGAAAATTCTCTATATAGCTTAAATATTATGGGATTAGATTGTTTACCCAATCTCTATTTTATCACCGAGCTCGGGTATCTGTATGTCCCTAAAACCTTCTTTTTTGAGCGCTGAGCGGAACATTTCCTGGCGGTCGAGGTCGCCGTGGACAAGATATATGCTTTTGAGTTTGTCCCTTGAGAGGTTGGAGAGGTACTCGAGCATCTCTGGCTCATCACCATGGGCGCTGTAGGAATCCATTATCTTAACCTTGGCTTTTACACGGAGCTCTTGACCGAATATCCTGATTTTCTTATCACCTCTTCTGATCCTGGCTCCCAGGGTGTGAGGGGCGCAGTATCCAACGATGAGTACTGTATTCCTCTTGTCCTCTATGTGGTTCATGAGGTGGTGGAGTATGCGGCCTCCGGTCATCATGCCGGAGGCGCTGATAATAATGGCAGGGCCGTCAAGGTAATTGAGCTGCTTGGATTCGTCGGTGCGTTTTACGTACTTAAGGTCGTTAAAGCGGAAGGGGTTTGGGTCATCTAGCATATATTCCTGTATGTCACTATCAAAACACTCGGGGTGGAGCCTGAAAACCTCCGTCGCATTCACTGCCATCGGGCTGTCTACGAATACCGGCACTTCGGGCAGCCTGCCCTCGGTCTCGAGCTTGTCCAGGGTATGAACCAGCTCCTGGGTCCTTCCGACGCTGAACGCGGGGATTATCAATTTACCTTTGTTATTTATACAGGTTTCTTGAATTATTGTAAGAAGATCTTCGACGTCCTGGGGCAGCTGGTTGTGTTTTTTACCTCCGTATGTGGACTCGCAGATGAGATAGTCCAGGTTTTCCATAGGCTCAGGGTCTTTGAGTATAGGTCTGTCGGGCCTACCGATATCACCGCTGAAACCGAAATAGAGTGGGTCACTTCCATTTCGCTCGATCCTGAGAGTAACGCTTGCGCTGCCGAATATGTGTCCGCTGTCTTTGAACATAACACTGACGCCCTGCTTTATCGGGTGCCATGAATCGTAGCTTATTCCTACGAAGCTCTGAAGAGAATCCGTAGCGTCTTCAATTGTGTAAAGGGGTTTTGCGTCCTGGGCAAGCCCCCTCCTCTTTCTTCTTTTATTATCGTAGTACGCGTCGTTTTCCTGTATCTTGGCACTGTCCAAGAGCATGACTGCACATAGGTCTCTAGTTGCGCTCGTGGATATTATTTCTCCCCGGTAACCGTCCTTTACCAGTCTCGGGATGCGTCCGCAGTGGTCGATGTGGGCGTGCGAAAGAACCATGTAGTCTATGTCGCCCGGGTCGAAAATCCACTTGGCGTTAAAGTCCTCAAACTCCTCGTCTCTTCCCTGATATAACCCGCAGTCAAGCAGAATCTTAAATCCGTCGTCAAGCGTGAGCAGGTGGCAGCTGCCGGTTACTGTTTGAGCCGCGCCGCAGAACTGTATGTCCATTATGTATCCTCTTATTTGAACTTAGAATTTTAATATGGGTTATTTTCTACAAATTCTTTAAGGTATACAAGTAACTTTAAGAATAGAACCGGGAACTAAACTCGGGTTTAGGTTCTCCCTTCTTCCTCAGAATGCTTTACCGGTACTGTCGTATGGGGGCTGCCGCATCCGCCGTAACGGGGCTGTTCCCTGCTAGCCCTGAACATCCAAGACAAGCCGAATCCGAACAGTGTGCCTGAGATATTTGCCAATATATCTAAATAAGAAAAGCTTCTTCCGGGTATCACAAGCTGAAGTAATTCGAGCAGTATCCCAAGCACAATTACTGAAATAAAAAGGTAGAACCTCGTATTGAAAGAGCGCGCAATAAAATAAGCGAGAACCGCTAAACCGCCGTAGGATATGAAGTGGGCGATTTTATCGGAATTGCCCGGAGCTTCAATGCCTGAGAGCGGAATGAGGCTTAAAAGAACGAGTGCTATGAGATATATAAATGAAATAATTTTGAGCATATTCGGTTGTTATATAAGAATATATCACTATTTACCGATAATACACGTTAATTTGATAGGGGGCCCAGGTGTTTATTACAGGAGATCGTCGTTACTGCTTCACTACATCGAAATGACAAAAAACAACTAATCCCCCTTGCCCCCCTTTGCGAAAGGGGAAATAGATTGGTTTCACCCTACGACCGCACACTACTTGTGTGCGCAGGGTGAGCGGGTTTTATCACCCCCATCCTAACCTTCCCCCGTCAAGGGGAAAGGAATTCTAGTCGAATTTTGCGACTATTTGGATTTTATGATATACCTAATATCGATTGAGAGGGAACCGAATTTAGCTGTTGAAAATCAGAACAGTCCTAATATGAGCACTTTAGCGCAGCCCAAAACACTCTGGATTAAAGATCCAAAATTTGACCTTATATACTTAAGCTTCGGGTGGATTGCCGTATACCTGGCATTTGTAATATTCGAGAATTACTTTGCTACGATTTTAATTATAGTGGCGGCTACAAGCTTCGTACACAGACACTACACGTTCGCCCTGGTCTACGGGCAGAAAGAAGAGTTTGAGA
Organism: Candidatus Dadabacteria bacterium UBA2774; assembly: GCA_002352485.1. Taxonomy (GTDB): domain Bacteria; phylum Desulfobacterota_D; class UBA1144; order Nemesobacterales; family UBA2774; genus UBA2774. The sequence continues at coordinate 16,088 of DEIM01000044.1, forward strand.
AGCGAAAACGGGCCTACATACTGCTTCCAATCGCTTTTTTAGTAATCGCGGTCACATTTTATAAACTTAATATTTTTTCTGTTCTGCTTGCTGTCTCGATAGTATGGCTCATGTACCATACAATTGCGCAGAAGTACGGGCTTACCAGAATATATTCCAGAAAAGCGGGATATGGAGACGCTTGGCTGGATAAGGGAATTATATATTCCTGGTTCGTTTATTTGTTCTTTGCGCTCGGTGAAAGAAACAGGGGGCTCCTGAGTGAGTATCATGAAGGACGGACCCTGCTTAAGTATCTGGGAGATTATTTCCACATATTTACAACGATATCGTATGTCGCCCTTGCAGTAGCTATCGCATTTACAGCCGTTTACATATATGTGGAGCTTAAGAACTGGGATAAAATCAGTTTACCGAAAAACATTTTCGTATTCTCGATATTACTCCTGTACGCCATATTTTTTCAAAACCTGGTTATCGGATTTTTGGTGTTCGGATTCTCACACGCAATCGAATATATAGCATTTGTGAACCTGTTCGTTAACTCAAAGTACAAAAAAAGACCAGATACGCGGAGCTTTTTTTCCAAGGTTACCAAAAAACAGTGGCTGTACGCAGGAATATTCACTGTGATTCTGGCCGGAATCAGTGTTGCAGGTATAAATATTAATGAATACGCACTCGGACTTTATATAACCGGCTCTTCCTTCCTCCACTTCATTTACGACGGGTGGATCTGGAAAGTGAGCAAGCCCGAAGTGTCAAAACCACTCGGTTTAAAACCAATAACACCTTCTTAAGAAATCTCAAAAATCTACTTAGCAAGATTTATTGTTGACTGAATGTTCAATATTGTGTATTTTATCTAATATGGGAAGACCGTACGAATTCGATAGAAATGAGACCCTGACTAAAGCTATGGACGTTTTCTGGGAGAAGGGTTATAAAGCTACCAGCATAGACGACCTCGTAGACAGGATGGGTATACAGAGGGGAAGCATCTATAACACATTCGGGGATAAACACGAGCTTTTTCTATCGGCTGTAGAACACTACGGGGACGTAGTAACATCAAGGACCCTTAAAGTACTAGAAGCAGATGGGTCTGCGGTTGAGAACATCAAGAAGTTTCTCGATGTAATCGTGAATACGCCACCTGATAGAAGATCCAAGGGGTGCTTGATAAGTAACACTGTTGTAGAGCTTGCACCGCACGACGAAGAAGTAGCCAATGTGGTCAAGGCGATCATGAAAAAGATACAGTCCGCGTTCCAGAAATGCCTCGAGAGAGCCGTCGAGGCGGGCGAGCTGCCAGAGACTACCAATACAAGAGTACTATCTAATTTTTTGGCTACGAGCACGCACGGGCTAATTGTAACGGGGAAATCGACCCCGGATAAAAAACAGCTAAAAGACGTGGTAGATGTGATCTTATCTACACTGTAATAAAAAAATTTTAGCACTTGTTGAACGTATATTCAACAACAAAACATACTATAGGAGGTTTTAGACATGGCCAAGATACCATATGTAGAAAGGGAGAACGCCCCTGAGAACGTACAGGCTGTTTACGATCAGCTTCAGAGTATGTTCGGCGTAGTACCAAATGTCATAAAGGCGATGGCGAATGCGCCTGAGCTCATGATGGGCTTTATGCCTTTTTTAAGCGCTGCGCTCGGACCGAGTAAGGTGGATAATGCAACAAAAGAGCTTGTTATATTGACTACAACTAAGCTCAACGGCTGTACCTATTGCACAGCCCATCATTCGGCGGCAGGCAAAAGAGCCGGGCTTACGGATGAGCAAATTGCAGCGGCAACCGATGAGACGAGCGACGCTTTGGACGATAGGCAGAAGGCTGTCGTAAGGTATGCAAAGGAGTTAGCGCAGAACGTTGCAGCGAGCCAAGAAGCACTCGATGAGATGGCAAAACATTTTGATGAGGGAGAAATCGCTGAGCTGAATATGGTCGCAGGAACTTTTCACGTGTTAACGAGATTTGCGGATACTTTTAAAGTAGAACTTGAAAAGTGATTTGTAAGGTGTTATAATCAGTACCGAAACCAGATTAAAGGCTTGGTTTGGACACCCTTTTCCAACCTCAACCAGACATCCAAACCAAGCCTACCTTTCATTATATCCTAAAATTTAGTAGATTTACAGCGTTTTATTGCTTCTTTGAATTCTTTTATGCCTTCGGCTTCTTTTGAATTTCCCCCGGTAATACCAATTACCAGTTTTGAGAACTCATCGTTTGAAAGTTTTTCTGATAGTATTTGAGAAGCGCAGTCGCACTTGGTGTCGCATAAAGATGAATCTCCGATTTCAAGAACACATTCCCTCACGCAGTACGCATCAAGTTTCTCCTCGGGGGTTTCGTTATTACTAATGCCGCAAGAGATGCATATGAACAATCCCCCTAGAATCAGACCATGCAGAAGTAGAGTTTTAATTCCCATCTATTTTTTATCACCTTTGCCCAAATCAATTGTCACAGCTTTTTCCCGATATTGAGAAGGACCAAGAATAAGTTTGTTCTCTTTTAAAGTAACCTTTCCGGTATCCCTATCACCGAGCGTTATTTGGCCTATGCACGTTATGATCAACCTTCTGTCTAGAGTTTTCTTGTTTTCGTTATCAAAGCTCCAATAATTCTTGAAAGAATCTTTGATCAGAAATAAAGACTCGGCAACCATAGTGCCTCCTGTGCTAGAGCGCGTAGCAAGAACGAACAAGCCGCTGTCTGACTTGCCGAGGTATTTGTAGGCAAAGCTGCCCTTCTCACCTTCCCCGAGATCGTATTCGTAACTGATGTAGCCGTCTTCACCCGTATTAAACGGCATATAGAACTCGTTACTAGTTACGCATGCCCTGACATCTACAGCCCTGACAATCGGTGGCGGGGAATCTGCCAAAGAGACATCGAACTCCCTAACGCAGCCCGGATGTACAGGCTTTAATTGGTAAGTAAAGTCGTGAAGGATATCTTTTATTGCAGCGACCACTATCTCAGAGTCATCTTGGGCGGATATAGCCGGAACTGACAATGATAGAAATAAAATAAGTGTTAGTAGAAATTTCATAACTGTTTGCCTCCTATTTACTTATTTCTCAGGTCTCTAAATACGTTATTTGACCAATCCAGTGTACCATTATGCGCGCGCTTGTGTATATTGGATAAGACAAATAAAATCTAGCATTAGTTAGAGCTTAAATATACACCTAAAAATGTTTATAGACCTCGCAATAATACTCACGTACTTCGTTGTAATAATGGTTATCGGTATATGGAGCCGGGTTAAAGCCGACGTCGGGGTGGAGGAGTATTTCCTTAGCTCGCGCTCGCTTAAATGGCCCTATATTGCCGTATCTACTATAGCTACCAACATACAGGCGAACCACTTTATTGCCGTGGCGGGCTCAGCTTACGTGTTCGGGCTGGCTCAGGCAAACCTGGAGATAAACGCTGTATTCGGAATACTCGTAGCGGCATTTATATTCGTACCTATATACCTACGAATGAGGGTTATCACTATTACCCAGTTCTTCGAGGCAAGGCTCGGCTCGAAGGTCGCGCTCGCATACTCGGTATTTATGATAATCCTGTATTCGTGCATGTATCTGGGAACTGCACTGTTTTGGGCGGCGTACGCTATACACGGAGTATTCGGGGAGCTTTTTAATGTGGTCAACCTGAGCATACCGGCGAGGATTGCAGTACTCATCGTAATAACCGGCACATTCTCTGCTGCCTACACATACATGGGTGGATTGAGGGCAGTAGTCAGGACTGACGTAGTGCAGTTCTTCCTACTGGTGCTGGGAGGGTTCGTGATACTGTGGGTCGCTGTAAGTCATTTGGGTGGATTCTCTGAGCTCTGGAATACGACTGGTGACATGATGCACCTGCATCTGCCGAGTGACCATGACACCCTACCCTGGACTGCCATCCTGGGGATGCTGCTACTTAATCTGAACTACTGGGGCGCGAACCAGGTGATACTTCAGCGCGCGCTTGCGGCTAAGGACCTAAAGCAAGCTCAGATCGGGCTTCTAGTCGGGGGAGTGCTTAAGTATGTTATGGCCATGCTGATAATTATCCCCGGGATTGCGCTTGCGGGAATCTTGAAAGACAATCCCCTGAAAGATCCCGACCTTACCTATCTGACCCTGGTTAACGACTACCTTCCGGCAGGAGTGAGGGGGCTTATCCTGACCGGGCTGTTCGCATCACTTATGAGCACGCTCGATTCAATATTTAATTCCGTATCCACACTGTGGTCGATCGATATATACAAAAAATATATTAACCCCGGGGCGTCAGAGGCCCGAACTGTGCAAGTAGGACGGTATTCGATAGTGGCGTCTTTAATAAC
>DEIM01000197.1:0-449 GCA_002352485.1 Candidatus Dadabacteria bacterium UBA2774
CTCGTGGAACCGCAGCGTCCCAACTGGTTATAAAGTGGTACGCGTGAAAATGAAAGAAGGAAAACCTGTTCAGGTCCTGGACTTTGCGAGTGGATGGCTTGCGAGTGGCAAACGCAGTGGTAGACCCGTGGATGTATTGGTGGGTAAAGAAGGAGAGCTTTATATTACTGATGATTTTACGGGGTCTGTTTACAAGGTTACATACAATAACAAAAATTAATCACGCCCCGCACGTTTGCACGGGGCGCTGCTTTTCTTTTCAACAAAATTTATGAAATGAGTTTTGACTGCTGTATAAGGTTGGAAATCTTGATCAAGAACTCTTTCATATCCTGCTGGAATATCGGATCTTTGTAATGAGGATTCGTGAGCTCCGAGCGCTCAGATATCTTCTTGTAGGATTCTTTCACTGCCTCAAGCGCCTCGTTATAGTTGTTCAGAAGCTCCTG
>DEIM01000197.1:492-2560 GCA_002352485.1 Candidatus Dadabacteria bacterium UBA2774
TCGTCTGACTGTACGTCATGAAGTAGCGTGTCGAGCACTTTTATATTCCTCTCGTAGTTATCGAGCTGCACCTGGTAGATATCTGTAAACACGCTCAGGAGCGAAAGAGTTGCCGTAACCTGAGGCTGGGTTTCCAGAATCATTTCCTGAGGGGTTTTCTGCACATAGAAGCTCTGAAAATAATCCTTCCATGTATTGACCTGAGCTATCTCTTCTTTGTGTCCGCCTAGCTCCGGAACAGTATCCGCCGCGCTCTCGTCAATTCCAGAGAACTGGGGTATGAACTGCACTTCGTTGAAAGAGCCGAGCTGGCTCCTGGTGGCAACAAGGTCCAGCGCCTTACTGAAATCGTACAGCCCGATTGACGTTTGACTAAAAGCCTCTGTTGCAGAGTTGAACCCCGAGCACTGTGCTTTGTCGTCGCTGAGCTGTGTCAGTGGAGACCTTGAGGGGGTTTCCCCAAGCTCCAAGATTATGTTTCTGATCTCTGCAGTAGACAGGCATGTGTCATAGCTACCCGAATACATAGTATCGTAAGAGCTTGCAAAATCTGAAGTCCCTGTACTGAAGTCGTTTACCGACTGGTGGTTAGCGCACCCAACCTGAAGCGCTAAAACCAAAAGCGCAGCCGTTACAGTGAGGCTGCCGCTAAATTTACCCATTCCTTTACTTGTTCCCATCACACCGAACCTCCTTTTATTATATGATAATTTGAGGAATTTACATTCTAGCACGTATCAGGTTTGAGAGCAATGGGAAGAAGGAATAATTAGTATTAACAAATCCCGATTAAACAGCGTTGCTAACTGAATATTGAAGTTATATGATAAATGAAGAAAGAATGCTTGTAATAATATAGGCAGGGTTGGTAGTTAGATGGCATTGTTAAAGTATATTCTATGTCTTCTCAGACTTTCTGCCACTACGTATCATTCTCCAGGAGAGCTATTAAAATCAGGTCTTACCCATTGATTTTCACATATTTATTGCTTCTTCTGAATTAGAACGCATGTTTTTATATCTCTATCTATAGCAAAATTTAATCTAAATGGCAATGGGGTGTTTACCCTATTTTGATTAGGGTGACTATGTATATATATTGTCATTATATAATAATGACAGTCTGTTACATCTAGTAGTTGGATGATTTATAAAACTAGTGATTTTGCAAATATACTGGCATATAAACTGTTTTATATGCTAGTATATTTTCTATACCCAAAATCTTGTATGACATTGTATATAAAAATGACCCGGGAATTTTCTTGCTAATGAAAAAATCCGAAGGCGACAGGAACATTCAAATAAATAACAACTGTGATAAAGACGGTGCTAATGGTGGTTCCGGGGAAGAAAATGCCTATAACGACGAGCTAGGAGAGCTCTCACACATATTATCGGAGATTAATGATATCGGTATCAAGCTTGATAACATAATAGGTAGCAAAAAGGGCAATGAATTATACGGTGAAAGCTTTGAGAGTCTGAGAAGCAAGTTTGTATATGTAAAAGACGATTTAGTTTTCAAAATAGAGAGCTTGAAATCGGGTTCCAGGCATTATGTCTCTCCATATCATAGTACAGAGCATGGTGAAAGTTCTGGGGAGCGGGATTCTGATTACAATTCCGAGTTAAAGAACGCGAACATACTTTTGATTAAGGAAATCCTTGAACGCCGTTACATTGAGAGTGAGTTAAAGCAGTCACTTAAAGAAAAAAACGTGCTTTTTAAAGAGATCCACCACAGAGTAAAGAATAACCTTCAGATAATCTCTAGTCTCTTGAACCTGCAGTCAAGACAAATACGAGATAAAGACGCACTTTCATCATTTAACGAGAGTAAGAACCGGATCAGGTCTATAGCTACTCTCCATGAAGAGCTTTATAGATCGAAGGATCTATCAAATATAGATTTCACGGCTTATATGAGGAACATAACCAACTACCTTCTTCACTCCTACGGAGCGAGCAGCGGTTATATAAATTTCGTTATGAAAGCTGAGAGTATATATCTTGATTTAAATACCGCAATCCCATGCGGACTTATAGTTAACGAGCTTGTATCAAA
>DEIM01000077.1 GCA_002352485.1 Candidatus Dadabacteria bacterium UBA2774
TGCGGCTGATGCCGGGGGCGAATAAGACATATATCAAGCGATACTGGCCTATTGTGTACATGGCGCTCGATGAGTACGGGCTCGATTACGAGGAAATGGCGCTCATGACGCTAGGCACAATTGCGGCGGAAACGGGGAATTTTAATATAACCATAAGGGAGTTTATGTCACAGTACAACACGACTCCCGAAGGCCGGCAGAGCGGGCATTCCTTTGACAAGTACGATGACCGGGCTGACCTGGGGAATAACGGCAAGCCCGACGGCGAGAAGTACAGGGGAGGGGGTGCTATACAGCTCACGGGGAGATATAACTTTCGAGAGGTCGGTGAGCGTCTGAAGCTTCCACTTGAGGAAAAGCCTGAGCTCATCGAAAACCCGGTGGTTTCGGCACGGGCGCTTGCAGTGTATCTGTCCGACAAAGAGGATCGGATCTATAAAGCGCTGAAAGAGCGGGATTTGAGAGTGGCCAGGAGGCTGGTGAACGGCGGCTCGCACGGGCTGGATAGATTTAAGACTACGTATATGCGAGGGGAGAGGTTAATTGGAAACGGTTAAACAAAAAGCGGGAAGCGTATTAAACAGCTCGTACAATAAAGCTGTGTATTCAGGTGTGGTCGGCGCAGGAGTGGATTTTCTATACGGCATGCTGGCTGAGTTCGGTACAGATGTATCACCGTCTCTTCAGGCAAAGACACTGATACTGGCTATGGCGCTTACGGCGCTACTGGTCAGAAACAGAAACGGCGCACTACAAAGCGGCGGTTAATGAGCCCTCTAGATTTATCTGAATTAAATTCCATCAATTAATCAATCAAATCGAAAACATAAACAACTCACGGAGGTGGAAGTATGTGGAAGGAGCTGCTCAAGATCGCTCCGGACCTCATTCCCCTGATCATCCAGACTGTACTGGATGTGGAGAATGTCGTCTCGGGCGTGAGGAACGGAGAGATAAAGAAGTCGCGGGTTATGAGCATCATCGGAAATGTGTTGGATACTAAGGACTATTTTCTGGGCCGAGACTCGGACGGTAAGAACCAGGTGTTGAATCTGGTCTCGATGTTTATCGACGTAACTGTATCGACGTTTAATTACACAGGTCTATTCGCGTCCGGGGATACGCTTGATTTTACGCCTGTCCCTGTGAGTAAGGAGGGGAATGATGAGATTAACTAGGCTAATAATTCTGAGCATTATTATATGTGCAATTGCCTCGTGCGGCCCGAAAAAGCTTACGCCGGCAACCGAGATCGTGTACGAGGGGCCACTTGCGGGCAGCGCGGAAACTACATACGCCTCAGCTCAAAAGGTGGTGGAAAGGTGCGTGCAGGTAAAGATTTGTATGGGACTCGGCGGGTTTGATTATCCGCTCCCGCAGATTAGAGGGATGAGCGGCGGGAATGCAGTAATGTGCGGGGACAGCTTGAAGGAAGGGTGCTACACGGCTGACGGTTTCATTACAGTAGTCCAAGGCGGAGATGCCGAGATTATCTCGCACGAGTGCGTTCACCACTGGCTGTATGAGCACACGGGCGACCTTGACCCTCTACATGAGTCGGAGTATTTCCTGAAATGCGGTGGAGCGCTAAGCCTTAGCGGGGACAGTAACTGAAGTGGGTTCTATCGTAGCAAGCCTGCTCGGGTGGCTCCTGGGCAAACTGTTCGGAAAGAGAAAGGAGCGTGAGCTCGAAAAAAAATATGCCAATGCTCACAAAGAGAATCTTGAGCTTAGGGCAGACAACACCGGTCTAAGGGTGAGAAAGAGTCTTGAAGACCGGGAGCGGCAGGTTAAAGAAAATTGGGAGAATTCTGGTAATGACGAGAAGTATGACTTGCTTAAGCGTGATTTTGACGATCCTGATTAGCGTGGCCCTGCTTTCCTGCGTGCCAAAGGTCGTAACGCCAGATATAAACCGTACAAGCTACGTTGAGCTGAAGGATACGGAGCCCGATTGTACACAAGAGATTACAGCGCTTGAGGAGTCTCCTGTAAATTCTGATGAATTGGTGCTCGATGCTCTTTTCTGTTACAGGAAGGTATGGAAACATTGGGAAAATTCATACAGGGTTCTTGACGCGCAGCTTGAGAGTATGAATGAGACCCGGGAGTAAGCGTTGATAGATGCAAAGATTCTAGAGCTTGGGGTAGGTGTGATTGCGGCTGTGCTTATCATAAGAGAAGTCCTTTCTTTTCTGGGTAAGCATCAATACAAAAGAAACGGAAATGGAAACGGGAGCGAGCACGCGGCTGTTATGAAAGATCACGTAGACGATATGAGGGGCGACGTGAAGAGTCTCAGGGATAAGGTTGACGACCTTCACGAATGGCACAATAAAAAGGACGAAGACGGTGTTTTTAACTGGTATGTAAGGCGCTCGCTCGAGGACGCCATAAAAGACCTTGGCGAGAAAATAAGTCTACAGATACAGATTCAGACCAAGATCGTTCAGCATATGGAAAGGGCCGAGCAAAGATACAGGGACAAGCGCACAAAAGCAGATGAAAGAAATTGAACAGGATAAATTGAGTCTTAACGAGCTCATTCTGAGCTTCCATGCGGGAAAGCCCTATATGATGTGGATAAGGTTTAACGAGGGTTACGGTGAGCAGCCGTGCGCTCAGTGCCGTGTGCCGTGCAGGTCGCTCGTTATGACCTCACCCACGGGCGGGGTATGTGATGCTTGCTGGGATATGATCGCCGGAGCTTGATTAACTACTCACCCACTCTTTAGCTTCATCAATCTCAGAGTTTTTGAATACGCGCACGTAGCCCGGCATTACGAAGCCGAACATTTTAGCAGCGCCGCTTAGCCACTCGACGTCTGTCACAAACGCGATCCTTTCCCAGGCAGTAATGTGGCGTAGACCTACTTTGGCATCGTCCCACATCGCTCCCGCATCAAACCCTTCAAATTCCTCTCCGAGACAGTAAAGGAGGCGCAGCTTCTTGTCTTCTGCTAATTTGGCTTCGACTGCGGGTATTAAGACAGTCTCATAATCCTCAGAAGTTATTCTCCCAATCCCTCTGAATCCCACCACATTCTCCGGCAGTCCCTCTATAGGTTCGACCATTATATCACCCTCCTTAGTTTTATTGTACTCCTACATATCATAATACAGCCGAATTAGTCTTTTTGTGGTGTATTCCTTATAATGAGGAATATAGGCTGAAAAGCACTATGCGGTTTTAGCTTGCAGGAGGGTTACAAATCTTACAGTTCTCATGGTCATGATTAGCTACTGAGAATTTACCGTTACTATCGAACTGGGCGCCGCAGCAATCAATAAACATTCCCTTTATCATTTCCCTTCCTCTCTGTACTCTCGACTTTAACCCTGTGTATGAGAGTCCCATCCTCTTTGCTAAATCTTTTTGCTTTATACCCTCTATATCGCTCAGTATGAGCGGCTCTCTATATTTCTCAGGCAGCTTGTCTATAAATACGTTAAGACAATACAGAATCCCACTTATATTTTTTTCTTCATCGTTGCCGTCGGAATATGAAATGTTCTCATCGATTTCGGCGCTACCCATATCCTTTTTTCTATAGTAATCGGTTATAGAATTACGCACTACGGAATAAATCCACGGGGCGAGCTTTTTTTCGTCCTTTAATGAGTCGAGGCTCGTGTGAATCTTGATGAATATCTCCTGCGTCAGATCGTCCGCATCCTCGGGGCTACGCACTTTCCCGAGTAGATAAGATCTGATCTTGCCGGAAAAATCCTCATATATTCCATTCATCTCATCTTGCTTAGATTTCATCTTTCCTACCTTATAGAAGGGTACACACTATATATAAGCACTCTTATTCTAATGTGTACCCTTATAGTTTCAAACCTATCCGCAGCAGCTGGAGTTTTCACATTTACACTCACAGCGGCACTCCCCCCCGCTACAACTCTCGCACTGACATTCACACTTCACTGTATTTTCTTCACTCATGTCTGACCTCCCTGAATTTTTTTACTTACATATAGATAGACGGGGGTGTTACAGAAAAGACGCAAAATAATGTGTAAGTAATCTATATAGCGGGATAATCCAGTATAGGTACACCAGTTCTATTTTTTTGTGCTATTGAAAAATAATTTGGCAATACAGGGGGTCTTCAGCTACACTCTATATATCTAACAGCGGGAGGCAGTATCTATGAAAAGATTCGTACTTACATTAGCAATCGCACTGGGTCTCGCATTTGGCAGTTTCGCTATTTTCTCGTCCGACTCCTTTGCTTGCGGAGCGGGAAAAGATAAAGGCGCGACTACTGAAGATACCACCCAGACAGACTCAAGCAGCTCGACAGAGTCATAAGAAGTTCCTGCAATACAATTTAGAAAAAGGCTCTTGATTAGGACGATTGACTACTCAAGGGTCTTTTTTTATGTAATTTTTGAGACTAACTTTACGTGTATGCTTTCTCTAAGGCAGCTGTATCCTCAAACATCTTATATGAGATAATCTTCCCGTCTTTAACCTTGCATACGAGCGCCCACTCACATTCGAACAGCCTGTTAGTTTTTTTAACCCTGTGTTTCATTAATCCAACCGCAAATACGTATTCGCCGCTCTCTACGATGTCGTAAATTTCAAATGCTTCGGTATCGAACAGCTCTCCCAGTATGCGGATAAACTCGCGGGCACCGTCTTTGCCGTGGAATGTGTTGTAGATAGGCACGGTATCGGGGCCGGGCGCTGAGAAAACCGCCTCTTCATGAACAGCATCTATTGCACCGTCTATGTCTCCCTCTTTCAAAGAGCCGAAAAATTTACCGACCGCTGAAGTATCTGACATTCCCGTTCTCCTTACTAACCCTCAATTTTAAAAACCTTTTCAGGCTTAATCTTAATTTTTACGCGTACCTCGCCGGGCTGGCGGTGCGGGTATTCGTCCAATCCCAGATATTTCTTGGCAAGCTGGTTAATATGCTCGTCTGCACCCTCGTGCGACTCTTCAATCACTCTTCCCCTCACCATAGCCTGCTCGTAGTGATTTTCCGAATTGGCGATCGCGACGGCCACGCGTACGTCGTTTCGCAGGTTGCTTGTTTTCAGCCTGCCCTCCGCCGTGTTTATTACGATGTTCTCGCCGTCTGAATCGACCCAGACCAAGCTCACCTGAGGCGAGCCGTCTGGCATTACCGTTGCAACAGATGCAAAGTTCTTGCCCACGGTACATAGCTCATATACAAAGCTGTCAAGAGACATCATTCACCTCCGCCTGTTTTTAACTTAATATAATACCGGATGGAAACTGCTTCCTGGCTAACGTTGGGTTAATTAAGCGATTTTTCAATGGGCAGGAGCACGTACTTCTCTCCATTTATAGAGACAGTCTGTCTCTCGTTCTCGACCATACGGATTCTGAACATCGGTGTCTTGGGGCCTGTGTACTCGGGCACATCGTACTTATATGATTTTCCCGAATCTATTATCTCAAAGTAGTGTTCGTTTGTATATTTGTCAGAGTGGCGCACGAGCACCCTGTCAAGTGAGATATGGAGTATAACGCACTGAGAAGTGTCGCTCATTTTGTGTGAGAACGGGCAGTAATTTGTGTGGCTTCCGCTGAAATACCTGAAAAGCAGGAGCGGTACGAATATTAGGATGAAAACCAGAGCAACTCTGGCGATTTTGTAAGTAGATATGTGCATATGACTTTTTACTTTCAAATAATCCGGAGTAGATGAAAATCCCGAATTACCTGAATTACTCTCCGGTACCGCTAAAGTTTTATAACGTTCGTCCCCAACCTAGATACGAAGTATAATCTTGTTTGTAAAAATCCCGTAATATCCGTTAAAACATCATGTTCTTAGGCAAGCTTATGCCCGTGTAAACATTTCTGAAAACTCTCTCCGGGTAATAGCCCCAGCTGGTCCCACAGACCCATAAAGTCCCAGTGCTCGTACCCGCCCCGTAGCTTCCCGTCCGTTATTTTTGCCATCACATTGCCGCTTATTGTTACGTCCTCTCCTGTGCGCGCGTTTTTTGCGTAGCATGAGCAAAGCGCTGCGAGCCAGTCACCATCTTCAATTGCCATATCTATTTTTATGTCGATATTCTTGAGCTGATCGCAGATGAG
>DEIM01000061.1:0-10341 GCA_002352485.1 Candidatus Dadabacteria bacterium UBA2774
AAGAATATATCAGGTCTATCCATTAATGGACCGCTTGAGCCTAAGACAAGGGCGAAAGGCTCGCTGATCAGATAACTTATCCCGAAATTAAGAGCAAGTAGAACTAAGCCCTTTACAATCTGGCTATTATAAATTTGCCCTAGTCCCGGTAATACGGCAGATAGCACGAGAGCTAGTATGGGATTCTTAGGTTTTGGTTTGTTATTGATCATTTAATGGCATGGACTTAAAATACATTTATTTAACATAGTTTCAGACTGAAGAGCTTATCAGCTTACTTAGCTCTAGACCCGGATCCGGAGTTTTCATAAAAGTCTCGCCTATGAGAAAAACGTGGACGCCTTCGGAGCGAAGCTTGGTAATATCATCACTTGAGCGGATCCCGCTTTCGGCTACTACTATGATTTCGTTAGGAACTTTCTTTGAGAGATTCATAGATACTCCCAAATCAACGGTGAAAGTTTTCAGGTCTCTGTTGTTTATACCTATTATTTTGGCCCGGGCGCTGAGAGCGCGCTCTAGCTCTTGTTCGTCATGCACCTCTACTAAAGCATTCATTCCGAGATTCTCAGTGAGCTCAAGAAGCTCGCAGAGTACATCTTGCTCAAGTGCCGCTACTATGAGTAATAAAGCGTCTGCGCCGAAGTGTCTTGATTCATATACTTGATAGAGATCCAATATGAAGTCCTTCCTAAGTAGCGGAGTATCTACAGCGTCTCTAATCTGGCTCAGGTATTCGAGGCTTCCCTTAAAGAAATTTTCGTCCGTCAGCACCGAGAGAGCGGATGCTCCTGCAGAGGCATAGCTCCTGGCTATACGTACGGGGTCAAAATCCTTCGCGATAATCCCCTTAGAGGGCGAGGCTCTTTTTATCTCAGCGATAATCCTGAGATTGCCCTCCGGCTTAAGAGCGGCGTAGAAGTCCCTAACAGGGCGAGCGCTAGCGAGCTCGCTGGTTATTTTCTGGAGCGGAAGCGTTTTCTTTGAGTGCTCGATCTCAACTAGTTTATTCTCAATTATTTCATCAAGTATGGTGCTCATCTTTTTTTAAGTGACTTCAGAGTTAGTTGTTAGTAGTAAAACTGATTAGCTCATTAAGTTTTTTTAGTGCGGCTCCCGAATCAAGCGACTGCTCAGCCAATGATAGGGCTTCGGCCATATCGGCTGCCCGCTCGGCTACGTAAATTGCGGCGGCGGCGTTAAGAAGCGCGACATCCCGTTTAGCCTCTTTCTCTTCACCCTTTAGTATTGAAAGAACAATCTCAGCATTATCTTTGGGAGTTGCCCCGCCCTTAAGCTCTGTCAGATCCCTTCGTTTAATGCCAAGCTCGCTCGGGTCAAGCTGATATTTTCTGACCATACCGTCCCTTAGCTCTGCAACGATTGTCTTACCGCCTACCGAGAGCTCATCCAGAGAGTCTGTGCCGTGCACAACCAAGGCGCTCTTGTGACCGAGGTTACGAAGTACTTTGACTACAGGGTCAATCAGGACTTCAGAGTATACTCCCATTACCTGATGCTTTACGCGGGCCGGGTTTACAATGGGTCCGAGAATATTGAAGACAGTCCTTATCCCCACTTCTTTGCGCGGGCCTGCAACGTGTTTCATGGCCGGGTGGTATATCGGGGCGAACAGAAAAACGATACCTACCTCATCGAGGCATTTACCCGCAAGCTCGATTGAATGACTTATATTCACACCGAGCTCTTCAAGTACATCGGCGCTCCCGACCGGGCTCGATACGGAACGGTTACCGTGTTTTGCGACCGGGACTTCCGCCCCCGCCACTATAAACGACGCTGTAGTGGATATGTTGTAAGTCCCAAGGCTGTCTCCGCCCGTCCCGCATAAATCCACAATCGCTTCACGGGAAGTGCTGACCTTAGCTGCCTTCTCGAACATTGCCTTAGCTGCTCCTGTAATTTCGGATACGCTCTCACCCTTCATTCTGAGCGCTACAAGAAAGGAAGATATCTGGGCAGGCGTAGCCTCCCCCTCCATCATCTGCTCGACAACAGCTGACATTTCGTCTTCTTCAAGATCGATCCTCTCTACAACTTTTGATATAGCCTCTTTAATCATCTAAAAAATCACCTTTATCCCGATCACCCTTTATCTTGTCCAGTATACCGTTTATGAATGCACCGGACTCTTCTGTGCCGAAGGTTTTTCCGAGCTCCACGGCCTCATTTATGGTAACAGCGGGCGGAATGTTGCTCAAGTAAAGCATTTCATACACCGCAATCCTGAGTATATTTTTGTCGATTTTGGATATCCTGGACAGCCGCCAATTCTTTGAGTAGCGAACGATGATGTCATCCAATTGACCAAGGTTCGTACAACATCCTTTAGAGAGCACGGATGAAAAGTCTTTGACCTCAGTATCGGTGTTGATGCCGTCACGCTCCCAAAACAGAGAGAGTGATTCCTCAACCGAAGGAGATTCAGGAGAGGATTCGTTTAGTGAGTCGTGTTGATAGAGAAATTGGAGTGCAAGCTCCCTGGCGCGTCTCCTTTTACCCATGCGACGCTTCGTTAACCCTTTTTAGATAAGATTTTAGTTAGATTTGCCATTTCTATGGCTGAGAGGGCGGCTTCGCTGCCGCGGTTGCCGGCCTTGGAGCCCGCTCTTTCAATTGCCTGCTCAAGACTTTCTGTAGTTAAGACGCCTGAGGAAACAGGTACGTTTTTATCGAGGCTAATGGTGATTAAACCGCTAATTACCGCTGAAGAAAGGAATTCATAGTGTGATGTCTGGCCTCTTATGATCGCGCCGAGTGCTATAATGGCGTCGTATTTACCTCTTTCGGCCGCTTTTTTCACAGCAAATAGAAGCTCGTAGGAGCCCGGGACTTTAATAATGTCTATATCCTTTTCTAACCCATTATGTCTTGTTATCGTATCTACCGCGCCGTTTAAAAGCCTGTCGGTGACAAATTCATTGAACCTGCTTACAACTACGGCAAGCTTGAGTCCCTTGGCGTCCATTTTCCCTTCATAGGTTTGAGTCATAAGAGTCTCCTTTAATCGACCATGGAAAGAATATGACCGAGCTTGTCCTTTTTGACTTTAAGGTAGTTGGAGTTCTCACCGTTTGGCGCTATCTCTATGGGAACGCGCTCTACAATTTTGAGGCCGAACCCCTCAAGACCCTTTACCTTTCTTGGGTTGTTTGTAAGAAGCCTGATATTCCTGACACCCAGGTCTAAAAGCACTTGAGCGCCTATTCCGTAGTCTCTCAGATCAGGTTTAAACCCGAGCGCCTCGTTTGCTTCAACCGTGTCGAATCCGTCGTCTTGTAGGGTGTATGCTTTTATCTTGTTTAGTAAACCTATGCCCCTGCCTTCTTGGCGCATATAGAGAATTACTCCTTTGCCGTTTTCGTTAATAATGCGCATTGCCTGGCGCACCTGCGGGCCGCAGTCGCAGCGGAGTGAGCCGAACACGTCGCTCGTAAGACATTCTGAATGCACTCTTACAAGTACATTATCTTCTGGGTTAATATCCCCCTTAACAAGCGCTATATGGTGCTGAGGGTCTATATCGCTCTCATACACGATGACCTTAAAGTCGCCGAACTCTGTAGGAAGGGCTGCTGAGGCCGCTTGTTTGACGAAGCTTTCCGCACGCAGCCGGTAGCTGATGAGGTCTGCGATAGAGGCGATCTTGATATCGTGCACTTCGGCAAACTTTTCAAGATCGGGAAGCCTGGCCATATCTCCGTCGTCGTTCATTATCTCACATATTACTGCCGCGGGCTTAAGCCCGGCGAGTCTTGCTATGTCTACTGAGCCCTCCGTATGACCAGCTCTAACAAGCACACCGCCTTGTCTTGCGATAAGCGGGAACACGTGACCGGGTCGAACAAAGTCTTCAGGTCTTGCTTCATCTGATATAGCGAGTTTCATGGTGGATGATCTGTCGTATGCGGATATTCCTGTAGTGATCCCCTTACAGGCATCAATGGAAATGGTGAACGCCGTGTACTGGGGTACAGGGTTGTATTCGGGTCTTATAGGCTGAAGCCCGATCTGATCGGCATTGTCCTTTGTAATTGCCATACAGATGAGCCCTCTTCCGTGAGTGGCCATAAAATTTATTACATCCGGACCTGCATGCTCTGCAGCTATAACGAGGTCTCCCTCGTTTTCACGGTCCTTGTCGTCTACCAGTATTACCATCTTACCGTCTTTAATGTCGGTAATGGCTTCTTCTATTGTACAAATCGGCATAATTCTGCGAAACCCCCAAAATACTTATTGTTTAAATATACTTATCTGACTTACAATATAAGCCAGGAACTAGTTTTGTCAAATATGTAAAACGCCCGTAAGATTGAGAAAATATGGCTGAAAAAAAATTTTTTAAGAAGAAGATACTAAGCTCTGACATAGGATACATTTATTGTAATTCCGCGCGCTCTTTTAATTCGCTGAGATATTCGAATCTACATTTATATTCTTAGTGAGCGCTTTAAATGCTTTATTATAATATGTCTCTCGATCGGGAAGCACAATGAATACTCCGATTTCGGGGTGGTGTTCTAAGAATTTAAGAGCCTTCTCTTTTCCCATAACAAATAGCGAAGTGGCGTATGCGTCTGCAAGGGTATTATTAGCTTCCATCACTACTGTTACGCTAAGAAATTCGTTTCCGGGTTTTCCGGTCTCGGGTAAGATCAGATGGTGGTAAGTCTCCCCGTCCGAGGTGACAGTCCTTTCATAACCTCCGCTTGTAGATATTGCGAGGTCGCCCGTGCCGGTCTTAAACTCGGCAATCGCGCCTTCACTGCCCGGGTCTTTGACGCTCATAGTTACTTCGTGACCGAATACGCGTATATCACCTGAAAGGGAGACAATCCCTTTTGTTACGCCTTCCTCTTTTAAGGCCTCGACCGCCTTATCTATGGCAAATCCCTTTCCTATTCCGCCGAGATCAAGCATCATCCCCTCTTTTTCTAAATAAACCGTATCTCCCTCAATTTTAAGACCTTTGTAGTCGACGAGCGACTTCGCGCTTTCGATATCTTCTTCTGTAATCTTAGATTTCCCGTCTCTTCCGAAGCGGTAAACGCCTATTGTGAGTGCGCCTATGGTCGGGTCAAACCCCCCTCGGGTTTTCTCGGCTACTTGTTTTGATATGGTTAGAATTTCTAATACATCGGGATTAACGCTTACCGGTCTCTTGCCTGCTTGCATATTTATTTGAGATATTTCACTTGTGGGCTTATAGTCGGAAAGGAGGTTGTCGATTCTGCCTATTTCTGAAAACGCGCGGGCCGCCTGTTTATTGCTAGCGCCGTAAATAAGCACACGGGCGTATGTCCCCATGTGATACTGCTGTCTCTCAAGCGCGGGCTCGTCCGAGTACGAAGGGATGTAGGTAAATATGAGGATTGGGATAGTCAGTAATAATAAAGCTCTCATATTTAAAAGTGTATCATAACCCGCAGCTATCAATACATCGACTTTAAAATAGTATTGACTTAAGTTCCCAGAAGCATTAACTTTTATACTGTAATGGCTTTATATTATTACAAAAATACTATAGATTAGGGCAAGTTATGATTATTCAATGCAGCAGGTGCCGCCGAAAGTTTAAAATCGACAATTCAAGAATCAAGCCACAGGGCAGTAATGTCAGATGCTCTAAGTGCGGTCACATGTTTTTTGTGAAAAGAGGTGAACCTGCCATCGGCCATGATCCGCATACCGAGGAGCCTGAAAAGGGATCCCAAACTGATATCGATCAAGATATAAACATCGAGAAAATCCCTATTGATACAAATATAGATGAGAGTTTGAGTGAAAACCACTCAGATGAGGGCGCTGATGTAGGACGAGATGAGATTACTCGTCCGGAGGAAGAACCAGAGGAGTTTGAAAGAGACATTCCCGATGAAGATATGTTAGATATAGAGTTCGATCATACACATAAAGACTCCGGGAATTGGGAAGAATTTGTAAGCATAAGTAAGACAGGGGAGCATAGCGAGGAGATTGAGACAAACGAGGGTGGGGCAAGTGAGAAGGAGCAAAATGACTTTAGCTGGGATAATATCAATATAGAAGAAGAGCCTGAAGGTTCGAGTCCCGATATACCACAGATGTTTGAAGACGATGAGGATACAGGTTTCCAAGAGCCCGAGGGTATTGAAGGGCCCCCAGATAATACAGCCTCACAAGATAAAAGTGAGTCTCACGGATACGAGTATCAAAAAGGGTCAGCCGAGAAGCTTGCACTGGATACGGACTCGCCCGATAAGTATATGGACAGGGAGGGAGAGTTTGGGCGCGCAGAACAAAGCACTGTTCACCGAAGGGCTGAATATTACGGATCACAAAGTAAATCAAAAAAGGGCTTCTTAGGAAAAATAGCTTATACACTTATGATAGCCGCCGTTTTTGTGGTGATCATCACAGCCAGCATTACTATATTGATTAACCTTGAACTGATTCCGGAGGAGAACGTAACCCAAGCTAAGACATTCATCCAATCGGTTTTACCCGTTACGTTGATTGAGGAGCAAACCCGTGATCTCGTTATTACTCAGCACAGCGGTAATTGGATGAACACGAGATACGGACCGCTGTACGTGGTAACGGGAATGATTCAGAATATATCCGACAGGCCAATCCATTACATACAAATAAAAAGCGAATTTGTATCTGCAGGGAAAACCCTGTATGAGGATACTATATATGCCGGTAATACATTCAGCGAGAACGAGCTTAAGGTTTCTAAAGTTGAAGATATAGTCTTTAAGCTTAAAAAGAAAAACGGCGACATAGACTACTATGACATGAAAAAGCTCTCAGGGCTGAACTATGATATTCAACCGGGTCAATCTATCCCGTTTTACGCTGTTTTCCCATATGACAGCACCGTATTGGGCTTAAAGTACAACCTTCAGGTAGTAAATTACGAAGATTCTACAATCGAATAACACTTTCACCCATGCACTATAAACAAATGCATGCATTAAGAATTTCCTTGCTATCCTGCACCGACTCAAGTACAATAATTGGGATAATAGCAGATAATATTATTGCTACTCACTCTGATCTCTTACAAAATCAGAAGATTTAAGAAAAAGGGTTATTTAGTGTATTTAAATAAATACGGGACGTTTTCTATTTGTACCAAGTGAGGTTATTATGAAATCCACCCGTCTCAAAATTAGTGTAAGCCAAGACGGCCTGCTACCACAGGAAACGGCTGAGATCGCAACTCTTGATTTTCCAACATTGCCCAAAAAGCTTCTAAAAGCTCTTGGTTTTGAACGCGTAGACTCAAAAACCTACGTAGGGGTGCTTCCAGTGTTCATCAATCTCGGTGAAAAAGACCAGGAGATAGAAATAGAGCTTGGTGTAACTCTCCCCGAGATGAGAAAGAAAATAATAGAGATTGTAAAAACTCCTGCAAGACTGATTGCAGTTGCTCAAGAGGCAAAAGCAGCGTCTGAGGCAAAAACTGCGAAGAAAGCAGGAGCTAAAACAGCAGCCAAGGCACCACAAAAGCCTAAAGCTACTAAAGCTAAAGCCGAGCCAAAAGCAAAACCCAAAACGGCGCCTAAAGCAGCGGCTAAAACTACAGCAAAAGCTAAACCGAAAACCACGGCAAAAACCGGGACCAAAACCCAAAGCAAGACAACTACAAAACGGACAACAAAAAGGTAATAGAGAATGAGCGCTGATTTTGTAGAAGAATGTTTGACTTTCGATGATGTTCTTTTAAAGCCTGCGTACTCTGAGATTTTGCCTAATGAAGTGGACGTTTCCACAAAGCTAACCGCCAAAATAAAACTCAACACCCCGCTTTTAAGCGCGGCTATGGATACTGTGACAGAAGCTAAGACAGCCATAGCGATGGCGCAGGAGGGCGGGATCGGCATTATTCACAGAAATCTCGAAATAGACCAGCAGACAGCAGAAGTAAAGAAAGTTAAAAAGTACGAAAGCGGCATGATCATAAACCCACTTACCGTGCGGGCAGAGCACCGGGTAGAGGACGCACTGGAAATCATGCTGAAACAAAACATTACAGGCCTCCCCGTAACCAAAGAGGACGACACCCTCCTGGGTATCGTAACTTTCAGAGACCTTAGGTTCGAGAAGAATCTGGATTATAAGGTTAAGCAGATAATGACTCCGAAGAAGAGGCTCATTACGGTGGAAGACGGATCGAACCTTGAGGAAGCAAAGGAGCTTCTTCATAAATACAAGATAGAAAAACTTCCTGTAGTTGATAAGAAGTTCAGACTCCGCGGACTTATTACAATGAAGGATATTGAGAAAATAGAGAAATATCCTACTGCCTGTAAGGACGACATGGGGAGACTGAGATGCGGGGCCGCAGTGGGCGTAGGCATGGACAGGGAGGAGAGGATAGAGTCCCTGATAAAAGTCGGGTGCGACGTAATCATCATAGACACCGCCCACGGTCATTCAAAAATGGTTATCGACGCGGTAGCCGATACAAAGAAAAACTTTTCAGGCATTGAGATAATAGCGGGCAACATAGCCACGGGGGAGGCTGCCGAGGCGCTCATAAAAGCAGGCGCAGACGGCGTGAAGATCGGGGTAGGCCCAGGCTCTATATGTACTACTCGTGTAATCGCCGGAATCGGCATGCCTCAGATATCGGCCATTCAGGACGTTGCACAAGTGACGGAAAAGTACGGTATACCTGCAATTGCCGACGGGGGGATAAAGTATTCAGGAGATATCGCAAAAGCCCTTGTAGCAGGCGCAAACTCTGTAATGATAGGAAACCTTTTCGCCGGAACAGACGAAGCCCCGGGCGAAGTAATCTTATTTCAGGGCCGTACATATAAGGTGTACAGAGGTATGGGCTCGATTGAGGCGATGAAAAAAGGGAGCAGCCGCGACCGTTATGCACAGAATATCGGCGATGAAATGATAGATTCAAAACTGGTACCCGAAGGTATAGAGGGCAGGATTCCTTACAGGGGACCACTGGGCGCAATGATTTATCAATTGGTCGGAGGACTCAGAGCCGGAATGGGGTACACGGGCTGTAGAACAATAAATGAGCTCAGGACCAAAGCGAGATTTATTAAAGTCTCCAATGCCGGGCTTCGCGAAGGGCATGTTCACGATGTGATAATCACTAAGGAAGCCCCTAATTACAGAATCGAGTAATCCTAATATTTAAGATCTTTAGCTTATTTTTAAACAAAGTTCGATTTAATCTTTTTCTTCCGATTCAAATATGAGAGAAACTATATTAGTCCTTGATTTTGGCTCACAGTATACCCAGCTGATTGCTAGGAGAGTACGGGAGCTGGGCGTATATTCCGAGATAAAACCCTACAACATAACCTTAGAGGAAATATCTGAAACAAACCCTAGAGCTATTATTCTTTCAGGGGGCCCTTCAAGCGTTTGGGACGATAACCACCCGACAATAGACGCCGCGATATTCGAGATGGGTTTGCCCATACTGGGCATTTGCTACGGGCTTCAGATAACAGTGCACCTGTTGGGAGGCACAGTGGAGCGCTCGGAGAAACGCGAGTTCGGGCCTGCTAAGCTGAGCGTTCTTGACGACTCTGACATCTTCTCAGGAATTGCCGGCGAGAGTGAAGTGTGGATGTCTCACGGAGACCGGGTATTGGATTTGCCCGAAGGGTTTTCGGTCATAGCCAGAAGCGACAACTCGCCTCAAGCCGGAGTAAAAAGCGAAAAAATTAAATTTTGGGGCACCCAGTTTCACCCTGAGGTAGTCCACACGGACTGCGGTAAAGAAATACTATCTAACTTCGTACATAAAATTGCGGGGTGTGAAAACTCATGGACTCCGAAATCATTCGCTGAAACCGCGATAAACGAAATAAGAGAGAAGGTGGGAAACTCGCAGGTAGTATGCGGACTCTCGGGCGGAGTAGACTCCGCTGTGGCGGCGCTCATAATACAGCACGCTATATGGGACAGGCTGCACTGCATATTTGTGGACACGGGGATGATGAGGTTAAACGAAGCAGAGGAGGTAGTAAGCTCTTTTAGGGATATGGGGCTGAATCTGATTCATGTGGACGCTAAAGACAGGTTTTTAGAGAAGCTTCGTGATGTGACGGACCCGGAAAGGAAGAGGAAGATTATAGGCGAGGAGTTCATCAGGGTTTTTGAAGAAGAGTCATCTCAGATGAGCGGGGCCGAGTATCTGGCGCAGGGGACGCTTTACCCGGACGTGATTGAAAGCGTGAGCGTAAAGGGCCCGTCGGCCACGATAAAGTCTCACCATAACGTCGGCGGGCTGCCAGAGAAAATGGACCTTAAGCTCATCGAGCCTTTAAGAGAACTATTTAAAGACGAGGT
>DEIM01000061.1:10398-16236 GCA_002352485.1 Candidatus Dadabacteria bacterium UBA2774
GGCCCGGGACTGGCAATCAGGATTATGGGGGAGATTACAGAGGAAAGGCTCGATGTGCTTAGACTAGCCGACCATATATTTATAGATGAGATAAAAAAAGCGGGAATTTACGACGACATCTGGCAGGCTTTCTGCGTTTTCCTACCGGTTAAAACCGTGGGTGTGATGGGTGATGAGCGTACGTATGAGAACGTGATAGCACTAAGGGCTGTAACGAGCCTTGATGGAATGACAGCAAAGTGGGCGAGAATACCCGCAGAAACACTTGAGAAAATCTCTGTCAGGATTATTAACGAAGTGAAAGGAATAAACCGTGTGGTATATGATATATCCACAAAACCACCTGGCACTATAGAATGGGAATAATACAAATCTAAAGGATTTTAGCGTGTTAGTTGAATATTAAGCAGCCGGCTTTTTGAATATTCCGAACTCACCCGCAATAGTAACAAGCTCCCAGGACTCTTCACCGAGCTTCTTTAGGCTCGACTCTATACCATCGCCCAGTTTAGTACGCCTCGCGGAGGCGGCGTCTTTTGATACAGCTATATCGTGATCACCGTTTTCATGAAATAGCTTGTCTACTGAGATTACCTTATAGTCCCACTTCATTCGGTCTCTTCCTCTTCTTCAGTCTCTTCCTCTTCCGGTGCAGCTTCTGGTTCTTGCTCTAGCTGTGCTTCTTCCTCTGCGATTTCGTCCTCGAAAACAAGGGGCTCGCCCTTTTCTTCAACATCAGGCAGGCCTTTTACATATTTATTGTAATCTTTTTTGGAAACCTCGCCTTCCCTAATATTCCTGTCTACAATTCTTACATCGTAATCTAATTCTTCTTTACTCTTGGTCATATATACCTCCGGGCCAATTAAAGATACCCTAAGATAGGCGTTTCGCAATTGGGGGTTTTGAAAACAATCTAAAGTGATGTGTTTTTAGTGTTAAACTGCACTATTTTCCTTAAACCATAGCCAGGTATTTTTAATGCCCTCGCTAAGAGCTGTCTCAGGCGTCCATCCGAGCACTTTTCCGGCAAGCTTAACGTCAAGACTGATACTCTGTACCTCGCCCGGGCGCGGGTCCATGTACTTCACATTGAAATCTTCACCCGATGCTGACTTAAGCTCGTCGATCAGACCGTTTACAGAGGTTTCGATCTCCGTACCTATGTTATAGCTTCCTTCAGAGGCTCCTAGAGCGAGTACATTGGCGCGCGCTACATCGCCCGCATATACGTAGTCCCTGGTCTGCTTACCGTCACCGAAGACAAGGCAATCATCTGAGGACAGCATACGGCTGCAAAATATTGCGATAACCCCTGCTTCTCCGTGCGGATTTTGTCTGGGACCGTAGACGTTAGCGTAGCGAAGCGCTACGTAATCGAGCGAATGAATGTGTTTATAGTACTGAAGATATTTTTCTACGGCGTACTTTGAAGTTCCGTATGGGGAAATGGGCATTGGGGGAGTACTCTCATCGGCCGGGATGTCTTCGGGCTCGCCGTAAATTGCTCCTCCGGTGGATGCGAAAATGAATTTCCCGACGCTATTAGACACACACGATTCAAGGAGATTCAGGGAGCCGATAATATTAACGCCCGCATCGAACATCGGATTCTCAAGAGACTTACGTACGTCTATTTGGGCCGCGTGGTGGTTTACAATATCTGGTTTAAACCCTGAGATTACTTTATCCACAACCTCGCGATCTGTAATATCGCCCTGTATAAATTCTGCCTTCTGAGGCAGGTTCTCGATAATGCCTGAGGACAAGTTGTCGAGCACTAAAACCTCGTGACCTTCTGCTATGAATGCATCTGCAACCCAGGACCCGATAAACCCCGCGCCGCCCGTGACTAAGATTTTCATATATTAAACCTCTTACAATATTTTGGGATAATTTTTTGGGATAGCCTCATTTAGATATTTAATGCGTTAGCAACTTCGCGCTGCTGAGCTAATATTCGCTTCAAACTACCGTGTTGTCAATAACTTTGTCCCCTCAATTCGGATTTGAGTCGAAAAAAAAGGTTATTTTGCCTATACAAAAAGAAATAGCCTTACCGAAGGTAAGACAAAATTATGTACCGATTGTCATCAATCTGACAAATTTTGTCATCTGCAAATTTACATCGATTTACCACCTATCACAGTAGCGCAAGAGGTTTCTGTAATAATAACAGCCCATTACATATCGTACTTCAAGTGGCATGAACATTGCTTATAAGATTAGCAGAGGAGCGATAACAAAAAGTAAATGAAGGATGGAGGATAAAAATGGAGCGTAGTAACATGGATAGACAAAATAGTTTGAAGGGGGACAAATATTTGAACTACTCAGACTACTCAGACCAAAAGGGGCAGAAGAGCTCGATCGTATCGGACCAGTTCAACTCCGGGAAGGGAGCGAGAACCCAGAAACCCAAGAGCAAAGGAATTGCAGATGATGATTACAGACTGCTGCAGACCTACTTTAAAGACGTGGGTGAGGAATCGCTTCTAACTGCAAAAGAGGAATTCCAGATAGCGACTAAAATAAAGACTTACTGCGCAAGAGCGCTCAAGCTTGAAGGAACTATCGATCAGCTAACGAAGAAACTGGAGCGTAAAACCCGTTCAAACGTATGCACCTGCCGGGTAAAGGATGAGAAACACGAAACCCCTAAGAACTCTGGGAAGCTGTGTGAAAGGGGGCTCCTGAAGAAAAACCTTAATAGGGTAAGCGCTCTAATGAGAGTTTACAGGAACCAGGAAATACTCTATAAGGAAAGGTTCACAAAATCCAACCTGAGGCTGGTGGTGAGTATAGCAAAGAACTATATAGGCCGCGGTTTACCGCTTGCCGATCTGGTTCAGGAAGGGAACCTGGGCCTAATAAAGGCTGTTGAGAAATTCGAGCCGTCAAAAGGTTACAGATTCTCTACTTATGCCTCCTGGTGGATTATTCAGAGCATAACAAGATCATTATTTGATCAGACAAGAGTTATAAGAGTGCCGGTAAGGGTGCTGGAGCAATCCAACAAAATTAACAAGACCATAAATATGCTGACTAATGAAAAAGGCGATAAGCCCGAAATAGAAGACGTTGCTAAGAAGACCGGACTTAGTCTGAAAAAGGTTAACAAAGTCATGAAAGCAACTTCAACGAGCATTATTTATCTAGATGCCGTAAGCGCCAACAGCCAGGAAGGAAAAAACAGCTTTGTGGATTATATCCCAGACGAGGGGCTACCGACGGATACCCTGCTCTCAAACGTTTCCATGCAGAATAAGATCAAGGAAGCCCTATCAAACCTGAGCGACAGGGAAGAGGATATCCTTAGAATGCGCTTTGGTATCGGGTACGACGATTCCTACACGCTAGATGAGATAGGATGCCGCTACAGTTTGACCAGGGAGCGCATCAGGCAGATTGAAAGACGAGCGCTTAAGAAGCTCAGACAAAACGGTACTGGTGCGGTACTAAGGGAATTCATAACAAACTGATAGCTATATTAAAAAGAGAAACTTAACTGCCGGGTGCGAGGGACTCGATTGTCTCCCTTACAACCTGGCGCGAGGCCTTGGGAGGAAAAAGCAGTATAGGAGTATCGACGCCCTGAGCGCGGTAGTTTTTAAGTAGCGCCCTACCCTTTTCAGCAGTGCCCCAGATTGAAAGCGAATCGAGCATGCGGTCGCTTACGCTCACAAGAGCTTTCACCCTATCCTTATTTTTCCACGCTTTTAGTATCTGATTGGCTTCATTCTCAAAACCGTGCCGGCTGACGCTATTGTAGTAATACGTGCCCATTGTGCCAATGTAGTAGGAGATATGCTCCTGAAGTGCTTTTTTGGAAGATTTCTCGTCACTTGATATTGCTGATGCAATATAAGGGCAAATATTTATTTCACTTATGTCCCTGCCCGCTGACTTGGCACCTTCAGACAGGTGTTGCCCGGCATCCCCTAACCCCTGGATCGGAATGAGAAAAGGTATCCAGCCGTCTGCCACTTCGCCTGCAAGATACGTATTCTTTGGCCCTATAGCTGCAATGAGTATGGGTATATCACTCCTAATGGGTTTAAACTGAAGCTTGAAATTCTTGAGCTTAAATATCTCGCCCTCGTAATTTACCCTTTCAAAGTTAAGAGCCGATTTTATGATCTCTACGTATTCCTTTGTCCTCTGGAGGGGTTTCTCGTATTTTATTCCGTGCCAGTTCTCAATAACTATGGGGCCGCTGGTACCAAGCCCGAGCATGATGCGCCCGCCTGATATTTCATCAAGTGTAGCGGCGGTCTGGGCGATCACCCCTGGAGTTCTGCTGAAGACGGAGATTATCCCGGTTGCGAGTTTAATTTTACTTGTGTTCGCCGCTAGATGGCCGATGAGCGAGAATGCGTCTCTACCCCACATCTCGGGCACCCAAATCGAGTCGTAGCCGAGCTCTTCCGCAAGCTGTGCATACTCTACAAGCTCGTCCATTGTAATATCGCTCCAGTAGGGCGCGACTATTCCGACTTTAGGCATCAAGAACTCCTTCTCTTT
This sequence comes from Candidatus Dadabacteria bacterium UBA2774, assembly GCA_002352485.1. GTDB lineage: Bacteria > Desulfobacterota_D > UBA1144 > Nemesobacterales > UBA2774 > UBA2774. The sequence continues at coordinate 14,923 of DEIM01000061.1, forward strand.
TGGCTTATCCGTATTCGGGTTTTATAAAATGAAGTGTAAATAAATTTACAACCCGGCATTGTATGGTGCATAGTATACTATTTCTCAAACTATAGAAAAGAAAATCTAACGGAGACTTGTGACATGGCTGAATCTTTTAACGAAAAATTATTGAGCGCCGCGAGGATCGCGGTGAATGACTGTATGGCTGTTAAGGCGGGTGAAAGCGTGCTGGTGATAACCGACGAGCCCGCAAGATCAATCGGGTACGCCCTCTGGGAAGCATCCCAAGAAGCCGGGGCCGAGGCAATGATTACGGAGATAACGCCAAGGGAATCAAACGGCGAGGAGCCGCCTGAGGCGGTAGCAGGGCTTATGAAATCTGTAAACGTAGTGCTTATACCAACTTCTAAGTCGCTTAGCCATACGGACTCAAGGAGAGAGGCGAGTAAAGCGGGCGTAAGGATAGCAACACTTCCCGGAATTACGGAAGACATGATGATAAGGACACTTAACGCCGACTTTAATCAGATAGCCGAGAAGAGTAATAAGCTTGCTGATATATTAAGCGCAGGTACGAACGTAAGGGTTACATCAGAGAAAGGCACGGACATAAACCTCGTTCTTGAGAGTAGAGACGGACACTCTGACACAGGTCTTAACCACAATCCCGGGGACTTCAGCAACCTTCCCGCCGGGGAAGCGTACGCTGCGCCTCTGGAGGGAAAATCAAGCGGCACTGTAGTTATGGACGGCTCGATGGCAGGCGTGGGGATACTCGAAGGAGAGGTAATACGAATAAAAGTAGAAGACGGCTACGCTGTTGATATCTCGGGAGGTGAGGCGGCTGAAAAACTGGATTCCATAATGAGGCCGCACGGGAAAGAGGCTTATAATCTTGCGGAGCTTGGCATCGGCACGCATGACAAAGCTCTTATAACCGGAAACGTGCTTGAGGACGAAAAGGTCATAGGCACAGTGCATATTGCGTTTGGCGACAACAAGAGCATGGGAGGGGTAATAAGGGTAGCGAGTCACCTGGACGGCGTAATTATGCGGCCAACTGTAGAGGTCGACGGCAAGGTTATTATGAGGGCGGGTGAATTCCTCATATTCTAAATCAAAGACAAAACCTTGAGTCTTATGTGGTAAATTTATTCTAATGGAAACTGCGATCAACAACCTGATTTTTCTTAACCCCCCGGGCATATTTGAAGCTATATTACTTATCTTATTGGCTCTAGTAGTCGTTTACGGATCTTACAGAAGCACGAGAACACTTACGGAGAGTAAAAAGAAATTTGCCCTTATTTCGATCCATATACTCTCCTTCCT
>DEIM01000162.1:0-5714 GCA_002352485.1 Candidatus Dadabacteria bacterium UBA2774
CAGGCTCTGTTTAAACCTGTGCCCGACAGTCCGCCCGAGCTTGATAACAACCCCATAACCCCTGAGAAAGTAGAGCTTGGGAAGATGCTTTTTTTTGAGCCCAGGCTATCTGCATCCAATCTCATTAGCTGCAATACTTGTCATAATCTTGGAACCGGCGGCGTTGACCTTCAGGAGACCTCAGTCGGCCATGCATGGCAAAGGGGCCCAAGGAACGCCCCGACAGTGCTTAACTCCGTATTTAACATCGCTCAGTTCTGGGACGGTAGGGCCAAGGACCTCGCCGAGCAAGCCAAGGGTCCGGTGCAGGCATCGGTTGAGATGAATAACTCCCCGGAACGGGTCGTAGAAACTTTAAGCAGCATGCCTGAGTACGTTGCGCTATTTACTAAATCTTTCCCTGAGGATAAGAACCCCGTTTCTTTCGATAACACGGTTAAGGCAATTGAAGCATTTGAAGCAACCTTGCTCACACCTAACTCACGCTTTGACCAATACCTTTCTGGTAATCAAGAGGCACTTAACGCTCAGGAGAAAGAAGGCCTCGGCCTTTTTGTCGATAAGGGATGTGCCAGTTGCCACAATGGGATTAATATGGGCGGTAGCGGCTATTTCCCATTTGGATTAGTTCAGAAACCAGGTGCTGATATACTCCCGCCTGATGATAAAGGACGTTTTGCGGTTACCAATACAGAAAGCGATAAGTTTGTTTTTAAAGTACCCACGCTCCGCGACATTCAGCTAACTCCACCCTACTTCCATTCCGGTAAAGTTTGGAGCCTTAAGCAAGCTGTTGGTGTTATGGGCTCGGCACAGTTGGGAATCGAGATTACGGACGAGGATGTTGATAAGATCACTGCTTTCTTATTAACACTGACCGGTGATCAGCCAAAAGTTGAATACCCGATATTACCGCCTAACACGGACGGCACGCCAAAACCGATACTTGAGATTCTAAAAGAGAAAACCACAGAACACTAAGTAATCCGTAAATCATATTTAGTAAAGTTGGAATTGCCCCACCCGAGTTTTTCCGGTGGGGTATGTTAAGGCGCCGCTATATATGCACTGCCGTCATTGAAATAACGGGTCGTCTGGAGGGATAGGAGCAGGTACTTTGTTCCGGATAGGGGTTAGAGTTCTCATATATGCATAGATTGCCATAAGGTCATCATCGCTATAATTCGCGTAGTCCTCCCAGGGCATCGGGGCTATTAGCTCTCTTCCCATTCCCATGTGCGTACCTGTGCGCATGGTATTTATAAAATCATCTGCTGTCCAGTTGCCGATTCCGGTATCGGGATCAGGGGTCAGGTTAGCTGAGAAGCTTACGCCCCAGGGGCCAACCCATACCGTCATATCCGTCGTATAAACGACCCTTTCCCAGCCTTCGGCGCCAATATTCTCATAAGGCAAATCAGGGAGCGGCGTGCCTTCAGGATGTCCCGACATGAGTCTTTGTGGATCGGGGGTCAGGTCGTCTTCCGGGGTCTCAATCTTTGGTGAGTGGCAATCACTGCAATTGGACGCGGCAACAAGCTGTCGGCCGCGCTGAATCTGAGAAACCGAGTATGATTCTTCAGCATCTTTTTGTTTTGTTTGCATGCATCCTATCATCGGCAATACAAAAAGTAACAGAGTTACAGATAAGCTTAGCCTGCTTTTCATATCTCAGTTCTCCCTTCCGCTGCTTTTGTTACTTATATATTATGACTACAACACGGATAGCGTCAAACGTCCCGGGTGAGAACAAAGGTATAGCCGTCCTCATAGAAAAAGAGTTAAAAAAACGAAAGTACCTCTCTTATAAGCATGTTAAGCAAAGCACGAAGAAAATTAACCAGATGGCATTTACATAATCCCAAGCTCAAACGCTGCTAAATGGAAACTCGTTTAAATTCCTGCAGATTATTGTCCTTCGGGAATACTTATTTCCACCTTATTAACATAACCAGTAAATTCAGAATCTTTCAGGTCATTAAACACAGAGTTTGCAACTTGTGTAGCATCGTCTTTTGCGACATCCGCAGTTTCATCAGCAGAGAAAACAGCTGGTATAGTTTTTTCGATTTGACCTTCAGCGACCTTTTCTCCGTTCACATAAAGGGTAGCGGTACCGCCTTTACCAAGCTCTTCTCCACCTTCATAGGCAAATTCCAGCTTCACCTCCGCATTTCCTTTCGGGATGGCCTTTGGTGATGTGACAGTATAACTCTCCAATCCAAACCAATTATAGGTATAAGCGGGCTTACCCTCATTCATGTATAAAGCCCAGCCGCCAAACTTGCCCCCCTGAGACAAAATTATTCCCCGGTCATTGCCTTTAAGCTCCAGGTCCGCCGTAATCGTTTTAGAGTTATTCTTTATATTGATAAAGGCATTTTCCATTATTCCGTCCATTCCCTGCGCAAGAGTTAAGCTGGTTCTATCTCCCATTAAATCAGGGCGGCCCGCTAATTTTGGATTGAATCGCTCATATACCCGGTCATCCAATGGGTAAACATTATTTTTAACAGCCTCTTTATCAAATAAAGCTTTCATTTCTTCTAACTTTTCCGGATTTGTCTCTGCCAGATCATTACTGAGACTAAAGTCCTCTTCAGTATTATAGAGCTCCCATTTATCTTCCTGGAGCGTATTTATGGGTTTGTCTTCCCACGGCACACGATGTACTACCCGGGCCAGCCAGCCGTCGTGATAAATGGCTCTGTTGCCAAACATCTCAAAATATTGCGTTGTATGACGGCCCTCGGCATCTTCATCGTCGACAGCATAGAGCATACTGACCCCGTCCATCGAACGCTGCTCAACTCCGTTGATCATCTTTGGCTCAGGTAATTTCGTTGCCTCGAGAATGGTCGGGCTAATATCGTTTACATGGTGCCATTGTGAGCGAATTTCCCCTTTAGAAGAAAACCCGCTAGGCCAATGCATCACCATTCCGTTTCGTGTACCTCCGTAATCGGCAGCCATTTGCTTGGTCCAGGTGAAAGGCACGTCCGTAGCAACAGCCCAGGCGGCGGACATGTGGGGGTAAGATTCTGGACCACCCCATTCATCAGCTTTTTCTGACATACTTTCGATAGTCTCTACGCCAAATAACCCGTTTAGATTTATGAGCTCATTATACGTACCGTTTAAGCCACCTTCGGCGCTAGATCCATTATCTCCCATAATGTATATAAAGAGCGTGTTATCTAAAACTCCCATTTCATCTATGGCATCCACGAGGCGCCCTACTTCGTTATCCGTGTGTTCTGTAAACCCCGCAAATGTTTCCATCTGTATAGCGAACAGCTTTTTTTCATCTTCTGTAAGTTCGTCCCAATCTTTCAACGATTCGGGTTTTGGGGCCAATTTGGTATTCTCAGGAATTAAGCCAAGCTCCTTTTGACGCGCAAAGGTTTCCTCGCGCAGTTTATCCCAGCCGCCGTCAAATTGCCCGTTGTATTTCTCAATCCATTCTTTCGGTGCGTGATGGGGTGCGTGTACGGCCCCGGTTGCGAAATAAACCATGAATGGCCTATCCGGTGTCATTGCATGTTGAAATTTCATCCACTCAATGGCCTCATCAGTCATGTCGGTAGTAAAATGATAGTCCGCGTTGTCCTTCTTCTCTACTTTGGATACTCCGTCATATATAACAGGGTCCCATTGATTGGTCTCACCACCAATGAAGCCATAGAATTTATCAAACCCTGAATTTGTGGGCCAACGAAAAAACGGACCTGAAACCGAAACCTCCCAGGCTGCTGTTTCGTGCCATTTACCAAAAGCGGCTGTGTTGTAACCATTCTGACGCAGTGTTTCGGCCACGTACTTAGCGTTATCAGGTCTTTGGCCGAGGTTGCCGGGAAAGCCGGTAGCTACTTCCATAACAGACCCTACATTAACTGCATGGTGATTCCTTCCTGAAAGTAACGACGCCCTTGTTGGTGAGCATAAAGCAGTAGTATGAAACCGGTTAAACCGCAGACCGTTTTCAGCTAACCTGTCGAACGTAGGGGTTGAAATTGGTCCGCCAAAAGTACTTGATGCACTAAATCCTATATCATCTATTAACACTATTACTATATTGGGCGCGCCCTCAGGGGCTTTTACATCAAAGCGCTCGGGTGTTTTTACATTGCGCGCATCTAACTCTGTTATGGGATCACGCTTGGGGGGTTGTATTGGCAGGATCGAACGATCCATCTCGTAATTTGAAGCTGAAACGGTTTGTTTCTCTTCCGCCTGTAAATTGCAGCCGTAAAGTAAGCCAATAAAAACCAACATAGTTAAAAATCTTAAGTTCATATTTTTCCCTCACAATTAAATTTTACCCACAGTAATCACATGTATTTGATAATTCAAGAATAGTACTCTAGATTATTACATTCTTATCCGTAATTATCAATGCTTATCAATGCTACTATATTTTCCTATTATCTGAAAGGAGTGGTATAAATTAGTGCTATTGTGACTATAACAGGTACTATTCGGACTAAAGCGCACTCTAGGATATGAATTATTTATCTTGAGCCAGTACGATGCTCTCGAGCTTTTCCAGTCTGTTTTTTAACTCCCTGATCTCTGCCTGGTTGTCTATATCAAAAACGTATTCAAAGAGAAGTAGCGCAGGAAAGATGATCACCGTCGTAAAGATTATGCCGTATAGCGAGAGTCTCTGTATCTGTGACCATTCGAGGTCAAAGAACACGCCGTGCGCAATACCCGCAACGGAGCCGAAAACCGATATTATTAAGAAATAGAGTATCTGCTTCTTCCATGACGTGAAATTCTTATTTATGCTCATATTATCTACCCCCGTTTTTGACAACATTATAGCACTCAATCAGACAGACAGCTTTATATCATAATTAGAATCATATGATTACTACATAAAACCAACAAAGAATATGAAAGCCGAGTAGTCTTCTGTACTAGTTTTATGCATTACTATTATTTCATAAGAATTAAGAGACAGAGCATTCTCTAATTCTCATGAAAAAGCTTTAATGTAGTGTCATTGCGTTGACTTTAGAGTTCAACATTTCCCCAGGAAAATTGAATTTTCACATTTTTTATTGTCTTGGAATATATATTACCCATCCATTCTCTTCAATCGTATCTACCGGTTCGTATTGTGAGTTTATAAAGTTAAACACCTCTCCCATATCCTGTTGTATCTGACAATCAACACCACTATTACCTGCAAATACAAAGTTTGCCCATTGTTCTCTCTTAATATCATCGATCGGGGGGATGAATTCGTTGGTTGAAGATGTGTCAACAATCATAGGTTTTTTATCCCTAATATCATCAAGGAATTCGTTAATCATTTCTTTTGTGTAATAACCACATGTATATAAGGGATACTGATAAACATAGCGGGTAGGAGATTTAATTTTAGTAGCATAATTTACGGAGGCCTCAGCCCCCCACATCAATAGATACTCTGCGTCGTCTCTATGTTCTTCAACTTTATCGATAACTGAAATCCGCTTCCCATATGACAATATGATCTCCTTCATATTATGATAAATCATGAAACTTGTTAAGCTGCACATAGCTATAAGAAGTGCAGTTATAAATACGTAATTCGCGCCGACTTTATATTTAAATACATTAATATCCGTACTAGAGACTTGCGTGAGAATGATGGAAAAAAAGTAACTGGTCAAGACTGCGAATACCGGAAGCCAGCAAATGTAATAATGGTAATATATTCTGCC
>DEIM01000162.1:5875-19924 GCA_002352485.1 Candidatus Dadabacteria bacterium UBA2774
AGTCCTTGAAGTATTGAAACCATTTTATCCTTTAGACCGGACTGAGAATACAAAATGTTATATTGCAGAAAAATATCAAATAAATCATTGAGAGCATCGTTCCACTTAAAATAGAATAAAACAGGAACCAAAATAAGTAATGAGCCTAGAATAAACGAAAGAACTCGCTTAATCAGATCATATATCCGATTTTGTAAAATTCCCTCAATAAAAATAAATAATAAAACGGAAAACTGTATACCGGTACTATTGGGTTTAAACAAAAAGGAAATCGAAAATATGAACCCAATAAAGAAAAAATAAATAAGTTTTGAGTTCGAATTCCTCGATTGCAAAAATAAATATATAGTAGCAAAGCTTAAAGGAAGGCTGTATTCTTCCGTAAAGTTTCCTTCGTATTCATCCAAAAATAAGTAAAAAATACCAAAAATCCACAAAATAGAAGCGCAAACTGCGGGTGCCCTCCCAAATGATCTACTCATCACTATGTATCCGAACGAGGCGGCGATAAAAAGCGAAAGCAGCTCTAAGAAAAATACTCCCCACTGTGAGCCTTGAGCTATGAGGAGTCCAAATGCGTTAACATAATAAATTGTTGGACCTTTGTGATCCCATATATCACGATAAGGGATGCTGCCGTCAAGAATTTGTTGGCCCATATAAAGAAATACACCTGAGTCACGATTGGGGAGTTGATTACTAAGTGGAATGAAAGAAGTTCCGACTATTATCACTAAAATAATCAGAAGGATGAAAACATATATTGATCTATCTTTTGTAATATTAAACATTTACGCATTAACATTCTAAAGATTGTATGACTAAGTATCAGAAGTTATTCTAACATATTATTCAATCTTGAATTTCAGTATTATACAGCTAATATTTCATGCCGTATAATTTTCTAATAAACATTGAACAGATACTCATCGATCAATTATATGAATGTCTGATACAATATAGGTAGATACAAATGGAGAAATTAACAAAATACATAGTAGCTTTTATCTTATTAATAATCATTGCACTTACATCCTTTATCCTCTGGTATAATTTGCCGGATACCAACGGGGGTTGGAAAAAGTTTGACGGAAACCCGGTACTTGGAGGCAATTTGGGTACGGCCTTTGATGTTTCCGTATTGAGGGAAGATGATTTATACCGCATGTGGTTCTCCTGGCGCCCAAAGAAGAGTATAGCGTTAACCGAAAGTAGTGATGGAATAAATTGGAGTAATCCGATCATTGTACTCAAACCCAATCTGTCTTCAGGATGGGAATCCCGTGTAAATCGACCGGTAGTTTTAAAGCACTCTGATTTGTACCATATGTGGTATACGGGACAAACAGATGATAACTCGTATATCGGCTATGCAACTAGTCCCGACGGTATTACATGGACAAGGACCGGTGACAAACCTGTACTCTATCCAGACCAGCCATGGGAAAAGGTTGCTGTCATGGTCCCTCATGTCATCTGGGATGAAAATGAGAAGATTTATAAAATGTGGTATTCAGGCGGAGAGCAATATGAACCGGACGCGATAGGGTACGCTACAAGCGTGGACGGATATAAATGGAAGAAACACCAAGATCCTGTTTTTCTTCCTTCCAACGACAAAGGATGGGATGGATATAAAGTTACCGGAGGACAGGTAATTCAACTCGATGGATGGTATGTAATGTTTTACATCGGGTTTGAAAATATTGACCGTGCGATGATTGGTCTCGCACGTTCACCTGACGGAGTAGATAATTGGGAAAGACACCCTGCAAACCCAATTATCAAACCGGGTAAATATAGAAACTGGGATAGTTCTGCCGTCTACAAACCATATGCTGTTAAAAGCGGCAAGCTTTGGAAACTTTGGTATAATGGCCGGCACAACTCTGTTGAACAAATAGGTATGGCAATTCATAAAGGGGAAAAACTTGGATTTGAGAAAAACTATTAGTCTAAGAACTAAGATAGTATATAAAACCCCGGAGGCCGAAGCCTCGACCCTCGGGGTTATTAATAAGTTCGGATATAGATTTAAGCGCTAACCCTTCTTCCGCTGTAGAAAACAATACCAACGATTCCGAGAACCACAGCTGCCGCTATCAACTCCCACTGTGATTAATCCAGTAACCACGTTAAAACGGAACATTCTAACATCGTAGAAATTCCTGTTGACATTTTAAGCGCTATCCTTTATATTATTATTGAAACTTAAGTAACGCACTTAAATCATCCTCCATCCTCCTTTAAGAAAGAGGGAGCGGCTTTAAAACCCGCTCCCTCTTTTCGTTTTAACAAAGTTATCTTCTAACTCAATAAGAAGATTTTATAGGTGAATATAAAGTTTTGAAACAAAATCACCAGAACCCGGTTTATAGATATGAAGTCCTTATGACATAGGAATAATAAAATTATGAATTCAGCGAAAACGACAAAAAAAGTACTTGACAATTTAAGTCCCGTGCTTTATATTATTATTGAAACTTAAGTAACGCACTTAAATCATCCTCCATCCTCCTTTAAGAAAGAGGGAGCGGCTTTAAAACCCGCTCCCTCTTTTCGTATAAGAAGCTTTTTATTCACAAAAACTCTGATAACTCCCTTATAGATATCGTATATACGAGGCTCATACGACTTAAGGAGTGTATATTAAGTTAAATAGAACAATCAGTTATAATTACCGGATCATGAATACAGAACCGAAGATATATATAATTTTGTTTTATAAATTCACAGAAATCGACAATCCTGAATCTTTTGTCGAATCACATATGGATTATTGCAAGTCAGAAGGTCTGCTAGGCAAAGTACTCGTTGCCAAAGAAGGGATTAACGGCTCGCTCTCGGGCTCAAAAGAGCAGATGGAAAGATATCAGTCCTATCTTAGTGCTCAGGAGCAGTTCTCCGATATTGTATTTAAAGTAGAAACAAGCACCTTCAACCCGTTTAAGAAAATGATAGTGCGGGTAAAAAAAGAGATAATTCGAATGGACAAAGAGCTCGATCTCAAAAAGACAGGGCACTACATTTCTCCTGAAGAGCTATTAGAGCTATATGAGAGCGGTGAGGACTTTATAATTCTCGACACGAGAAACAACTATGAATCCAAAGTTGGCAAATTCAAAGATGCACTCACACCCGACATCGAAAACTTCAGGGATTTTCCAGATGCGCTCAAGTCATTAGAGGATAAAAAAGACAGAAAAATCATCACCTACTGCACAGGCGGCATCAGGTGCGAGAAAGCTACTTCTTATATGGTTGAGCAAGGTTTTAGCAATGTGTATCAGCTTAAGGACGGGATAATAAATTTCTGCCAGAAATACCCCGATACTATATGGGAAGGAAAGTGCTTCGTATTTGACCAGAGACTTGTCTCGGATGTAGACCCCGAGGGCGGCACCATTTCAGAGTGTATCTGGTGCGGAGGGCCCACAGACCGCTATACCAATTGCAGAAACCCTGTCTGCGACGACCTCGTAGTAATGTGCGAGAACTGCGGGTCTGAAAAGAACGGCTGCTGCAAGGAGGAATGCGTAGATAGCTACGAGCACGCCATTAGAGTTAAGGCCAGGGAACGTCAAGGATATAAATTTAAACAGACTATAAGAAAGGAGGACTAGGATGAGAACACTTATAATTACATCACTGCTTTTAATATCTTCAACGATTGCATACGGCGAGTGCACAAACGAGATGGAGACATTCAACAATCACCAGAATGTAATTAAAGGGATGATGGATATGAATTTTCAAGGCAAGCTCAATTCCGAGAATTCAAAGGCAATTGGAGAACGCATGAAAAAAGGGCAAGAGGCATCCGACAGCGGCGATTACGCAAAGGCCTGTGAAATATACGACTCGATTATAGAAGACTACGGGTTTGAAAAGGCGTTTGGTGTACAAAACGAGGAGACTAAAGACACTAAAGCCGAAGAAAAGACAGTAGAACCAGCTACATCCGCATCTTCAGCAGCAGAAGATGCCGCAACATCCCCGGATGGAGATTAACACACTAACGTAAAGATCAGAAATCATAGCTAAGTTAAATCTTTAGGTATTAAAGAGAGTTCCTAGGAATTACGAAAAGAAGGTATCAATCAATAAGCGATTATACATTCGCCCGCTTCTACCTTTGTAAACAAACTCTAGTCCTGCTCTTTTCTGGCACGCATTATTATAAGGACTACAAATCCAATTATACCTAGAGCAAAAATTACCGGCGGCAAAACTTGTATCATAGTTAAACCCCCCTGCGATGTTATTAATGCACCCGAGACCTTAAGTATAAAGGTCTCGGGCTTAATTTGCTACAAGATACTATTTTTTACTTTTTGTTGTCTTTTTAGCGCTGGCTTTAGGCTTAGACAGAGGCTTCTTTGCAATAAGATCCTTTAGCTCCTTGTGGTTAGGGTTAAGGAGCCCCTCTAAACGCTTCATATCTACTTTCGCAACAATAATGTCACCCACCTCGGTATTCACCTCATCATATATACCGAGCGCCTGCATTCCCTTGGTCTGCATCTGGTTGTCTTCCGTTGGGCTAACATAGTGCACCGAAACCCCTTTATAGCGGTGGATCAGGAATACGTGAATTAGCGCCATAAGTCTCTTCTGACGGTAATTCGTATCATATGTGTTCTGGTCCCTAACGCTGAGCATAGTCTTGCCCATACGGTCACGGAGTGTAGAGAATATAACGTCCGCCACTTTGTTTCCATCCACATCTTGAACCGAAAGCTCAAGGAGTTCCGAGCCCGCTCTGCTGGGTCTAAGCTTTACATGTAGAGGTCCTGCAATCCCGTAGTGCTGTGTCCAGAGCTCAAGCCACTGCTCGAGTAATTTCGGCGGGACTTCCGTCTCAACCATGTGCTGTACCTGAGTAGAGCCTTTACCCATAGCCTTCGTGGTGGCAGTACGACCGGAAGATGCCGACAGCGCGCCGTCCAGTCTAGGTCCTCCAACGAGTGACTGCGGTGTTCTGTACGGTGAGTCTAGGAGTCTGAACTTACGCTGAAGTCTCGCAAGCGCCAGCATCCCGTCCTGCTGAAGGGCGGTTGCAAATTCCTCTGACGCAAGCCCGTCTATCTGGTGTCCGCCGTAAGTGATAAAGTCGAACACGTACCCGAGCTTCCCGATCTCCTTTGGAAATACCATCATCTCTTCTTCCGTCATGCCGGTTGTGTCCCAGTTAAATGAGGGGGAGAGATTATATGCAAGCATCTGGTCCGGGTACTGAGCGTGTATCGCCTCTGCGAACTCCCTTGCCTCTTCTAAGTTTGCTGTTTTTGTTTCCATCCATATCAGATCGGCATAAGGAGATACCGCAAGTGACTTGGCAATCGCATATTCGATGCCGCCTTTCACCTGATAGTAGCCCTCCGGGGTCCTTGAAAGCTCACAGTCCCAGGAAGCCTCTATGCCCATTGAGCGCGCTTGCTCCCTTGCATGGTGGAAGGATGAATGCTTTGCGAACTCAAACCACTCATCTATTGTCATATCGAGTGAACGACCCTCTTCAATTTTAAATTCCATTTCATCGGCAACTGCCTGCGCAAAGGTCATAAGCCCCGATTCACCTTCCCAGATCTCGACAAACTTGGTGGCTGCGTTATCGAGCGGCTTGGTGATACTCCTCTCCTTACCGTCTACTAGAGCCTTAATGCTTTCGTCTATTATCGGGGTCAGACCTACTTTATCAAACCAGGCATAAGCGTCTTCGTACTCTTCTTCAGATATATCGTAGAGCATAAAACCGTTTACGTCTGTAATGCCCTTATCGAAGAATCTCTTTAGAATTGCCAGATAACAGTTCTTGTATCCGGGCACGTCAATATTAGTTGCGCCTAGTATGAACGGATGGTCCCTTTCGTCTCCCCTGCCGTCCAGCAGTGTTGCAGCCTCTGCGTCCGTTCTGGCGACAATGATTCCCGGCACTTTCATAACATCGAGCTGGAACCTGGCGCCGTTTAGTCTCTTTATCTGCTCGTCTACAGGGACAAGAACTTTACCGCCCTGGTGTCCGCATTTTTTGGTACCGGGCTTCTGGTCTTCAATGTGATATCCAGTAACGCCCGCCTCGACGAATCTGCGAATCAAGTTTCTTACATGCGCGTCTCCGCCGTGCCCTGTGTCGGCGTCGGCTATGATAAACGGCCTGAAATCGACCCTTGGGGTGGATTTTCTTTCCTTCTCAGACATTCTTGAGCGGAAGAATGTCTGGTTCTTATCTGCTGTCAGTAATGCGCGTACAATGGTTGCTGCCTCATCGGGCACCTGGCTCAGCGGATAGCTGGCAAGGTCTGCCCCCGGGTCTTCATCGAGTGATCCTTTTGCGGATGTGGCCCAGCCACCAAGATAAATACCTTCAATCCCCATGCGCTTCATCGCCACTGCCTGTCCCGGTGAGTATGGTCCGAAGCTCGTTATCTGCTCACCTTTTGCGAAGAGCTCGCGGAGCCTGTAGTAGAACTCCTCAGAGTACTTTCTGGCTACTGAGTAGTCAGACTCTAGCGTGCCCTGCTGCTGTACAACCTGACGCGCAGAGTAAAGCCTTCTTACCCCTTTAAACCTGGGGTTAGCAAACCACTCTTTTGCCTCTTTCACTTTTCTTTCGAAGGTATCGAGCTCGTCAATAAGCGAGGTATCGAGTCCTTCTTCGGGCAGAAAGTCCAGGTTCTCAGTAATTCTCGAGCCGTCCTTTCTAAAAGCATCCATGTACTGCTTAATTCTGAGTTTAGCTGTAGATAAATCGTGATTGTTTAAGTTGATATTCAAAAGGTCTATATACCAAGGAGTTTTAACATCGTCGAGCACGTATGTCTCCACGATATCCCTTGCTATTGGAAGCGTTGTCGGCTTTGAGTCGTCGTGAACGTCTTTGTCCTTGGCCTTTAGGAGCTTATCGTACTCCTCAGTCAGGAGTCTCTCAAAAAGGTCCGCCGTGAACACGTCGCCTTTTTTTACCTTAGTTTCCTTATCGGCCTCATTTAACTGGGCGCTCTTATGTATCCACTCCCAGAGAATGCTGAGCCTGATCTCTCCTGTTGCGGCGTCTTCCATGAGATAAAGAATGTCGTCATTTCCGAAAAAGTCCGCCGGCTTAAGCGCAGCCGCCTGAAATCCCTGTCCGAATGCGTTTCCGTACTGAAGCCCGACACTTAAAAGGTTCCTGGCTCCGCGCACGCTCCGGGGTGCCGGCTCAAGCAGAGTTAGCCCGTCCGCGTCTTCATCGGTGTAAGTAAGAGCTGGGAACTTTCTGCCGAGCTGATTGTCCTCACCCGCTTTTTCCCATACTGGTCTGATGATATGAACCATCTTCCAGTGTGCTACCCATTTACCGCTTGCGCCTTCTTTTTGCTCCCTTACTGCTCCGGCAAGCGCTTTTTCCATACCCGACTTAACGCCCTCTTCAGAGCCAACGGGGATGTTTGGTTCCATGCCGCCTTGCCATAGTGCGCAGTTCCCGTTTATTCCGGGTGTGTTTACGGCTCTTCGTACCCTGTCTTCATAGTTACGCATGTAGCCGTAAGTCATTGTAATTGATTCTATGTTTGGATTAATGAACGTAGGATCCCAGGCCATTGCATCAGATACGCTGTTAATATAGTCCCAGCGGCCTGTGTTGTAACCCGCGAAATGTCTTCCTAGCGCGGCCCTTATTTCCATAAGCTGGAAAGTCGCCTCTATCTGCTCTATGAGCACGTAAACCTTTATCGCGCCGTGAGGCAGGTCCAGGTGATCCTCCACTGCGTTCAGGATTTCGTTCCAGAACGCGGCCTCTTCAGCAGTCTGTATTTTTGGAAGGTAAAGAACAATTGACGAATTCTGTGCCGCAAGCTCTCTATAGTTGTTAACTACGTAGAGCACTACGTCAGCTATGGATGCCGAAAGCGCAAGCCCGTTTTCATCTCTAATATGTCTGTCGTCAAGGTGAAGCCCTCTTGCCCTGAATATCTTTGTCGTAAAATCGAGCTGGCTTCTCCAATCGGCGATTATCTCTTTTCCGAAAAAGCCCTTGGACCACTTGTTCATCTCGCGCGACACCTTCTCTGCGGTATCCATGAACACGGGGTCTTTATTGATTGCAAGTTTCAGGTTTCTCTGATTATCGAGTGACATGGAGCTTATCTGTCCAAGTGCGTCCTCACCGTCGAACATCCACCCGTCTGCCCCAGAAAGAAGGGCATATGCTACGTTTCGAATGCTTTTTTCAATTGAAGTATTAGGCTTTGCCGCAGGTCCGGTGCCCTGAATCCACTGCCTCTGAAGGTCATGCGGTATTTCAGTGCCCACAAACTTTCCGTCCCTTGCGTCCTGCACTTTAATGTTTGTTCTGGATATAAAGTCGCTTGGATCGAGGAAGCGTATCCTCTCTTTGTTACGGAACCTCTGCGATCTTTTGGAATAGCGCTTTTCCATCAGCATTTTTTGGTCCTTATTAAACACTGATAGTGCTTTTAACGCTTCTATTATCTCAGGTGTATATATATCGGAATACTCAGACTCCAGATTGTCCCTTATCCGCAGCTCTCTTGATGCCGATATTACTTCCAATGAATCATTGTTTAGATTATGAACGGTACCCATATTCTAGCTCTCCTTACTTGTTATTAAAGGCCTTGGCTTTACTAAATACCTTGGCTTTTGATACAAATGACCCTAAAACGGACTTATCATTATAATACAAGCGAGAGTTAAATCAACAGAGGGCTCTGTTCCAGATGGTGTCAAGAGAGCTAAGGACCCGAAAACGCTTGATATTTCCCCTTCAGACTTCATTGTGCAACTGCACAAATACTCTATCTTCACGTAAATTTTGTATGGAATTTATATATATAGAGTATAGCGGCTGTCAGACATTGCCTCATTCGTAGCTAGAAAATTTGTATTAATTTAAGCACTATTATCATATAAACTACTCCTATCTTTATTATTATTGGTATTACGGCTAATATAGTTCAGGAGGAGTGATGTGAATAAGTCGCAAACGGCATTATCCGAATCATCCAAGACCTCTTTTCTTAATTTAATACTCATAGCTGCGCATAAAGAACATACCATCACTGCATTCATATATATTTTCATCTCGGTTTTAATTTATGCCTTTAGCCCAGGCTCAACGGCTATTTCCGAGGAAGTCGTTATTGAGCTTGAGACAGTAGAGGTCCTCACCGTGCAGGGCGCCGTGTCTACGGCTTTGGCACAAAACCGCAACATTGAAAACGCTGCGCTAGATGTGAGTAAAGCCGGAGACGATATTTACGCCGCTAAGACCAAGCTGTTCCCGGAATTTGATTTCAGCGTGTTTGAGCTTTACCACCTGACTGAAGAGGCTTTTACGTTTCAAGAAGGTGCCTTCGGAAATTTCCCCGTCATCGGCCCCATACCACCCGAGAAAACAACAATTAATACTGCGCCTAATTTCACAACTTACCTGACAGCTTCGGTCGGTCAGCCACTCTCCCAGCTCTATGAGATATCTCTTTTCGTTAAGCAGCGCGAGGTCGAGCAGAAGCTCTTTGACCAGGAGCTCAGAGCAAACCGCCAGGAAGTTGCGGACAGAGTAAAAAAGGAGTACTACAACATTCTAAAGAGCCAGAGCAGTCTCCGCTCAAAAGACGAGAAAATAGTGTTTCTTAAATCCCTTAGTGAGCTTGTGGACAGAAACGTAGCCGTCGAAAGGGCGCTCGAGCAGGACAGCCTTGAAGTAAAGGCAAGGCTTGCACAGGTTGAATATGAGCGGTTTGTCACACAGAATAAGCTCGCCACCGAAAAAGAGCGCATGAACAAACTCCTGGGAAGGGATATCGAGACCCCGTTCTCAGTACTTGAGGTGCCAGACGCAGAGCCTTATGTGATAGACCAGGAGGCTGCTGAAGACATTGCCCTCTCACAGAGACCCGAGATAAAGTCCGCCAAGCTCTATATAGAATTTGCCGAGAATGAAGTGCGGCTCAAAAAAGCGAAGTACATCCCCGAGATAGGGGTCGAGTTCAACTACATAGCCAACTTTAATATCGAGCTTCTGCCAGAGAATATTGCCACGGTGGGGCTCTTCGCCAAATATGATGTGTTTCAGTGGGGAAAGAAGGGGAAAGAGGTATCGAAGAAAAAAAAGGAAGTACTGCAAGCTGAAAATGATCTTAGCGAGGCAGAGGCCCAGGTGCGTATTGACGTTAACTCCAAGATACGTAAGCTTGAGGAATCATCAGTGCTTATTGGCGTAACGGAGCTTGAGCAGATTGCGGCAAGAGAGAAGCTCAGAGTGACCATGAATAAGTACAAGGTGCAAGAAGCCCTTTTGACCGATCTTCTCGAAGCCGAATCCTCGCTTGAAGATAAAAATGACAACTATGAAAAGGCGGTGCTGGATTACTGGACCGCAAGAGCGGATTTGGAAAAGGCCCTCGGAGAGCTATGATGAGATATGATACCGCACTAATCATGTTTTTTGTGCTCGTTACCGCTTTAATTGCAGCATGCGGTCGGGACGACAATAAAAAGACCGTAACCCCCATCAAAGTCGAGCGAGTCAGTGTTCAGGACGAAACCGCGCCGCTTCGCTACACAGCGAGCATTCAGCCCTACAGCCAGGTTGATCTGGATTTTAAAGTGGACGGGTACGTGACAGAGATTCTTCAGACAGAAGGCGCCGATGGAAGACCCAGAGACATCCAGGAGGGGGACAATGTCATAAAAGACTTGCCGCTCGCCCAGATCGATCAGACTGAGTATCTTGCCAAGGTAGTAGAGGCCAAAGCACAGCTTCAGGGAGCGCGCGCAACGCACTTAAACGATGCGGAGGATTTCGAGAGAGCTGAGATACTATATTCACAGCAAAGTATGACCGCTCCGGAATACGACAGGGCTGTAAAAAACTTTAAGGTCTCTGCTGCACAGGTGGTAAGCTCAGAGGCGCAGCTCGTGGAAGCCGAGCAGAACCTATCTTACTGCACCCTTAGGGCTCCCTCAAACGGAGTGCTTCTAAAGAGGTATGTAGAAGTAGGGGCACTGGTGCGTCCGGGCTCAAAAGGGTTTACACTAGCAGACGTTACCTCAGTAAAAGTACTATTTTCGGTCCCCGACGTGGTTTTAGAGGACGTGAGCCTGGGGGAGGAAATGGAAGTTACCACTAGGTCTCTCCAGGATATGATATTCACCGGGCGTATTACCGAGATTGCCCCTGCGGCCAACACGCGTACCAGAGTATTCAACGTAGAAATCACTATACAAAACCCTGAAAACCTGCTCAAGCCCGGGATGATAGCTTCACTGAACGTATACGAGGGAGATTCCACAAACGCAATCATGCTGATCCCTCTTGGCTCGGTAGTAAGATCAGTTAACAACAGGGATGGTTACGCCGTGTTTACCGCTGAAGAACGCGAGGGCAAGACAGTCGCACGGAGAAAAGACGTAGAGCTCGGGAGTGTGTTCGGCAACAGGATCGCAGTTACTTCAGGGCTAGAGGAGGGAGAGCAGGTAATAACCTCAGGCGCCCAGATCGTACGTAATGACCAGATAGTGAGCATAATTAAATAGTATCAGTCAAGCATAGTAAAGAAACTGCAAACGGAGACGCATATGGAAGATAGAATCTGGCAAATATACCTTTCAGGTGAAATACACACGGACTGGCGCGAGAAAATAATGGAAGGCTCCCGTGAGTTGCCTGTTGAGTTTTCTTCCCCCGTAACAGATCACAGCGCAAGCGACTTATGTGGTGAGGAAATACTCGGAGCAGAAGATTCAAACTTCTGGAGGGACAGGAAAGGGGCCGGGATCAACTCCATACGAACAAACACCTTAATTGAGTGCGCTGACCTAGTAATAGTTCGCTTCGGACCTGAGTACAAGCAGTGGAACGCGGCGTTTGACGCGGGTTACGCGTGTGCAATGGGGAAACCCGTAGTCACGCTTCACGACCCGGAGCACGATCACGCTTTAAAGGAAGTGGACGCAGCCTCGCGCGCCACAGCCAGAACCCCCGAGCAGGTAGTTGAAATACTCAAGTACGTAATTTTAAAATAGTCACTCTATATACCCGGAACAGGCATGGCTCATCGAGACGATAACGAAATAATTGCCAATACCCACAATACAGCACGGTTTTTTACCGAAAACCGCCATATATCATGGGTCTTTCTCGTAGCCGTTCTAGTATGGGGCGCATACAGCTTTATCAGTATGCCCAAGAGTAAAGACCCTTATATCCCTGTGCTCGTAGCTGTGGCAATATGCCCCTGGCCCGGAGCCACAGCAGAGCAGGTCGAAGAGCAGATTACGAAACTCATGGAGGAGACAATCGCACAGAACTCCAAACTCCATGAGCCCAAACCCGGAGACGAGTTTGCGATTAAGTCCACTACGCTGCCCGGGGTGGCGATCATACAGATCCAGCTACAAGAAGGTCTTAGTGATACAACTAAAGAGTTCAACGATATTAACCTCAGACTCGATTACCTGAACAACCAGCTCCCTGAAGGGGCGGGCCCAATAAAATTTAATAGTGGCTTTGGCAATACCGCCGCCATGCTGCTCACCGTAGCAAGTCCCAAGGAGAGTGAGATTGAGCTTGAGCTCCGGGCAAAGAATATCAGACAAGCCATAGTGGAGACTCGCAGCGAATCCTCTTCATTTCAAGAGCAGGAGCGTATGTCCTTTATTATAGCGCTTCCAAGCTCTGTGGATTCAGAAGCGCTCATAAATGTTTTTGAGCTTCTGGCGGAATCACTTGAGCAGGAAAACATCGCCAGCAATATAGCTCTGCTAAGCGGCCCGGGATTCATAGGCCTCGATGCTGTCTCTCTTGTGGAAAACGAAGAGTTTCTCTCCTACACATCGGATTTTTCACGGGAGAGGCTTGGTTTTTCGAGCTTCCACATAGATGCATGGGACCCGGTGCTAATCGGGGATCCGGGCGAAACAGAGAAAAAGCTAAAATCAGTCGACGGAGATAAATACAGCTATAGAGAGCTTGAGAATATTACAGAGCTTATGACTGAGACCTTTCAGACCTTACAATCAGTCTCGATTGTGGAGCGCTCCGGGGTACTCGATCAGAGAATTTATCTAGATTACTCACAGGACGTTTTCGCTTCATACGGTATTACCCCCTATAAGATTAAAAATGCGCTAGACGCGCGTAATGTCATCATCCCGGGAGGCGAGGTCGAGGTTGGCGGTACCGAAGTGCTCGTTTACCCCTCGGGCGCTTTCAGCTCTGTCGAGGAAATAGGGAATGTAGCAATAGCCGATACGACCTCGGGCGTGCCGCTTTATCTGCGCGATCTGGGCGAGATAGTAAGGGGCTACCAGAGCCCTCCGAGCCTGCTCAATTACTATATGTGGCAGGACGACTCGGGCAATTGGCACAGGAGCCGCGCCGTCACTCTAGCCGTACAGATGAGGGAAAAACAGCAGATCCAAAACTTTGGCACTGCGTTTGACATTGCTCTTTCGGAGCTAAAACCTCTTTTACCCCATGACCTTATTATCTCAAAGACTTCAAACCAGCCGCTACAGGTAAAGGAAAACCTGGATCTATTTATGAAAGCCCTCATAGAAGCTGTAATACTCGTAATCATCGTTGCCTGGATCGGTTTTCGGGAATGGCGCTCGGCGCTGCTAATGTCCATATCTATACCTCTAACACTGGCTATGACCTTTGGTTTTAGCTATTTACTCGGCATCGACCTTCAACAGGTTTCGATCGCAGCGCTTATAATTGCGCTTGGACTACTGGTGGACGACCCTGTGGTGGCGGACGATGCTATCAAGAGCAACCTTGCCATCGGCCACCCGCCTATAATTTCAGCATGGCTCGGGCCCACAAAGCTTGCGCGCGCAATAATGTTTGCGACTGCGACTAACGTTGTAGCCTACATACCGTTTCTATTGATCTCAGGCACAACGGGGGAGTTTATATACAGCCTCCCCGTTGTTATGGCATGCGCGCTCATATCCTCGCGAATTGTGTCTATGACATTCGTGCCGCTTCTCGGTTATTACCTTCTCAGGCCCAAGAAGAAGGAGCTTACGATCGAA
>DEIM01000207.1 GCA_002352485.1 Candidatus Dadabacteria bacterium UBA2774
TATTTCGGCGTTCCAGCCGTAAGGACCAGGAGCATCTGCGTGCACTAGATTTTTAAGGTTGATGTCTTCTTCATACCTCCCTCCGGGTTTTTGAACCAGTACGGGGATATCTACTTCTGTAAGCATGGGCAGATCATTCAGACTGTCACCAAGCCCGACAGTGGTTGCCTGACCAAGCTCATTTAAGTATATCTCGGTCAGTCTCCTTACCGCCTTGCCCTTGTCGTTCTCACCGAGTATATGATGGAACCTGCCCCCTCTTGTGTGCCTATATCCTATTAGATTGATTTTCTCTATAATGGTTTCGGTTTCCTTGTCCTCTCCGTAAATAAGAAAAGGCTCGCTGTAGTCCCGCACCTGTGAGAGCCCCGCTGTATGCTCGTCAAGACCCGTGAGCTCAGACAGCTCGCTCACGCTCATGTCGGAAAACCCCCTGACTTCAATCCCAGTTTCAATGGATATATCCTGAAGCGTCTGCCTCAGTAATTTCGCGGGAGTCCCGAACTCGATTACTTTGTAGCCTTTAATCACACTATCGTATTCAAACTCGCTCTTAAAATAGCCATCGGGTATAAAAACCCCTCCGCCGTTCTCGGAGATGAAAGGTTCCTTATTGCCAAGCAGTTTTCTGAAGAACTCTATTTCAGCCCTGGTTTTACTCGTGCATATGATAAGTGGAATATTCTTACTCTCCAGGAGCTTGAGGGCCTCTGAAGCAGGTTGGAATGAATAGGTGTCGTGATCGAGCAGAGTCCCGTCGAGATCGGTGTAGACAAGATAATTCTCAGGCATTATCCTCATCTACTGCTTGTTTGAGCTGCTCCAGTATGTCGGGTATGGCAGATGTTACTCTGCTCCAATTGGGGATTAGCTGTGAGCCCAACGGGTCTTCAAGGAAGCTAACACTGGCGATTTTTATTCCCTGCACGAACGTTTCAACGGCGAGCCCCTCGGCGTGTCTGTCAAAAAAGAGGCCGTTAATGGCCGCGTCGTCATCATACATCTTTATAGTGGTCTGTGCAATCCTGAGATAGGTTACTATTAAAGTGCTGAAAAAACTTTCCGGAAACCTGACACCGTCTGAAGATATGGTTCTAAAGAGCGACTTGGATATATCGGCGCACATTTTAAGAAGCCCTCCAGTCGGGTCATGGGCCGATATATCCTGGTGCTTATGATCGTAATTGTCTGCTAAATCCACCTGACATACTCTCTTAAGAGAGACGTTTCTGAAAACCTCAGCCAAAGAGCCTACCTCAAGTCCCCAGTCAGAAGGAATCCGGTTGATTCTGGCCAGGTCGGTTTTCATAGAGAACTCTCCGGCCAGGGGATACCTGAAGCTGTTTAGATAATCCAAAAAAGGTAAGTGGCCAACCATTTTAATGAGCGCGCTTATTATAGGATAAATAAATAGCCTTGTTACGCGGCCGTATAACCTATCGGTGACGCGTGGGTAGTATCCTTTACAAAACTCATAATCCATATTCGGGTTTACAAGCGGGTAACAGAGTCTGGCCAAAAGCTCCCGGCTGTATGTCAGAACGTCACAATCATGGAGCGCGATAACTTCGCTCTCATCTCTGGCAAGTACATATCCGTAGGCTATCCAGGCGGCTCTGCCTTTTCCGGGGTCCCCCACATACAGGCCGTTTTCTTTCAAGAGATTAAAGAGTGATGTTATATTCTCACCGTCATCCCATATGAGCTTGTAGTTTTGAGGAAGTATGGAGAAATATTCCTGAGCGTACTTAAACTTCTCTTTGTCTGCTCTTCCCAGAGTGATTATTATTTCGTTAAGATATGTAACGTCTTTTAATTTCTCCAGTATATCTCTAAGCGCCTGCCGCTCGAGCTCAGAGTAAAGACAAGGGAGCACAAGGGCAATAGGACGGTTCTTGGAGTAATCGTTTAATTCTTCCTCGAGCTGGACAAGATTATTTCTGTTTAACTTGTGTAATGTTGCTATTTTTTCTGCTTGATAAAAATCGCCCATTTGCTACCCCCTTTAATTATAATAACACATAAAATTAATGGTTTTAACCACTTATCCTTATATACGAAGAATCAGTATCCCCCGATTAAGTAATTTTAATCACTTCATATAGAACTTAACGAGTATAAATCCCAGTACTAAGAGTATAAAAAATAGTGTTACCAGAATATTAAAGTATCTGTCTATGAATGATTTTATTCTATCGCCTAAAAAGAATATCAGCCCTGCTTCGATGAAGAACCTGGCAGAGCGTCCGATTACAGAAGCCGCAATCAAAGTCAGGAGACTGATTTTAAATACACCCGCGCCTATTGTGAAAACTTTATAAGGTATAGGGGTAAGCGCCGCGCCTAATATTGCTATAAAAGCATTTTCCTGATACTTATCACCAACATACATAAAGGCTTCCGGGCTGAATAGGTATGTATAGAAGAAACCGCTCAACAGTTCCCACAATGCGAGACCTATAAAGTAGCCCAGTATACCGCCCAGAACGGAGCTGACCGAGCATACAAAAGCGTACCAGAAAGACTTTTTTGGTTTGCCCAGACATAGCGCCATGAGCAGTGGGTCTGGCGGCACGGGAAAGAAAGAGGACTCAATAAAGGAAATTGCCGCAAGTACCGGAACGCCGAACCTGGTATCCGCCCAGCTGAGAACCCAGTCATAGAGTCTTCTTATCATGTTTTTTCACCGTCGAGATTTTTTCTGAGCTCATCCATAAAGCCAAAATCTGTAAGGTCGAGAGTTATCGGAGTAACCGATACGTAACCGTCGTTGACTGCCGCAATGTCTGAATTCTCTATATGTATGAAACCAAGAGCATCCCCTCCGATCCAGTAATATTTCCTGCCCCTCGGGTCGGTTTTCTCTACAACAGGCTCTTCATATAAACGCTTGCCCTGCCTGGTAACCATGACCCCTTTTATATCCGATTTACTGATTCCGGGAATGTTTATATTTAAAAGAGTGTCTTTAGGGAGCTTATTTTTGAGTACGTATTTTGAGATCTTAACGCAGTAGTGACAGGCGGCCTCAAAGTTATAGTCATTTTTTCCCGCAAGCGATACTGCGATTGAAGGTACTCCCAAAAGGGTCCCTTCCATCGCTGCGCTCACTGTGCCCGAGTACGTGATATCGTCGCCTAGATTCTCACCCTTGTTAATTCCCGAAACTACGAGGTCTGGTTTAAGATCGTGAAGTATGCCGTTTATCGCAAGGTTAATGCAGTCTGTTGGGGTACCGTCTACCGTATAGACGTGATCGGTAACTTCGTCAAGACGGAGCGGCCTATAAAGGCTTAGCGAGTGGCTCACCGCACTTTGATCGCGGTCCGGAGCAACAACAAATACCTCTCCAAGAGTGCTCAGCGCTTCGTGCAGTCTGTGAAGTCCCTTGGAGTTTATTCCGTCGTCGTTTGATATCAGAATTCTTACAGGCATTTATATAACCACTTTCTGGAGGAGTATAGTCTACAAAGAAATACACAATACACTAAGGGGGCTTAACGGCAAGAGAGAAAATGAAAAATTCTTTACGATATCCTTCCTCTCTTATGGTCGGGGTGGCCGGACTCGAACCGGCGACCCCCGGCTCCCCGAGCCGATGCGCTACCAGTCTGCGCTACACCCCGTATAGTTCAAATAATATATAAGTGGAAAGTGCGGATAAAAAATTTATCCCAGATTCTGCTTTATAGACTTAAGCTCACCCAGGATTTCGTGCAGTAATACGTTTACTTTGGTACTGACCCGTTTTTGGCTAGCTTCTTCTTTAAGCTTTTTCTTAGCGCCGGCGATCGTGAAATTCTGCTCGTAAAGCATATTTTTAATTTTTGCTATCGTATGGATAGCCTCACGGTCGTAAAGGCGCTGCGATTTCCTTCTGATCGGGTTTATTTCCTCGAATTCACTTTCCCAGTACCTAAGCACATAGGGTTTTATGCCTGTGAAATCGCTTACTTCACCGATCCGGAAATAAATTTTATCCGGTAATTGAATCTCAGCTCTATTCTGGAACATTAGTTAAAAATTAGATCAATTTCAGACGGTTGTCAAGTGTTTTTAATGTTAAGTCGGTTATTGCTTGAACGTTCTTTCAACTTTTACATGAACTGTGGGCTAGTCAAGAATAATAAATACTCATATCTTGTTATCGCTCTTAATTTGCACCTAGGATTAAATCCGAGTCATTCGTCACCAGGTTCTTCCTGCATACTCGAAATCTGAGACAGCGCGCGCTCTGCTATAAGCTTTTTCTTTATATTTTTAGGCACTCTTTTAGCTATCGGGGGAAATAGGCCGAAATTTATATTCATAGGCTGAAAGTGCTTTACGCTCTCATCTGTTATATATCGAAGGAGTGAGCCGATAGAGCTCTCAGGAGGTACGTTTACAGGACTCATGCCGAGCACATAGCGCGCGGCGTTAATTCCTGCAATCATTCCCATGGCAGTCGATTCAGTATAGCCCTCCACACCTACTATCTGTCCCGCGAAGTATATAGAATCGTCATTTTTCATCTGAAGAGTCGGATGAAGAAGAGAGGGAGAGTGTATATAGGTGTTTCGGTGTACACTCCCGTAGCGAAGGAACTCAGCGCGCTCAAGACCTGGGATCATACGGAACACTCTTCTCTGCTCAGGATACTTGAGCTTTGTTTGAAACCCGACCATGTTGTACATCGTGAACTGAGAGTTCTCTACCCTAAGCTGTACCACGGCAAAAGGGGATTGGCCGGTTTTTGGGTCAGTGATCCCGACAGGCCTTGCCGGGCCGAAACGGAGCGTATCCTTTCCTCTCTCGACTATAACTTCCACAGGAAGGCAGCTCTCAAAGTAAATCCCCTTCTCAAAATCCCTTGTCTCGATCTTCTCTGCTCCCTCCAATTCCTGTGTGAGCCTGTAGTACTGCTCTTTGTTTAGAGGGCAATTGAGGTAATCGCCTTCGCTGTCCTGACCGTTGTCGTACCTAGATGCCCTGAAAACAACGTCGTAGTCTATTGATTCAGCGTCAATGATAGGTGATATGGCGTCATAAAAGTATAGATGCTCAGAGTCGGTAAGCTCTCTTATGCTCTCTGACAGAGATGGGGATGTCAGAGGTCCCGATGAGATGATTAATGGCCCGTTATGCTCACCCTTTATGGATTTTACAGATTTGATTTCTTTTTTTATTACTTCGATGAGCGGGTTCTTTTCTATTTTTTCAGTTATGTAGTCGGAAAATTTAAGGCGGTCTACCGCAAGCGCTTTTCCTGCCGGAACGCGCGTGTTGTCAGCGGCTTCTATGATAAGCGAGCCAAGACGCCTCATCTCTTCCTTGAGTATGCCGCTTGCATTATCAAGGGAATCTGACTTTAGGGAATTACTGCATACAAGCTCGGCCAGGTCCCCCGAATTATGGGCGGGTGAGGGCACTTCGGGTCTCATCTCGTAGAGCACAACGCGAAGCCCAAGCTTTGATGCCTGATGCGCCGCCTCTGATCCGGCCAAGCCTCCACCTACTATCGTAACGGTTCCTTTCTCGGACATGCGCGATATTCTACCTGAAGCTCCGGGTTTTAATATCGATGAGGGTGCTCCAACGCTCTTTATTGCCGGGGATAATAGAGAATATTCCCAATTATGACAAATTAAGTCTCCTATTTTTTACAATATTCGTCATTGGAGTAGTAGGAATCTTGTCCTACTTTGTCCAAATTCATAAGAATTCTCTTTTTTTATAGTGAGTTATAAGAGAACGAGGGCGATTATCTTCAATGGCATAGATATTGCTTCATAATAGTAGCGTAAGACTCGGAATATACTTAATAAATGAGCTTTTCAAGGGGAAATGTCATTAAATTAAGGGGGAATATGACTAAATTTTTATGGGCCTCGCTGTTTATAGTCCTTATTTAGCTATTACCAGTAATATTCAATGAGAAATTTACACGTAGTATTCAGATAATTCTTTATAGAGGATAGAGACTATAATATGAAAGAGCAAAAAGTAAGTGCACAGATGGGCGACATACTAATCAAGGAAGACGTAATAAACCTTGATCAGCTAAAGTCAGCGATACAGGAACAGCGTGAGACGGGGAAGAGACTTGGTGAGACACTCCTTAATTTAGGGTATATAGACGAACCCCAACTTGTTGCATATCTAAGCAAGCAATACGGTGTACCCACTGTTAATCTGGATAAGATGGATATCTCAGGTGATGCGCTTAAGTGCGTAACCAGGGAATCGGCAATAAAGCATAAGCTTATCCCGATAAGTAAAAACGGCTCTACACTCACGGTAGCAATGTCCGATCCTTCTAATATATTCGCAGTGGACGATCTTAAGTTTGCAACCGGAAACTATATCGACGTAGTCGTAACATCCGAGCGATCGGTAAAAAATTCTATTGATAAGTACTACGGCTCCCAGAAGGACTGGGAAAATTCCGAGCATGAGCGCGAGTCCACGGAAGCCGTGGATAAACTGCTTGGGGATCTGGACGATTTCCTGATCGAGATTTCAAGTGAAGAAGATATAGATATAAACGACTTGGAAAAAGCCTCGGAAGAAGCTCCAGTAATAAAACTCGTAAACCACGTTCTGGTTGATTCCTACCGAAAAGAAGCAAGCGATATACACATAGAACCCTACGAGAAAACTCTTCGCATCAGATATAGGATTGACGGCGTACTATATGATATTATGAGCCCTCCTCTCAAGCTTAAAAACGCGCTCTCCTCAAGAATCAAGGTTATGTCAAATCTCGATATTGCGGAGCGGAGACTGCCCCAGGACGGGCGAATTAAGGTAAAGCTTCCTAATAATAAAACCATGGAATACCGTGTTTCGGTAGTTCCCACTATATTCGGAGAAAAGGTCGTATTAAGAATACTTGATCAGGATTCACTTCAGCTAGATCTGACCAAGCTTGGATTTGAAGATCAGCAGTTAGGGGTGTTCAGGGATACTATATACCAGCCTTACGGAATGGTTCTGATTACAGGGCCCACGGGGAGCGGTAAGACCACGACGCTCTACTCAAGTCTAATGGAGCTAAACCGGGCCGATGTCAACATTTCAACCGCTGAAGACCCTGTCGAGTACAGTCTGCCCGGAGTCAACCAGGTACAGACACATGAAGAAATCGGGCTCTCCTTTGCATCTTGTCTTAGATCGTTCTTAAGACAGGACCCCGACATTATACTCGTCGGAGAGGTCAGGGACTATGAAACAGCAGAGATAGCAATTAAATCTGCTCTTACGGGTCACCTGGTTCTTTCTACACTACATACCAATGATGCTCCATCCACTATTACAAGACTCCTCAACATGGGTGTCGAGCCGTTTCTTGTAACGGCGTCGCTAAATTCCGTTGTTGCACAGAGGCTTGTCAGGGTGGTATGCCCCGAGTGCCGCCACGAGGCGGAGGTTGCTCCACAGGTGTTAATAGACCTTGGGGTCGCGCCTAAAGAAGTTTCAGACTACATCGTTTACAAGGGACAGGGGGAGGGGTGTAAGACCTGCTCGGGTACGGGCTATAAAGGAAGGGTTGCAATATATGAAGTTATGGGAATGACCGAAGAGCTTAAGGAGTTCGTCCTGAGCGGAGCTTCTGCGCTGGAGATAAAACGAGAGGCTATACGTCAGGGTATGAGAACGCTCAGACAGAGCGCGCTTGAGAAGCTTAAGCATGGGATAACATCGATAGAAGAGGTGGTCAGGAATACGACTGCCGACGATTGACGGAGGATTTGATAAATGGGTGTTGTACTAGATCAGTTATTAAATTTAATGGTTGAAAATGATTCGTCTGATTTACATATTACGGCAGGCGTGCCCCCTATGCTCAGGATCGACGGTAAGCTCGTCCCTCTCAAGCATCCCGCACTCACTCCACCGGAAACCAAGGAGCTTTGTTACAGCGTTCTTACGGACATGCAAAAACACCGCTTCGAAGAAAATTGGGAGCTTGATTTCTCATTCGGTAAGGAAAACTTGGGCCGTTTCAGGGGTAATGTGTTTACCCAAAGAGGCGCAATTGCAGGGGCTTTCAGGCTCCTCCCCGCACATATTAGAAATTATCAAGAGCTCGGGCTCCCGGCTGTAACTAGTGAGTTCGCCCGCAAGCCCAGAGGGCTTATTCTACTAACGGGTCCTACGGGCAGCGGTAAGACAACGACGCTGGCCAGTATGGTGGATCAGGTAAACAGGGAGCGTCATGAGCACATTGTAACTATAGAGGACCCGATCGAGTACGTTTTCCAACACAAGAACTGCATTGTTAACCAAAGGGAGATCGGGAGTGATACGAAGAGCTTTGCAAATGCTTTAAGGAGTGTTCTCAGAGAAGACCCGGACGTTGTTCTCATAGGAGAGATGAGGGACCTTGAGACTATAAAAATTGCGTTGACCCTTTCTGAGACCGGTCACTTGACTCTTGCTACGCTTCATACCAACACGGCAGTTCAGACCATAAACCGTGTAATCGACGTTTTTCCCCCTCACGAGCAGGCCCAGGTAAGGGCGCAGCTCTCTTTTGTGCTTGAAGGGATTATGTGTCAGACGCTTATTCCGAAAATAGGAGGCGGCAGGGTGCTGGCTGTTGAAGTGCTCACACCCAACCCGGCAATCAGAAATCTCATCCGTGAAGATAAAGTGCACCAGATTTATTCTCAGCAGCAGATCGGGCAGGAGAAATGGAAGATGCAGACACTCAATCAGAGTTTGTCTGATCTATACCTGAGAAAACTTATAACCTATGAAGACGCATTAAATAAATCACAGGAGCCCGAGGAGCTAAAACGAATTATATCGGATCCGGACGCAGTTCAGATGATGAGACAACGCGCTGTTAGAAAATAAAAAGTTATGATCAATTACATATTCAAGTATGCATTCGTATTTCAATAT
Source organism: Candidatus Dadabacteria bacterium UBA2774 (assembly GCA_002352485.1). GTDB lineage: Bacteria > Desulfobacterota_D > UBA1144 > Nemesobacterales > UBA2774 > UBA2774. The sequence continues at coordinate 8,893 of DEIM01000207.1, forward strand.
AGGAGAATATAGATGCCGGTATTTGTATGGGAAGGCAGGGTAAGAGGATCGCTTCAAAAAGGAGAGATGGAAGCTCCGAGCAAATCTGCAGTTCTAGCGCGCTTAAGGCAGATGCAGATACAGCCCCTGCCTAACAAGATTAAAGAAAAGGGCGGCCTTCTGAGTATGAGTTTCAGCTTGGAGGGAATTTCCATAAGAGACCTCGTCGTGTTTACGAGACAGCTCTCCACGATGATAGACGCGGGCCTCCCGCTCGTAAGAGGGCTCGATATACTGGCGGCGCAAAATCCGAATAAGAAATTCAGGGGCATTATTACGAAAGTAAAAGAGGATGTGGAGGCGGGCTCAGCGTTCGCTGATGCTTTGGGTAAGCATCCCAAGGTCTTTTCCAATTTATACGTACAGCTCATAAGGGCTGCCGAGGCTGGCGGTGTGCTCGATGTCGTTCTCCAGAGGCTAGCTTCCTATCTGGAAAAGATGGATTCCATCCAGAGGAAGATCAAAGGTGCTCTCGTGTACCCTTCTATCGTTATCGGCGTTGCGATTATGGTACTCGCTGTCGTAATAATATTTGTTGTTCCGGTATTTGCCGAAATGTTTAAGGATATGGGCACCACTCTTCCCACGCTTACGCAGATTGTTGTGGATACGAGCTCTTTCATAAGACATAATGTACTTTTTATAATCATAGCCATAGGGGCAATAATATTTTTGGTTGGATTACTATATAGACGCTCATTCAAGATAAGAAGGCTTTTCGATGCATTTCTGTTGAGAATGTGGCTTGTAGGGCCGCTTATTTTAAAAACTGTTATTGCGAGGTTCTGCAGGACTCTTGCTACTCTTACCTCAGGTGGTATACCCATACTTGAAGGTCTGGATATTACGGCAAAGGCATCCGGGAACATAGTAACTGAGGAAGCTATATTAGAGGCGAAACAAGCTGTTACTGAAGGACAGACGCTAGCAGAGCCCCTTTCGACAAGACCAAAACTGTTCCCACCGATGGTCATTCAGATGATCGCAGTGGGTGAGCAGACGGGTGCGCTTGACGATATGCTCAATAAAATTGCCGATTTTTATGAGGAAGAAGTCGATATCGCTGTTGCGGCACTGCTTTCTGCTCTAGAGCCTTTAATGATCACATTCCTGGGAGCTACCGTGGGTGTTATTGTAGTTTCTATGTATCTCCCTATGTTCAAGCTCATTTCAACCCTCGCGGATTAGGACGTAGGGTTCAACCGTTGTCTGCTTAACAAGAGTATTATATGATTTGAGGGATGCAGTTTGGGTTCCCATTCAGTCTTGCATGTAGTAAAGGCAAAGTTTACTCTTAGGACTTATATGAAGCTTCTCGGGAAATTAAGCCACGGGCTCAAAAACACAATAGTACTTAGGATTATATTCTCTACAGTTTTACTTGGCTCGGGGGCGATTGTTTACTATGTAAGGGGTGCGAAAACCGAGGCATTTTATCTGGTTGTAATACTCGCTTTTGTATATTTTCTGAGCTTAATATACTTATTTTTGCAGTCCGCTCTTAAGAGTTATCCCAGATTTTTTCAAGTAACCCAGCTCACGTTCGATATAGCGCTTGCTTCAATAGCTATCTATATAACCGGCGGGAGATCGAGCCCGTTTATCTTCCTATATGTGTTTATCATAATCTATGCCAGTATAGTGCTTTCAAGGCTTGCCAGCTATCTGACTGCGCTCGTTTCAGGCGTAGTCTATATTCTGATTGTTTATTACCAAACGCGTCTTAATTTTCCCCTGGACGGCGGGGCTCTGCCCAGCGCTAATTCTATCTGGGGAGAGGGCGGTCTTGTTTCCACCTATTTCCATCTGACTGGGTTTTTACTCATAGCAATTCTGGGAGGCTACTTGTCAGACCGTATACGTTTGGCGGGGCGCGAGCTCGGTGAGAGTGAAAAGACTCTAAGGGTGCTAAAGAACCTCCACGAGAATATACTTGAGAGTTTGACAAGCGGTCTGCTTACGCTCGATCTTCAGGGCAAGATCATATCGCTCAACAAAACCGGCCGGGAGATTCTGGGTGAACTGGATGGGCAGAATCTGCTAGGTAAGGATGTAAGCTCTATTATCCCCGGGCTTCAGGTAGATAATTTCAGCTCAAGCCAAAGAGAGCAAATCTCTTACACCAGGCCAGATGGAAGGACGCTTACACTCGGGTTTTCTTCCTCCGATCTCAGAGGTACGGATCAAGAGCTTCAGGGTTATATTATCATTTTCCAAGACTTGACAGAGGTTAAAGAGCTTGAAGAGCGTCTTATGACTTCTGAGAAAATGGCCGTTCTAGGACAGCTTTCAGCGGGTCTTGCGCATGAGCTCAGAAACCCCCTATCTGCAATAAGCGGCGCTGTTGAGATTCTCAGAGAAGATATGACCCCGACCAATGAGCATGAACGTCTGATCGGAGTAGCCACACAGGAGGTTGAGAGGCTCAATTTACTTGTCGAAGACTTCCTGATCCTGACAATGCCTATTCAGAAGAATAAATCCTCGGTTGACCTTGGTAAAATAGTCTCCGATACTGTCGATTCATTTACCAAGACAATAAGACGCTCCAATATTGAAATCGTGAACGGAATTGAAGAGGAAATTTATGTCAGGGCCAATTCTTACAGATTAAAACAGGCCGTTTGGAACCTCCTTATGAATTCGATCGAATCAATGCCCGGCGGAGGAAAAGTCACGCTGAGCTCAGAGTTCCAAGACGGTAAAGTAATCCTTAAGTTCAGGGATGAAGGAAGGGGTATAGACGATAAGATTAAATCCAGGCTTTTCGATCCATTTTTTACAACTAAGGAGGTAGGTACCGGGCTTGGTCTTGCAATTGTACAAAAAGTAATTGAAGGTTATAATGGTGAAGTAAATGTAGAAAGCTCTCCCGGAAAAGGGACTACATTTATAATCACATTGCCGAGAATCCAATAAGAATAAGGCTCAAGCACCGCAGATTACTCACGAGGTATACGTAAGAGATGGAGGATAGTAAAAATAAGATCATAGTTATAGACGATGAACCGGGGATGAGGGAGTTTTTGGAGATAATGCTCCAAAAAGACGGTTATATCGTCGAAACAGCTTCAGACGGTCCTGAAGCTATGGACAAGATTGACAACACGCTGTTTGACCTGGCGATCACCGATAT